>NZ_JAFFZF010000002.1:0-288455 GCF_016924115.1 Gordonia sp. BP-119
ACCCCCGGCGTCGGCCGGCCGCCGACACCCGCAACTCCGAACGTCGCGCCCCCGGCGGTCGACGAGCCACGCCAGAAGCCGTGGAACCCACCCCTACCCGGCAGCGCCGCCCCGGCGAGCCGCGGCCCGTCCGACGCACCTCCGGCGAGATCCACACCCGCCCGGCCCCGGCCGCTAAGCGGACGTCCGAGCAGAAGCCGGGCGACCCCAAGACGAGCCCGCGGAAGCCGACCGCACGTCAGTCCACCGACCCGAAGCCGACCGGACCCAAGCAGACCGGACCCAAGCAGATTGGACCGAAATCGGCCGGACCGAAGCAGACCGGACCGAAGTCCGGCGACCGACGCACGGCGGCGACGTCGTCGACACCGGAACCACCGTCGAAGCCGCCGGCGGACAGCCGACGCAAAGGTGCCCGGACCCCGGGGGCCGGCTGGGGTCGTGCGCTCATCGCGGTCGCCTCGGTGGCGGTGCTGTTGTGCACCGGATACGCCTGGAACACGATGTCGGATCTGCAGACCCGCATCACCCAGCTCGGCGGACTCGATCTCGGCGGTGGCGCCGAAGACGGGGCCGTCGACATCCTCCTCGTGGGCACCGATTCGCGGACCGACGCCAAGGGCAATCCGCTGTCGCCGGAGGAACTCCGACTCCTGCGGTCGGGCGACGAGGTGGCGACCAACACCGACACCATCCTGCTGATCCGCATCCCCGACGACGGCTCGTCGGCGACCGCGATCTCGATCCCCCGCGACTCGTATGTCGACGTACCCGGTGTCGGGATGAGCAAGATCAACGCCGCCTACGGCACGACGCGCGAAACCGTTCGCGCGCAAGCGGTCACCGATGGCAAATCCGAGAGCGAGGCCGAGTCCGAGGGCACCCTGGCTGGCCGGAAGGCGTTGGTGGACACCGTCGCCAACCTGACCGGCGTGCAGGTCGACCACTACGCGGAGGTGGGCCTGCTGGGGTTCGTGCTGCTGACGAACGCGGCCGGGGGCATCGACGTCTGCCTGAACGACGCGGTCCGGGATCCCTTCACGGGCGCGCGGTTCCGCGCCGGCCGTCAGACTCTCGACGGGCCCAAGGCGCTCAGCTTCGTGCGCCAGCGCCACGGCCTCCCCCGCGGCGATCTCGACCGCATCACCCGTCAGCAGGCGTTCATGGCGTCGCTGACGCAGAAGATCATCTCGGCGAACACCCTGACCGATCCGGGTAAGCTGTCGGAGCTGCAGGACGCGGTGTCGCGATCGGTGGTCATCGACGACGACTGGGACATCATCCGGTTCGCCGAACAGCTCAAGGATCTCAGCGGCGGCCGGGTGAAGTTCGCGACCATCCCGATCGTGACCGAGCAGGGCTGGAGCGAGGACGGTCAGCAGAGCGTCGTCCAGGTGGACCCGCGCGAGGTCCAGGCCTTCACCGGTGACCTGCTGGCACCGAAGCAGACGCAGGGCATCCAGCGCGGCGACTACACGGTCGACGTGGTCAACGCCGGCACCATCGACGGGCTCGCCTCGAACGTCGCGAACATCTTGACCAACAAGGGTTTCCGGGTCGGAGCCACCTCCAGCGGCAAGGCCGACACGAAGGACTCGATCGTGTACGCCAAGGAGGAGAGCGACGCCGCTCGGCTCCTCGCCAAGGATCTCGGCGGCGCCCAGGTCGTCGCCGATCCCGCCCTCGGCGACGATCAGTTGAAGGTGGTGCTCACCAACACCTACGCCGGTCCGGGCTCGATCAGCGACACCGGCGACCAGACCGACAACACGCCGGCGAGCGAGCGCGTCGGCAACAAGCGCCCGCCGATCACCGCGGGCAACGAGGGGCCCATGTGCGTGAACTGACTCCGAACACTCTCACCGACGCGATCTTCGCCGCGGTCGCCGATCATTCGCGTCCGCTGCTGACCTACTACGACGACGCGACCGGTGAGCGCACCGAGCTCTCGGCGGCGACCCTCGGCAACTGGGCGGCCAAGACCGCGAACTACCTACGCGACGAGATCGGGGTCGCCGAAGGCGATGTCGTCGCGGTCGATCTCCCGGAGCACTGGCAGACGGCCGGCATCCTGCTGGGCGCGCTCTGGGCGGGCGCCGAGGTGCACTTCGACTCCACCGAAGACCCGATGATCGTGTTCACCAGCCGTGATCGCCTGGACAGCCATCCCGACGTCGACGAGGTCGTGGTCGCCTCGCTCGATCCGTTCGCGCTGCCGCTGCGCGACCTGCCGCCCGGCGTCGGCGACTACGGCAGCGTCGTCCGCGTCCACGGCGATCAGTTCTCGTCTCGGTACCCTGCATCGGCCACCCTGGAGGGCGCCCCCATCGGCGAGGTGCTCGACGACGCCCGGGCGACGGCTGAGCGCGAGGGAATCGGACCGGGCGCCCGCGTGGTGTCCACCCGGCCGTGGTACTCCGGCGACCGGGTGATCGCTCACCTCCTGGCACCTCTGCTGGCGGGCGGCAGCCTCGTCCACGTCTCCGCGGCCTCACCGGAACGGCTCGCGGCGATCGCCGAGATGGAAAAGGCCACCCTGATCCTGTCGTGAACCCCGCGGGCACGCCGCCGATCGGGCACAGTGGGGACATGCGAATCCCCCGCGTGGTGGCCCGGCTGAACAAGCGAGTGACCAACCCCATCCAGCGACAATGGGCGCCCAGACTGGCTCCGTACGCGATGGTCGAGCACGTCGGACGCAAGTCCGGCAGGCACTACTCCATCCCGGTGATGGCGTGGGTCGACGGCGATCGTCTCACCATCATCCTCACGTACGGGCGGCACACCGATTGGGTCCGAAACGTGCAGGCCGCCGGGACCTTCGGCCTGATCCGCAAGAACCGGCACTACCGGGTGACCGGTCCGCGGGTGGTGCCGTCGGACTCGCCGGACATCGCCCAGGGTGCCCGCATCCCGGCGCGACTCTTCGACTCCGCGCTCCTCGGCACACTGCACGCGGCGTGATCTGATGGCCGACGACCCGCTCGACGACTTCGTCGCCGAGGACGTGACCCTGTACGGGACCACCCGCCGGGTGCATCGCCTCGGCAGTGGTCCCGCCGTCATCGTCATCGCCGAGATGCCGGGGATCAGCCCCAAGGTCGCCGACGTCGCGCGCCGGGTGGCCGGGGCGGGCGCCACCGCGGTGCTGCCGTCGCTGTTCGGCGTCGACGGCCGTGATCCTCGCCCGGACAACCTCGGCGCGGTCGGCTCGGCGACGAACATGCTCGGCACCATCGCCCGGGCCTGCATCACCCGCGAGTTCACGATCCTGGCCACCGGCAAGACGTCACCGGTCGCGTCGTGGCTGCGGGCGTTGGCCGCCCGCGAACACGACCGGTGCGGCGGCCCCGGGGTCGGTGCCGTCGGGATGTGTTTCACCGGCGGGTTCGCACTCGCGATGGCCACCGACGAGCGGATGCTCGCCCCGGTGCTGTCCCAGCCCTCACTGCCGTTCGCGGTGTTGCCGGGACGCGCGCGGGCCATCGACGTGAGCGAGTCGGATCTCGCTCTGGTGCAGGCGCGGTGCGCACGCGGCCTCGAGGTGATGGGTCTGCGTTTCCAGGGCGACCGTCTGGTGCCGGGAGCCCGATTCGCGTATCTCCGGGAGATCCTCGGCGACGCCTTCATCGGCATCGAGCTACCCGACGAGTCCGCGAACCCGGATTCGATGCTGCCGCGGCCACATTCGGTGCTCACCGAGGACCTCCGCGACGAGCCAGGGCAACCGACCCGCGAGGCCTACGATCGGGTCATCGACTTCTTCACCGCGAAGCTCGGCCTGCAGCCGACGATCTGATCGGCGGAAGTGCTACTCCCCCAGCAGTTCCTGCTGGAGTGCCGCGTCCTTGTCGAGAACCATCTGTTCGAGCCCCTGCTGGAATTCGACCATCCGGGCGCGCAGGTCGGCGTCGGCGGCGGCGAGGATGCGGACCGCGAGCAGCCCGGCGTTGCGGGCGCCGCCGACCGACACCGTGGCCACCGGGACCCCGGCGGGCATCTGCACGATCGACAGCAGCGAATCCAGTCCGTCGAGATGCCGCAACGGGACCGGTACCCCGATCACCGGCAGCGGGGTCGCCGACGCGACCATGCCCGGAAGATGCGCGGCGCCACCGGCTCCCGCGATGATCACCTCGATGCCGTGGCCCGCCGCCCCTGCCGCGTAGTCGAGCATGCGCTGCGGTGTGCGGTGAGCCGAGACGACGCCCACCTGGAACGGCACGTCGAACTCGGCGAGGGCCTCGGCGGCCGCCTTCATCGTCGGCCAGTCCGAATCACTGCCCATGATCAGGCCCACCCGCGGGCCGTGCGTCTCACTCATGAATGTTCATCCCATCCGTCGGTCCACGTCGCCCGCGACATCCACTGGGCCGCGCGTTCGGCACGCTCCCGTACCGACTCCGGCGAATCCCCTTCGCGCCCGACGATGTTCACATGCCCGATCTTGCGATCGGGCCGCTCGCCCTTGCCGTAGAGATGCACCTTGGCCTCGGGCATCCGGGCCATGAGGTGGTGCAGCCGCTCGTCCATCGACATCGCCGGTGCGTCCGCCGCGCCGAGGATGTTGGCCATCACCGTCACCGGCGCACTCGGTGCCGTGCTGCCCAACGGATAGTCGAGGACGGCGCGCAGGTGCTGCTCGAACTGCGAGGTCACCGCGCCGTCCATCGTCCAGTGCCCGCTGTTGTGCGGACGCATCGCCAGCTCGTTGACGACCAGCTCGCCGTCGACGGTCTCGAAGAGTTCCATCGCCATCACACCGACCACACCGAGCTCGTCGGCCAGCCGCAACGCCATCTGCTGTGCCTGCGCGGCGACCTCGTCGTCGAGCCCGGGAGCCGGTGCCAGGACGACCGCGCACTGCCCGTGGCGCTGGATGGTCTCGACCACCGGCCACGCCCCACCCTGACCGAACGGCGACCGCGCGATCATCGCCGACAACTCTCGTCGCATCGGCACCTTCTGTTCGGCGAGCAGCGCCGGTGCGTCGTCGGGGTACTCGTCGAAGACCGCGAGAGCGTCGTCCGCGCCGTCGACGAGCCACACCCCGCGGCCGTCGTAACCGCCGCGGACCGCCTTGACGACGATGGCCCAGTCGTTGGCCTCGCCGAACTCGATCAGACGAGACCGGGCCGCGGCCCGGTCCCCGGACAGGTCGGCGAAGTCGGGCACGGGCAGTCCGAGCTCGGCCAGCCGGACCCGCATGGCGAGCTTGTCCTGCGCGAAATGCAGCGCCTTCGACGGCGGCAGCACCGCGACGCCGTCGGCTTCGAGTGCCTGCAGGTGCGCCAGCGGGACGCCCTCGTGGTCGAAGGTCACCGCGACCGACCCGGACGCGGCGCGCCGCAGATCGTCGAGGTCGTCGTGCGACCCCAGGACGATGTCGGCGCTCACCTGGGCGGCCGGATCGGATTCCGAGGCCGCCAGTACCCGCAGGCACTGGCCCAGGGCGATGGCGGCCTGGTGGGTCATCCGAGCGAGTTGGCCGCCGCCGATCATCGTCACGGTCGGCATCCCCGACGCCCGGCCGCCCGGGCGCCCCGATTCAGGGACCGGCGGCACCTGCGACGACGGGGACACGGCCCCGCCGACCTGCTCGCGTGAATTCACGCGCACCATCGTGGCATGTATGCGGCATCATTCGCACAACCGCCCGGCACGTGTCCCGGCGGTTTCGTTTCGTACACTCGGATCTTGTGCCATTGATCGACGAGATGATCGCCCGCCTCCCAGCGCCGGTCCGTCGGCTCGTGATGCGGCACCACGAACTGATCAAGTTCGCGATGGTCGGCGGGACCACCTTCGTCTTCGACCTCGCCATCTTCTACAGCCTGAGCCTCACGGTCCTGGAGACCAAGCCGGTCATCGCCAAGGTCATTGCCGGCGTCCTGGCCACCATCCTGAGCTACATCCTCAATCGCGAGTGGGCGTTCAAGAACCGCGGCGGCCGCGAACGTCACCACGAGGCGATGCTGTTCTTCGCCATCAGCGGTATCGGCGTCATCCTCCAGGCCGCTCCACTGTTCGTCGCCAACAACATCTTCGACATGCGCTCCAACCTGAGCGTGTCCGAGATCGTGGTCATCGACTTCGTGCTCGGCTACATCATCGGCAACCTCATGCAGATGGCGTTCCGGTTCTGGGCACTGCGCAAGTTCGCCTTCCCCGAAGAACAGTTGCGCGGCGGGGACGCCGGATCGACCGACCTGCACCCCTCGCTCGCCGAGCTCAACGATGAGGAACTCGGTCACGCCTGACGCCCGATCGCGGGGACCGGCCGGAGTTCTCGTCGATCTCGTCGGCGAGTTCGGAGTCGCCCCGGTCGGTGCCGAGCTGATCGCGTCCGGTGACCAGCCGCGCGGGCACGACGATCGCGAACACCGGCGGTCGCCGGACGGTCAGTTCGAGTCGGCCACCGTCGGATTCGATCAATGCCCGCGCGAGTGACAGGCCGACCCCGCTCCGGCCCGCGCCGGGCCGTCGCCCGGCCGAGAAACCCCGACGGAAGATGTGTGCGGCGATCTCGTCGGCGACCCCGTCACCCTCGTCGGCGACGGTGATGCGCACCAGATCGCCCGCGGGCAGGGTGCCGACGTGGATCCGGCAGGTCCCGCGGCCGTGCTGCAGGGCGTTGTCGACCAGCACACTGACCGCCTCCCGGAGACGACCCGGGTTCGCGGTCAGCGCGTGCGGGACGCCGTCGAAGGTCGCCAGCAGTTCGCGGCCCCTCGCCTCGAAGGCGTGCCGGAAATCCCCGACCAGCGTCGTCAGCATGTCCGACACGTCGACGAACTCGGGCGCGGGTTCGTCGGCCCGGGACGCCTCGACCAGCTCGTCGAGTTCGGCGGAGAGCCGCTCGATCTGATCGAGGGCGGCCTCGGCCTCGGTGACGACCGCGGGGTCATCGTGCAGGGAGAGTTCCTCCAGGCGCAGCTGGATCGCGGTGAGGCGGCTGCGCAACTGGTGGGAGGCGTCACCGGCGACCTCTCGCTCGCGCTCGAGGCGTAGGGCGAGTTCGGCGTTCGCGTCGGCCAGTGCACGCGACACCCGATCGAGTTCGGCGATGCCGTACATCTTCCACTGGGTCCGGAAGTCGCCCCGGCCCATGGTCGCGGCCCGATCGGCGAGATCGGTCAGCGGATCGACGATCCGACCCGCGGTGACCGCGGCGACGAGCGTGCCGCCGATGACGGACGCGACGACGATGACGGCCACGATCGAGGCGGCGGTGAACTGGTCGTTGCGCACCTCGTCGCGCGGGATGGACAGGGTCAGCGTCCCGGCTGCGCCGAGCGCGATGGACTCCGAGAGCCGGGGCTCGCTGATGTCCGCCCCGACCACCGTGCGCTGCAGGGTGCCGGTGAGGTCGGGGAAGGTGACGATCAGGCTGCCGTTCGGCGGCAGCAGCAGCTGGAACGCCTCACGGTCGAGGGACTCCGGCGGGATCCGGCCGTCGGCCCCCTCCTGCCGGATCAGCTGGTCTGCGATGACCTTCAGCCGATTGTCGAGGTCCTGATGCGCGTTGTCGGCGACCCACCACCACGCGACGACACTCAGCGGGATGCCCAGCAGCCCACCGACCGCCAGCAGGACGGCGATCATGGTCGTGAGCAGGCGACGGCGCATGAGACGACTAGGGGTCGAACCGGAATCCGACGCCGCGCACGGTCACGATGTGGCGGGGACGGTCGTGGCGGTCGTCGCCGATCTTCCGGCGCAGCCACGAGATGTGCATGTCCAGGGTCTTCGACGACCGCAGGTCGGCCGAACCCCACACCTCGGTGAGGATCTCCTCGCGCGTCACCACCTCGCCCGCGCGTTCCATGAGGAAGCGCAGCAGGTCGAACTCGCGGTTGGCCAGGGTGAGGTCGTGTCCGTTCACCAGGACGCGGCGTGCCCGCGCGTCCAGGCGTAGGGCACCGCCCTCGAGGACGACGTCGCCGGGCTGGCGACGCCGCAGGAGGGCACGCACCCGCGCCAGCAGCTCGGCCAGGCGGAACGGCTTGCCGACGTAGTCGTCGGCGCCGGCGTCGAGGCCGACCACGAAATCCACCTCGTCGGTGCGTGCGGTCAGCATCAGCACCGCGAGCGCGGGTCGCTGGGCCCGTACCCGCCGGCACACCTCCAGACCGTCGAGCACCGGTAGCCCGAGGTCGAGGATGAGCAGTTCATAGCGGGTGTCGAGGGCTTTCTCCAGGGCATCCGCCCCGGTCGAGACCACCTCGCAGCCGTAACCCTCACGCGACAGCGCCCGCGCGAGCGGTTCGGCGATCGCGGCGTCGTCCTCGGCGAGCAGCACGGTCGTCATCGGTCGCGGACCCCCCGGTTCTCCGCCCGGTCACCGGGGTGCACGGGACCGTCGGCGGGCTGGTCGTGGGAATCGCGCCGGTGTCCGTCCCACGGATGATCTTCGTCGTCGTGGACGTCGAGCACCTCGTGGTACAGCAGCGCGTGCACCCTCTCCACCTGCGGGATGTCGTCGAAGGACAGCGGTTCGTCGGAGGCCGACTCGATGACCAGCGTGCCGGTGCGCAGCATCCGGTCGACGAGGCCGTGCCGGAACTCGACGGTGTTGATCCGGCGGATCGGGATGTCGATGCCCGACCGGGTGATGATTCCGTTGCGGAACATCACCCGCCGGTCGGTGAGCACGAAATGCGTTGTCTTCCAGGACATCAGCGGGCGGACGAAGTACCAGCAGAAGCCGATGGCCCAGACCGCCGCGACCGCGATGAGCAGCACGGTCTGCGGTGTCGACCGCAACCCCGACGACGTGATGACGCCGAGGAGTACGCCGGCGGCGGCGGTGAGGAGCCCGAACAACAGGAACGGCCCGAGCAGGCATTTCCAGTGCGGGTGCCGATGGAGTACGACGCGTTCCCCCGACGCCAGGTTCTCCCGCGGATAGGCCATGCGGCTCAGCATAAACGGCCGGGTGCCGCAGTAGACTGCCAATCACGCCGACCGCCGCCGTCCTCGTGCCGTGAGCATGCCAGGGCCCTGACACCAGATCCGACCGACACCAGATCCGACCATCGGCTTTCACGACCGGTCGGGGAGGAGAACGCCATGAGCTACCAGGATCCCCGCGACCCGCGGACCGCGCGCTACGAGTCCGGTTACACACCCGAGTCGCGTGCCTACAGCAGCCAGAACGACCCCTATGCGCGCGATCCGTACGCCGCCGATCCCTATGCGGGAGATCCGTACGGGGGCCAGGGCGCCTACGGCCGGCCGGGCCAGCCCGCCAAGCCCCGTCGTGGCCCGGACATCAATCCCGTCACGTTCGCCGGCGGTGTGGTCATGACCGGCGTGGTGACCGGTCTCGCGGCATGGCTCGTCGCCTGGATCATCTCCGCATTCGTGGAGAAGGTGAACGAGTCGGGCAAGTTCGGCGTGTGGAACCCGGTCGCCGCCAGCGAGCTCTGGTTCGGCGTCGTCGGCTTCCTGTGCGCGCTTGCCGCGGGTGCGCTCTGGTACGTGCTGCACCTGGTCACGCCGTCACCCGATCAGTTCTACCGGTGGATCGTCGGCCTGCTGCTGGTGGCGGCCGTGCTGATCCCGATCCTGACCTACAACCAGATCTCGGTGGGCATCGAGACCGCGATCGTGCATCTGGTGATCGGTCTGCCTTCGCTGACGATCATCCCGGCGATGGCCGGCAAGAGCGTCCAGCGCCCCGCCGGCTGAGCCGGCGAGGAGCGGAGCGACGAGCCGAGTCGAAGTCACTCCGGCCGCAGGTGGGTGACATCGCCCGCGGCGGCCACCACCTGCTCACCGTCGGCGTCGACGACGATCCGGCCGGAGGGGTCGACACCGGTCGCGGTGCCGACGACCTCACGATTGCCGGGCAGGACCAGCCGTACGCGGCGGCCGATGGTGTCGCTGTCGTCGCGGTACCGCGCCGCGAGCCCGTCCAGGTCGTGCGGCCACAGGTCGAGCAGCTCGGAGAGCGCCCGCAGGTACGACGCGGCGAGCTCGGTCAGGGGGACGTCGCGGCCGGTGGCGAGCCGGAGCGAGGTGGCGGTCGGGACCGGCAGCTGCTCCTCCGCCATCGTGGTGTTGAGCCCGGTGCCGATCACCGCCACGCCTCCCGGGCCACCTGCGGCATGCTCGCTGCGGGTGTATTCCGAGAGGATGCCCGCGACCTTCTTGCCGTCGATCAGCACGTCGTTCGGCCATTTGAGCGTCGGACGGATCCCCATCGCGTCGTCGACACCCTGCACGGCGGCGAGTCCGGCCAGCAGCGACAGCCAGCCCAGGTCCTCGGTGTGGTCGGCGACGTCGAGCGCGGCCGACATGGCCAGCTGCGTGCCGGCCGGCGCGGTCCAGGTGCGGGCGTGGCGGCCACGTCCGGCGGTCTGGTCGGTGGTGATCCGCACGGCGCCCCCGACGGATTCGCCGGCGGCGCGCGAGACGAGGTCGGCATTGGTCGAACCGGTCGCCTCGACCACCTCGATGCGGTGCCAGCGGGTGCCGGTGAGACGGGTGCGGAGCAGATCGGCGTCGAGACTCATACCTGACGAAACTACTGGCCGCCGCCTCCGCACGAACGGATACCACCGGTTTCACGGTCGACCCGCCGGCCCACCGACCGATCGCTCGTAAACCTGAGGGATATCTCACGTTGATCCGGTTGACGTGGCTCACACTCGGGTAGTTAGCATCGTCAGTCATGACCACTGCTTCGCGCGACGACGCCGCCGCTCCCGACATCCACACGACGGCGGGAAAGCTCGCCGATCTGCGCAATCGTCTCGAGGAGACCAAGCATCCGGTGGGTGAGGCCGCCGTCGAGAAGACCCACGCCAAGGGCAAGCTCACCGCGCGGGAACGGATCACCCACCTGCTCGACGAGGGGTCCTTCGTCGAACTCGACGCCCTCGCCCGGCACCGCAGCACCAACTTCGGACTCGCCGAGCGCCGCCCGCTCGGTGACGGCGTCGTCTCGGGTTACGGCACCATCGACGGTCGCGAGGTCTGCGTCTTCTCGCAGGATTCGACGGTCTTCGGCGGCAGCCTCGGCGAGGTCTACGGCGAGAAGATCGTCAAGGTCATGGACCTCGCGATCAAGACCGGTCGCCCCCTGATCGGCATCAACGACGGCGCCGGCGCCCGCATCCAGGAGGGCGTGGTCTCGCTCGGCCTCTACGGCGAGATCTTCCACCGCAACGTGCGTGCTTCCGGTGTCATCCCGCAGATCTCGCTGATCATGGGCGCCGCGGCCGGCGGTCACGTGTACTCCCCCGCGCTCACCGACTTCGTGGTCATGGTCGACCAGACCAGCCAGATGTTCATCACCGGTCCGGACGTCATCAAGACGGTCACCGGTGAAGAGGTGACGATGGAGGAGCTCGGCGGCGCCCACACGCACATGTCGAAGTCGGGCACCGCGCACTACGTCGCCTCCGACGAAGAGGACGCCCTGGAGTACGTCAAGGAACTCCTGAGCTACCTGCCGAGCAACAACCGCGCCGATGCCCCGCGTCTGCCCGTCGCGCAGCCGGCCGCCGGTTCCATCGAGGACACCCTCACCGAAGAAGACCTCGAGCTCGACACCCTGATCCCGGATTCGCCGAACCAACCCTATGACATGCACGAGGTCATCCGTCGCATACTCGACGACGACGAGTTCCTCGAGGTGCAGGCCGAGTACGCGACGAACATCATCATCGGCTACGGCCGGGTGGACGGCCGCAGCGTCGGCATCGTCGCCAACCAGCCGACGCAGTTCGCCGGCTGCCTCGACATCGACGCCTCGGAGAAGGCCGCCCGGTTCGTGCGCACCTGCGACGCCTTCAACATCCCCATCGTCACCCTGGTCGACGTCCCGGGCTTCCTTCCCGGCACCGATCAGGAGTACCGCGGCATCATCCGTCGCGGTGCGAAGCTGCTCTACGCCTACGGCGAGGCGACGGTCGGCAAGATCACCGTCATCACCCGGAAGGCCTACGGCGGCGCGTACGACGTCATGGGCTCCAAGCACATGGGTGCCGACGTGAACCTGGCGTGGCCCACCGCCCAGATCGCCGTCATGGGCGCCTCGGGTGCGGTCGGGTTCGTGTACCGCAGCCAGCTCAAGGACGCGGCCGCCAAGGGTGAGGACGTCGACGCACTGCGTCTGCAGCTGCAGGAGGAGTACGAGGACACCCTCGTCAACCCGTATGTCGCGGCCGCCCGCGGATACGTGGACGCGGTGATCCCGCCGAGCCACACCCGCGGTCAGATCGCCACTGCGCTCAAGCTGCTCGAGCGCAAGATGGTCAACCTGCCGCCCAAGAAGCACGGCAACATCCCCCTGTGACACCAGCGGTCAGTTCCGAGAGCGAGAATTCCGTGAGCGAAGACTCCACGAAGTCCGAGCGTCCGTTCCTGACGGTCGTCGGCGGCAATCCGACCGACGAGGACCTCGCCGTGCTGGTGACCGTCCTCGCCGGTGCCGGTTCGGGCGGCGGTTCGGCCGAGCCCGAGACCCGGAACGACTGGGGCCACCCGATCGACCGGCTGCGTCCGCAGTGGGGCGGCCCGGGAAGCTTCACCAACCTGCGTTACTGACGATGACATCCGAATCCGAGATCGGGCCGGGTACTCCCGGCCCGATCTTCGTACTCGGTTCGGCCTCCCCTGCCCGGCTCCGCATCCTTCGGGCGGCAGGCGTCGAGCCGGTCGTGCGGGTGTCGGATGTCGACGAGGATGCGCTCCTCGCCGCGCTCCCCGATTCCACACCGGCCGGTGTGGTGGTCGCCGAACTCGCCCGCGCGAAGGCGGAAGCCGTTGCGGCACTTCCGGAGATCGCCGAACTCGCCGGGTCCGGCAGCGCCGTGGCCGTCATCGGCTGCGACTCGATGCTCCATCTAGGCGGCCGGCTGCTCGGCAAACCGCACACCCCCGAACGCGCCGTCGCGCAGTGGTCGGAGATGCGCGGTCGTAGCGCGGACCTGCTGACCGGCCATCACCTGATCCGCCTCGACCGGCCCGCGACCGCCGGCGGGACGAGCTCCACCACGATCCATTTCGCCGCCGCCGACGACCACGTCATCGAGCGGTATGTCGCCAGCGGTGAACCTCTACAGGTGGCCGGCGCATTCACCCTCGACGGTCTGGGTGGCTGGCTGGTCGAGCGCATCGAGGGCGACCCGTCGTCGGTCATCGGTATCGGCCTGCCGCTGGTCCGCACCCTCCTGGCCGACGTCGGGCTCTCGGTCACCGACTTCTGGCGCCACTGACGACGACCCGCTCCCTGAGGTGGCCCTACTCCACCTCGAAGAATTCCGGCCAGTACCGCTCGATGCAGTCGACCGGCTGACCCTGGCGGTTGAACTGCGGGCCGGTCAGTCCGACCGTCAACGCCACCGCACGTTCGCGCGCCGAGCCGTGTCCGGACGCGCCGCCGGTGTCGCCGATGATCGGCAGCAGCGTCGCGACCTGCAGGATCTCCCGCGCGCCGAGCGCATCACGCTGGTAGGCGGTTGCACCCCAGTTCGCGGCCAGGCAGTCGGCGATGAGCTCGCTGTTCTTGCCGGCCGGGAGACGGCTGTCGGGGATGTCGAACGCCTCGGCCATCCGGAACACGACGTTGTGGCCGTATTCGTGAGCGACCACGATCGCCGCGGTGAAGTCGCCGACGATCGGCGATGGCACCCCGAAGACGTTGCCGTCCCAGATGGCCGCGAAGGTGTCGACCGGGAGCACGATGCTGCCCTCGGTCGGGGTGCCCTCTCCGTTCGGTTCGGTGTCCACTCCACAGAAGAACGCGTTGGCCTCGTCGGACGGGATCGGTACGGGGTTCGAATCCTCGTCGCCGGCAATGCACTCCGTGGCGAAGGAGGTGCCGGACTCGATCAGCACCCGTCCCGGTGCCGGGTCGCCCCAGCCCAGTTCGTCGAACCACCCACCCCATGTCTGGTCGAGGTCGTCGAGGAGCGTGGTCAGGTAGTCGGGCACCGCGGTGTCCACGTTGGCCGGGGTGACCCCGCTGGTCATGAGTTCCGCGGTCGGCGTCGGCAACTTCGGGCAGTCGTCGGGCCGGCACTGCGCCGCGTCGGCGTCGCCGGTCGGGTCCGTTGAGCGCGACGGCGTCGGACTCGGTGCGCTGCTTGTCGACGCGGACGACGGACGGGACTCCCCGGAATTCTCGGACGGGATGAGTGCGCATCCGCTTCCGACGGTCAGTGTCACCACGGCGGCCAGAGCGACCGCCCACCGCATCGCGAGGGGCCCGCGTCGATCGATCATTCGGCGAACGTAGCAGGCGGGACCCGCTTCACCTGGGGTTTGTCGTCTGATCGAAGCACGCTCCGGCCGATGCCCTACGCTTTATCAGCGGGACCGCAGATGGTCCGCGCGTGATCCACGCGGAACGTCCGAACAGCGAGCTGGAGAGCACCGTGAGCGTTGACACCGACCCGAATCCGGCCTTCGCCGACTACGCCCACCCCGAGCGGCTGGTGACGACCCAGTGGCTGTCGGCGCATCTCGGCGCCAAAGGACTCAAGATCATCGAGTCCGACGAGGATGTGCTGCTCTACGACATCGGCCACATCCCGACCGCTCAGAAGATCGACTGGCACCTTCATCTCAACGACCCGGTCACGCGCGACTACATCAACGGCGAGCAGTTCGCGGAACTGATGCGCAGCAAGGGAATCGAACGCGACGACACTGTCGTGATCTACGGCGACAAGAGCAACTGGTGGGCCGCCTACGCGCTGTGGGTCTTCACCTTGTTCGGCCACGAGGACGTCCGCCTGCTCGACGGTGGCCGCGACGCCTGGATGGCCGAGGACCGTGACACCTCCTTCGACGTCCCCGATTACCCGCGGTCGGACTACCCGGTGGTCGAGCGCGACGACGCCAAGATCCGCGCGTTCGCGCCGCAGGTCCTGGAGGCCCTGGGCACCGAGCCCCTCGTCGACGTCCGTTCCCCGCAGGAGTACACCGGCGAGCGCACGCACATGCCGGACTACCCGGAGGAGGGCGCGCTGCGCGGCGGGCACATCCCGACCGCCATCTCGATCCCGTGGGCGAAGTCCGCTGCCCCCGACGGCCGTTTCCGCAGCCGCGCCGAACTCGACGAGATCTACGCCGGGCTCGACCCGAAGACGCCCACGATCGCCTACTGCCGCATCGGTGAGCGGTCGAGCCACACCTGGTTCGTGCTGACACATCTGCTGGGGCACACCGCGGTCCGCAACTACGACGGATCGTGGACCGAGTGGGGCAACGCGGTGCGCGTGCCGATCGCCGTCGGCGAGGAGCCGGGCGCCGTTCCCGGCACCGAGTGAACCCGACCGCACGATGAGTCTGCCTCCAGCCCTGGCCGAGATCGTCGACGACTTCGGCGCACTCGACGACTCCGACAAGGTCACGCTCCTGCTCGAGTTCGCCGGCGAATTGCCGGACATACCGGCGCATCTCGAGCAGGATGCGATGGAACCGGTACCCGAGTGCCAGTCGCCGGTCTTCCTGTCCGTCGACGCCGCCGACCCGTCGTCGGTGCGGCTGTATTTCAGCGCTCCGCGCGAGGCGCCGACGACCCGCGGTTTCGCCGCCATCCTTCATCAGGGACTCGACACCGCGTCGGCGCGCGAAATCCTCGACGTGCCATCGGATTTCTATTACGACCTGGGACTCGGCAGCGCCGTGAGTCCGCTGCGCCTGCGGGGTATGGCGGGCATGCTGGGCCGCATCAAGGCGCAGGTTCGCGCCCAGGTGCCCGACACGCCCGGGGCATGAAGTTCATCCAGATCCGCGACGAACCCATCGCGCCCGGCGGTCTCGTCGAGTGGACGCCGTATGTGCCGGGCGGACTGGGTAATTGGGACTACGACTCGCGCCTGACCTCGCACAATCACGAGCAGCATCTGCGGGCGGCGTTCGAGTACCGGGTCCGCACGCGTCGCGAGGGCGGACGTGAGGCCTGGCTCGGGTTGAGCATCGAGTTCGACGAGCCGCTGTCGATCCCGGCCATCCGGTCGGTGCTGACCCAGTGGATCGACCGGCACGAGGTGCTGCGTAGTCACGTCGTGATCAAGGGCTCCGGCCTGCAGCGGCTGACCACCGCGCCGGGGACCGTGAAACTCAAGATGGGCCGGGTCGGCTGGTACGCCGAGTCGGGTCCGCTCGTGGAGCAACTGGCGGGCTCGTTCGATCGCGCCACCGCGCCGCTGCACTGGCCGGCCTACCGGTTCGCGACGGTCGGACGCGAACGCTCGTTCACGCTCCTCTTCGCCGCCGATCACTCGCTGGTCGACGGGTACTCGCTGATCATGGCCCAGCAGGAGCTGGTGTCGATGTACCGGGCGGCGCGGGAGCATCGCGGCGCGAATCTGCCCGAGGTCGGCAGTTATGTCGACTTCAGCGCCGCGGAACGCCGGCTCGCCGACCAGACCGGGCGCGATCATCCGGCCGTCGGCCTGTGGTCGGAGTTCCTGGCCGCCGGCAACGGTGACATGCCCGGCCTGCACACGGCTGACCCGGCCAACGATCACCGCACCCCCGACGATGTCGACACGGACGCGGCACTCCCCCAGGAGTCGCTGTGGGGTGTGGTCGCCGACGACGCGACGGCCAACCGGTTCACCGCGATCTGCTCGGAGGCCGGCGGCACGCTGACCGCCGGAGTGCTGGCGGCCTTCGCCGTGGTGCACCACGAACTGACCGGCGATCGGCAGTTCCGTTGTGTGCTGCCGCGGCACACGCGCGACGACGCCCGCTGGCTGACCTCCCTCGGCTGGTTCGTCGGGGTCGCTCCCTTCTGTCTCGACATGTCCGACTCCCCGACGTTCGACCAGGCCGTCGTCCGATCCACCGCCGCGCTCAAGCACGGGCGTCAGGGCGCTTCGCTGCCGTTCCTGCGGGTGGCCGACCTGATCGGGCACGAGGGTGGCCCGCGGTTCGTCATCTCGTTCATCGACACGCGCTATGCACCGGGCGCCGGGGCCGCCGACGCGGGGCGTGCGAAGGTCCTCCGCAGTCACAGCTATTCGCCCGACGAGGTGTACATCTGGATCAACCGCACCCCGTCGGGACTGCGGTACTCCGCCCGGTTCCCGCGCGAGTCGCCGCTGCGTGAGCTCGGCGTCACCGCCTCGGCGAACACTCCGGGTGCACAACATGAGGGAAACGTCACATTTCCCGCCGCCGAGGCCCGTTCCGAAGACGGTTGGGCGATCGACCCGACAGGTGGTCCCGTCCACGCCTACCTGCGTGCTTTCGCCGAACTGGTCCGACGCCTCGGTGATGCGAGCACATTCTCTCCGGCGTTGTGACCCAGGGCTCCACCGAACGATTGCTCGGTGGGCTAGGGTATTGCCCGGAAGGTCGCGACACCTGCACCGCGAAGGTGTCGCATCGCCCTCGCCGTCCGCATCCCGGCCGGTGACGGCGGGCCGCCAGACTTGACCGACGTCCGCCCAACGTGTCGCGTGCGCTACCGCGTCGTGCACCTGAGTACGAGTAAGGCCCAGGAGAACAAGTGCCCAGTACCTCTGCGAACACTCCGTCCGCAATCAGCAAGGTCCTCATCGCCAACCGTGGCGAAATCGCTGTCCGCGTGATCCGCGCCGCCCGGGATGCAGGCATCGCGAGCGTCGCGGTGTACGCCGAGCCCGACGCGAACGCACTGTTCGTCAAACTCGCGGACGAGGCTTTCGCACTGGGCGGGCAGACATCGGCGGAGTCGTACCTGGTCTTCGACAAGATCCTCGACGCGGCCAAGAAGTCCGGCGCCGACGCGATCCACCCGGGTTACGGCTTCCTGTCGGAGAACGGCGACTTCGCGCAGGCCGTCATCGACGCCGGGCTGATCTGGATCGGTCCGTCCCCGCAGTCGATCCGCGACCTCGGCGACAAGGTGACCGCGCGCCACATCGCGCTCAAGGCCGACGCACCGATGGCCCCCGGCACCAAGGATCCGGTGAAGGACGCCGACGAGGTCGTCGCCTTCGCCCAGGAGCACGGCGTGCCGGTCGCCATCAAGGCGGCATTCGGCGGCGGTGGACGTGGCATGAAGGTCGCGTACACGATCGAGGAGATCCCGCATCTGTTCGAGTCGGCCACGCGTGAGGCCGTCGCGGCGTTCGGTCGCGGCGAGTGCTTCGTCGAGCGCTACCTCGACAAGGCCCGCCACGTCGAGGCCCAGGTCATCGCCGACCAGCACGGCAACGTCATCGTCGCCGGCACCCGCGACTGCTCGCTGCAGCGTCGATTCCAGAAGCTGGTCGAGGAGGCCCCGGCCCCGTTCCTGACCGACGAGCAGCGCACCAAGATCCACGAGTCCGCCAAGGCCATCTGCCGCGAGGCCGGCTACTACGGCGCCGGCACGGTCGAGTTCCTGGTCGGCAGCGACGGGCTGGTCTCGTTCCTCGAGGTCAACACCCGCCTGCAGGTGGAGCACCCGGTCACCGAGGAGACCGCGGGCATCGACCTGGTGCGTCAGCAGTTCCGCATCGCCAACGGCGAGAAGCTGGAGATCACCGAGGACCCGACCCCGCGCGGTCACGCCTTCGAGTTCCGCATCAACGGTGAGGACGCCGGCCGCAACTTCCTGCCCGCCCCGGGACCGATCTCGGTCTACAAGGAGCCGACCGGCCCCGGCGTCCGCGTCGACTCCGGCGTCGTCGAGGGTGACGTCATCGGCGGCCAGTTCGACTCGATGCTGGCCAAGCTGATCGTCACCGGCGAGACCCGCGAGCAGGCGCTGGAGCGTTCGCGTCGCGCACTCGCCGAGTTCGAGGTCGAGGGCCTGGCGACGGTCATCCCGTTCCACCGGCACATCGTCTCCAACCCCGCCTTCATCGGCGACGGCGAGAAGTTCGACGTCTACACCAAGTGGATCGAGACCGATTGGGAGAACCCGATCGAGCCGTACACCGGCGGCGAGCCCATCGAAGACGACGAGGCCGCCCCGCGGCAGAACGTCGTCGTCGAGGTCGGCGGCCGTCGCGTCGAGGTGTCGCTGCCCGGCGATCTCGCCCTCGGTGGCGGTGGCGGCTCGGCCAACGGCGTCGTCCGCAAGAAGCCGAAGGCACGTTCGCGCAAGAAGGGTGGCGGCGCAGCCGTTTCCGGCGACGCCGTGGCAGCTCCGATGCAGGGCACCGTCGTCAAGGTCGCCGTGGAGGAGGGCCAGGAGGTCGCCGCCGGCGATCTGGTCGTCGTCCTCGAGGCCATGAAGATGGAGAACCCGGTCACCGCCCACAAGGACGGCGTCGTCACCGGCCTCACCATCGAGGCCGGTGCTGCCGTCACCCAGGGCACGGTGCTGCTCGAGCTGAAGTAAGACACACCGCTCCCTCGCTGCCTGAGGTGCGAGCGCCCCTGCTCCCTGAGGTGCGAGGAGCGCAAGCGACGAGCCTCGAAGGGCGGGCGTACAACAAGGCAATGCAACCAGTCGAGATCAACGCCGGGACGTGGTATCTGCGTGCGCTTCGTGCGGACGAGCGGATCACCGACGTCCCGGCGTTGTCTCATCTCGAGGTCGACGACCCCGCCGCGTACGTCGCTGCGGCGCAGCGTGACTGGGAGTCGGAGACACGATTCGTCTGGGCGATCTGCATCCCCACCACCGGTGAGCTCATCGCCCTGATCGGGGTCACGCCGAACGGCTCGTCGGGCCGCCTGTGGGGCGAGGCACGCGACGGCTACGACGAGGCGCTGGACACCGCCGTCGGGCCGGTCTCGAGGTTTGCCGAGGGTGCACTCGGTCTGGTTGTCGGGCAAATGCTGTCGCGCGGGATCGGCTGAGACGCGGAGTCAGCACACGACCATTCGTCGTACCCGGGGCGATCTTCGTCCATTCGGCGATCTGCGCGCCGCTTCAGATGACCCAGGTCTTGCTCACCGCCGAACGTTACGGTCAGCAATCTCCGCAGGTCGTCTTGATCCAGGAAAGGTCGTACCGGGTTTCTCCTCGGTCGCCGCAGAATTCGCATACGGTGCTCGACTCGTCGGTTGTCGCGTCGACCAGGAGCTCGCAAAGGCTCCACGTGAAATCGTCGACCGAGTTTCCGTAATTGAGGTAGCAGCGCAAAACCCCGAACTTCTCTTTGATCTGCGCGTAGGTGAAGTCGTCGGTGACGGCTGAGAGCCGGCGATGGAGGCGAACCAAGAGCGGATACCAGCCGGCGTTCACAGTGCAGCCGACTGCCGGGGACGCCATCGCGGCGGGGAGTCGGACGGGTTCGGGCGCCATCAGGCGACGCCTCGCTCGGCCTCCGCGGGCCCCTCGAAATCCACGCCCGTCAGTGGGCTCATCGAGTCGATCGCAGACGATGAATGGCGGTGTCGATGGGAACGGCACATCTCTCCGGTCTCGCGCACGATGCCCGCGCGAGCGCCGGCCTCGGCCGAATCAATGAATTCTGCGAGGGCTTTCGAGTTCACCATGTCGCCTCCTCTCGGTTCGGCCGAGTTGACCTGTCGGCTTCCGTCACCAGAATGCGACGCGGCACCGACATCCACCACAACGATCGCCGTCCGATTGCGACGAGTCACCCCACGATTGATGTCACTGGCCCCGAGTAGGTTCTCGGCGTAGGAATGGACGACCGAGACAGAACGTCAGGGAGGAGGTGCCGCGTTGGGCACGTTCACGAACGATCACTGGATCGACTCGTCCGGCGAAGGCTCCGATCGGTTCACTCGGATCATCGCCGAGTTGCAGGAGCAGTCGCTGATCCCACACTCGACATCCGGCGAATCAGCCAGAGCTCTCGCGTGGGAGTTGGTCGACCGGCGCGATCGGATCGCCGCCGAGTTGTGGGACTGCCGGACATCGGGAATCTCTGTGCCGGTTGGGAAGACGGCACTCCGCTTGGCATCCGGAGCGCTCTACGACGCCGAGCAAGCGGTGGTCGACGAACTCGTCTCGCGGATCCCGGCGAGAGCGGTTCATGAGCGGATGAACTCCGCCGCCTACCTGGCAGCGGATATCGACGCTGCGACAGCCGAGGCCGCAGTGCTCGACACACATGAATCCGTCGGTCGGGCAACGCAGCACGAGGCCACCGATACCGAACTGCTCGGCGATCCCGCCGACTACGCCGGAATCGACCCCATCGAGGACGTGGCGATTCCACCCCGGATCGAATGGACCGAAGCCGACCGCAAGGCCGTGCTCGACGAGGCCATCGGAACGTACGGAATCGCTGCCGGCGAGTGGTACTCGGTGGAATGGCCGCCGACGGAGGGCTCCCTGTGGGACCCCGGATACCTCGTCACCTCGGACTGGGAGCCATGCGACGAACACGCCGACGATCCGGACAGTGACGCAGCACTCGACTGTGTCCGATGCGAAGACTCGGTCACCACTGAGGTCGAAGCGATGGCCGTCTGGAAGTTCACGACCAGGTTGACTCACCACCGAATCGGGTTCGACAGCAACGGTTCTCTGATCGTCGATCGGGTGGCGGAGGAGATCGACCCGACATTCGAGGTACGCGAGATCACGCAGGACCCACGCCTGATCCGCATCGGCCTGCCACGCGGACATCGCTGACCTCGATCTGAGGATGACCTGTCGGTGCGTCGTGGTTGCATCATCGGATATTCGAAGGAGAAACAAATACACCCTTGACTCGAACATATATTCGAGTATCGTGGAGGTATGTCATCGGGGGCGGGGGCCGGGTCCACTACATCTGTGGACCCATCACAGGAGTCGGTCGAGCCGCGCTTTCGTCCCGACCATGAACTCTCCGCTGCCGAACTCGTCGAGGTCCTCAACCACTGCGCGGGTTTGGCGGCAGCGTCGGCGCATCGAATGATGGTCGTTGCCAGCCTCATTCACGACGAACGCGAGATGGACTACGCGCAGCGGCGCGCCGAGACGCACAGCGGCGAACTCGACTCCATCGAAGCCTTCGAGCACCTGTCCGCGCGGGTGGCCGCTGGTGAGAATCCCTACGAGCAGTTCGGGCCCAACGGTCTCGAACAGGCCATCGCCGAAGTCGGTGCCACCCTCACCGTGACGCCGGCCGAGGCGAAAGATCTCATCGAAGCCGGCGACGCACTGCGCTACCGACTCTCCTTCACCGGACACGCACTCGCGTGCGGTCGAATCGACAAGCGCCGCTTCCTCATCGCCCTCAAACGCACCGACCTCATCACCGACGACGAAGAGATGCAGACCGTCGACGCCCATCTCGCCGAGGCGATCTTCGCCCGCGCACCGATGTCCACGGCCCGGTTCACCGCCATGGTCGATTCCATCGTCGCCAAGTGGGCACCCGACGCGATCCGCCGACGCAAGGAGCGAGTGAAATCCGACCGCAAGGTGACCGTCACCCCCGACCGGTTCACACCCGGGCAGTCCCGGATCTCCGGCACGCTGCCCACTGCTGATTCCGCCGAGTTCGACGCCCGCCTGACGGCGATGGCCACCGCGGTCCACGCCGGTGACCCTCGAAAGTTGGCCAACCGCCGAGTCGATGCTCTGAAAGCGCTCGCGCGGGGCGAAGCTTCTATCGCGTGCGAATGCGACGACTGCCGACCTGCCGCAATGGACATTGAAGCCAACACCACCGGCGACGTCGACGCAGCGACAGTGGACACCGCCGACCACACGACTGAGGCACCCGCGCGCCACTCCGGGAACGATGACACCGACACCCCGGACAGCGACACGGTTGTCGCCGACCCTCCGGGTCCGGACGCGTCGCCGTCGTCATCGCCGGCGCCGCGCGCGACCTTTCACATCGTGGTCAACCTGTCGACCCTGATCGGTCTAGACAACGACCCCGCATTCCTCGACCGCCACGGCATCCTCGACGCCGACACCGCCCGGCAGCTGCTCGCCGAAGCCCGACGCACCTACATCCATCCCGCACCGAACCCCGCCGCGCCCGACGCGCCACCGGTATCGCCTCCCGAGGCGGACAGTTCGACAACGCGGTACACCCCGTCGAAGAAGCTCCAGGCCCTGGTGCGTGCCGGCGAACTGTGCTGCACCTTCCCCGGCTGCAACGCCCCGGTCTGGCAGATCGACCTCGACCACACCGAACCGTTCGACCACACCGACCCGCGGCGCGGCGGCCCGACCGATGCACGCAACCTCGCTAGTCGCTAACAACACCCCTTCCGGTGGCCGGATCAGGCTGCTTCGTGCCTCTGCTCGCAGTGTCTTCGTCGTCATCGACGGGCTTCACTGGAACTGCGCCGGAGAAACGGCCACCGGCCATGGGCGTATCGAAACGGGTCTGTCTCCGCCGTGAATGACGGATCGTTTGGTCAGGGCAGGGCAACCTATTTCGACGCCGATGGTTCCGGGCGCACCTATATGGCTGGTGTAGGTCCGGGGCGAGACGAAGTCGGAGCCCGGCGCCGGCACCGCGCGCGAGTGCGCCTTGAAAATAAAGTAGAGAATGTCCTCAAAAATATCGTCAGGCATCCTAATACGGTTCACCATCTTGCTAGCCGGACGAGTGCATCCGCGTGATACCAGCATGCGGATCCGTCATCCAGGCGAACAGGGATAGATCCCAAACGGTCGGGTTTGCCGATCACATAGCCAAACGCTGGCACCGCCGCTGCGTGCCGTGCGCGCACGATGACTTTGTCCCCGTAGCGCCAGCCGTCATGTCTCTCCGTGATGTCAGGAACCTCCCCTCAGTCCGTGTGTCGTTCCTGCCCGGTGGGCACTGCGGCAGGAACGACACACGGGGTGGCTACGCGCTGGTCGACAGATATGTCGTGTGGGTTCGCATGCATGCCGCGAGGCCTTCGGGGCCGAGTTCGCGCCCCAAACCGCTCGCTTTGATACCGCCGAATGGCGCAACCGGGTCGAGCATGTAGTAGTTGACACCTACCGTGCCAGATTCGATCTGCTCGGCGATCTGGATACCGTGAGCCTCATCTGCGGTCCACACGGTGCCGGCCAACCCGTATGCCGAATCGTTAGCGATCTGAACCGCCTGACCGACGTCGTCGTATGGCATCAGAGCGAGTACCGGTCCGAACACTTCTTCTTGCGCAAGGGGACTCGACGGATCAACATCCGAGAAGAGGGTGGGTTGTACATACCAACCACGATCGAGGTGGGCCGGCCGACCGCCGCCGGCAACAACGCGAGCGCCGTCGTCCTTGGCTCTTGCGATGTGTGCCTCCACCCGGTTGCGGTGCGCATCAGTGACCAGTGGCCCGACCTGTGTACTCGGATCAAGTGGATCGCCGATGACAGCACCATTCACGAGTCCGGCGAAGACCTCAAGCGACTCGTCGAACCTGTTGCGAGGGACAAGAATTCGGCCATTCAGCACACAGGTCTGACCGTTATTCAGTAACGTCGCCTGAAACAGTCCTTCGATGTTCGCAGTGAGGTCAGCATCGTCGAGGATGATCGCTGCCGACTTTCCCCCGAGCTCGAGGGTCACTGGGCGGAGTAACTCACCACAGGTCTTTGCGATTTGGCGGCCGACGGTGGTCGATCCGGTGAACGTGACCTTGTCGACGTCTCGGTGTGACACGAGGTAGGAGCCAGTGCTCGCCCGCCCGGGAACGATGTTGACGACTCCCGCGGGTATGTTCGCGGCGGCGACCGCTTCTGCGAAAACATAAGAGTCCAAGACTGTTTCCGGGCTGGGCTTCACCACCACGGTGCAGCCAGCGGCCAACGCAGGCGCCACCTTCAAGGCAGTGACCAGGTTTGGATAGTTCCATGGCACGATCGCGGCGACCACACCGACGGGGGACTGCCGAACAATGGCGCGGCCACCGAGTACGCCTGGACGTGTCTGCTCCAGTTCTGTGGTCCGAATGAGGTTGGCGTAATACCGGTACACGGTCGCGGGAAGCCCGGATTCGAGCGTTCCGGCGATGGCAATCGGCATCCCGTTTTGCGACGAGACCAATTCGGTGAGTTGCGGCGCGCGCGCCTCCAACTCGTCGGCAAGCCGCTCGATCGCCGCTGCGCGGTCGTCGGGGCTCCACGCCGACCAACCACGCGGATCGTCGAATGCACGTCGTGCCGCGGCAACCGCGGCGTCGACGTCGTCCTCATCTGCTGCTGGTGCGCGTCCGATGACTTCTTCGGTGGCCGCGGACAATATCTCGATGCGTTCGGGCGCGTGGGCTGGTGACAATGCGCCATCGATGAACAGTGCGTTCTGGTCGATCATGTGTTCCTCCGTGAGTGCTTGCATCTCAGTGGCTGTGCGTGATGATCCCGCGAATGTTCTTGCCATCGAACATGTCTTGATATCCCTGATTGATATCGCCGAGTTGGTACTCGGCGGTGACGGTCTCGTCGAGCTTGAGTTGGCCGTCTCGGTACAGTCGGAGCAGCCGGTGAATGTCGGCTCTCGGGTTAGCTTCGCCGAAAAGACTTCCAGCCAAACGCTTTTGGAAGAGTGTGAACATCATCAACGGGATAGTTGCAGTGTTCTCAGTTGCCGGGGCAATACCGGTGACAACACCCACACCGCCTTTTCGCACCAACTCCAGCGTCTGCCCGATCATTTCGCCGGCGACGACTCCGACTGTGAGAATCGCCGAGTCCGCCATTACACCGCGGGTGAGGTCGGCCACAAGCGCGGTGGCCTCCTCGAAGCTTGTGCAGAAATGCGTTGCCCCGAGTGGCATTACCTGCTGCCTCTTTGATTCGACAATGTCCACCGCGACGATATTCTCGGCGCCCGCTATCCGGGCGCCCTGGATCGCGCTGCCGCCAATGCCGCCGCAGCCGATGACGACGACGGTATCGCCCGGTTGGACCTTTGCGGTGTTCACCGCCGAGCCCCACCCCGTGGTTACTCCGCAACCAAGTAGACACGCTCGCTCAAGTGGTACGTCGTCGTCTACCTTCACCACGGACTCTTGGTGCACCGTGCCGTACTCAGCGAAAGTTCCCAGCAGCGATAGGGCGCCGAGATCCTTTCCGCGGGCGCGGCGACGGTAGCTGCCGTCGAGCATGGTGCCGGCAAGGATGAATGCGCCCATGTCGCAAAGATTCTGCTGTCCAGTCGAGCACCACCGGCACTGTCCGCATGCGGGAAGAAACGAACACACAACCTTGTCACCGGGCCGTAGGTTCTTGACTCCTGGACCGACTTCTTCAATGACACCTGCCCCCTCGTGGCCGCCGACGGTGGGGACGGCGATCGGCATGTCGCCGGTGCGAGCGTGATCGTCGGAGTGGCACAGCCCGCTCGCTTCGTAGCGGATGAGCACTTCGCCTTCCTGGGGCCCGTCGAGCTCGACTTCTTCGACACTCCAATCCTGGCCGGGACCCCAGAGAACTGCGGCTTGCATTTTCATTACTTGCTCCAATCAATGAAAGAATTCGGGCGATCGCCCATCGTGGATAGTGTGCTGCGTCACACACGCGCGAAGCGTGGATCGCAACGCCACGTGCTTGAACAGGAGCGCCATTTGCGGGCGGACCAATTCGTCGCGTTCGGCTAGTGGCTGTTCACCGGTTGCTTGTCATCGACCGGCGCGTCGGGCGCAGATCGCCGCCGCACGGAAATTTGGTAGCACTCGGCACGACGACAAACCAGATGGCCAGGGCCAGGGCAATGAGCAAGACGCCGACTGCCGACCAGACCTTCGAAGAGAGTTTCATGATTCCTCCTCGATCGGGGGCCTTCCCCAATCAAGTCAGAGTGTTCTGCCTCACAGTCGTAGGTGCGTGAACCCTAGTGCCATGCGATTGGACTGCAACGCCGTTGCCCACAACCTCGCCTTCGCGGCCCTCGTCGTCTTGTCGACATAGTGCGCGGTGATCAGTTGGCGACATGCCGAACTGGTGCTTGAAAGTTCGGGTGAAGTGGCTCGAGTCCGAGTACCCCCAGCGCGACGCGATCGCCGTGATCGAATGGTGAGTGCACTCAAGCTCGCGCCGGGCACGCATCAATCGCCGCAATCGCACAACTGAGCCGAGAGTATCCCCGGTTTCGGCAAACATCCGATGGACGGTGCGGACTGAGACCGCGTGTGCCGCTGCCACTGACGCAGGAGTGATCACTGTGTCCGGAAGATGATGGTCGATCCAGTCTTCAATCGCTGGTCGCAAAGCCATCGACGGTGCCGGACCTCCCCCGCCGTCGCTCGGGTGCAGCGAACCGACGAGAAGCTCTAGCGCGGCATTGCGGACGGTGCATACCGCCGTAGAACCCAGATCCTCGCCGGCTACGAGCAGCGATTCCAGGAAATGGTCCAGCAACTCGGTCGCCGGTGATCGTCGCCTAACGATCAGACCAGACTCGACCAATCGGCTGGAGCCCACTGCGGTCAGTAAGCCAGTAGGGACCACCATTAATCGCTTTTCGACGAGATTGCCCACCGTAAATCGGGCGGGTCGCTCGCAGTTCCACAAGAGCAGGTCACCTTTCCGCAGCAGAGTCGTCGAATCGTCCTGTCCGATCAATTCGGTGCCAGAACGGACCAGGAGTGCAGTCATGAGAGCACCATCCGACTCGGCGGCCTGCCGGCTTGTGCGTGCAGCCGACAGAGGGCCACACTGCATATTGACCACCGCCAGCTCGCGATAAGTCCGCTTTTGCATGCCAAGGTCGATACCGCGAGTTGGGTCGGCCGGTGGGACGCGTACCGCGAGGGCAACATTGATGCCGGCCATCGCCTGCTCGAGCTGTGATGCACGGTCCAGAACCGAGACACGGTCCGATACCTGGCCCGCTGCCGGTACTCCGTGGACGGGCCTAGTGGCACTCGATTGCATCGGATTCTCCTGCCTTAGAGGGATCTACTGATGAGTTCCTTCATGATCTCGCTGGTGCCGCCGTAGATCTTCTGGACCCGCGCATCGGCGTACATCCGGGCGATCGGGTATTCCATGATGTAGCCGTAGCCGCCGAAGATCTGCAGGCAGCGATCGGTGACCTCGATCTGCTTCTCGGTGCCCCACAGCTTCGCGATCGACGCGGTCGCCGGGTCGAGCGTCCCGTCGATCGCCCGCCCGATGCAGTGATCGATCAGCGTCTTGCCGGCCAGCACCTCCGCCTTGCATTCGGCCAGAACGTATTTCGTGTTCTGAAAGGACAGCAGCGGTTTACCGAACGCCTCGCGCTGCTTCGCGTAGGCGACCGCCTCGATCACCGCGGCCTCGGCGGCGGCCACCGCGCCCAGCCCGATGGCCAGACGCTCCCGGTGCAGCTGGCTCATCAGCTGGATGAAGCCCTGCCCCTCGACGCCGCCCAGCAGGTTCGCGGCCGGCACCCGCATGTCGGTGAACGACAGCTCCCGGGTGTCCTGACCGTGCTGGCCCATCTTCTGCAGCACCCGGCCCCGCTCGAATCCTTCGAGCCCGTCGACCTCGGCCACCAGCAGCGAGATGCCCTTGGCGCCCTGGGACGGATCGGTCTTGCAGACGATGACGAGCAGATCGCAGTGGGTTCCGTTGGAGATGAACGTCTTCGAGCCGTTGACGACGTAGTGGTCGCCGTCGAGGCGTGCGGTGGTGCGCACCGACTGCAGGTCCGATCCGGTGCCGGGTTCGGTCATCGCGATCGCCAGCACGCTCTCGCCCGTGGCGCAGGTCGGCAGCCACCGCTGCTTCTGCTCCTCGGTCGCGTAGGAGAGCAGATAATGCGCGACGATCGTGGAGTGCACAGCGATCGCCAGCGCGCTGTCGTGGGCGAAGGCCAGCTCCTGCAGCACCACCGCCTCGTGGCCGAAATCGCCTCCGCCGCCACCGTATTCCTCGGGCACATCGGTCAGCAGCAGGCCGGTGGCGCCGGCCTTGGTCCACACGTCTCGATCGACCTGATGCTGCTGCGCGAACCGTTCCTCGTGCGGCGTCAGCTCTTTGGCGAAGAAGTCACGCGCCAGATTGCGCAGCGCGGCGTGCTCGTCGGTCTCCCACGGGGAGCGGTAGTCGGGAAAGAGTGTGCTCATTGCGTTCTACTTTCAGTGAGATGCAAGTACGCTCCCGGCTCCACGTGTGCGTTGCGGACAGTGGTGTGTCCGATAGTGACAGCCAGGACCGGGCAGTCGACGGATGCTGTCACAGCGCCATCACGACCGCGCAGCGTAGACGTCCGCATGATTCACGCGCATAACCTTCTTGTCGAGCTTGCCGACGCTGGTGCGTGGCAACGATTCCAGACGGATAATGACGTCGGGCAGCTGCCATTTGGCGAACTGGCTGTCGAGTAGCGCGTGGATCTCGGCCAGCGGCAGGTCGGCGCCGTCCTTGGTGGCGACCAACACCACGGGCCGTTCCTGCCATTTGGGATGTGGCACGCCGATCACTGCCGCCTCAACGACATTCGGGTGTGCGACGATCGCGTTCTCCATGTCGATCGAGCTGATCCATTCGCCGCCGCTCTTAATGACATCCTTGATGCGGTCAGTAACCTTGAGATAGCCGTACTCGTCGATGGTGCCGACATCGCCGCTACGCCAATAGCCTTCGAAGAACCGCGAGTCGTTGTCGTCGAGGTCGTAATAGCTCTCGACGATCCACGGCCCGCGCACCAGGATCTCGCCGGCGGATGCCCCGTCGTGCGGCAGGTCGACACCGCCAGCGTCGACGATCCGGATATCAACACCGGTCATCGGAAGTCCCTGGTAACGCTTGTGATTCCACTGTTGCTCGTCAGATAGCCCCCTCAGCGATGGCTTGATACCCCGATTGGTGGTGACCAATGGTGTCGTCTCAGTGGCACCGTATCCCTGGACGATGTCCGCCCCGGTCAGGTCGTGGAATCCGCGCATCATCGTCAGTGGCGGCTCAGTGGCGCCAGACAACAGCCGGGTCCTGCCGAAATCGGGTTTCGTGGTCAGGGTTTCGATATATCGGAGCATCGGCTCGAAGATGGCGGGCGCACCGTTGGCAACGGTGACGTCCTCGGCGATCATCGCGTCCACCAAGGTGGATGTCTCCTCCGCGGCGTAGCGACCGGGGAGCACGAACCGCGTGGCCGCGAACACGCCGGCCTGCGGCAGACCCCAGCAGTTGCCATGGAACATCGGGGTGATCAGCATGATCGTGTCGTCGACCGTCAGAGACAATCCCTGCGCCTCCGAGACCGAATGCAGGTAGATCCCGCGGTGAGAGTAGTAGATACCCTTGGGCTTGCCGGTGGTGCCGGTCGTGTAACAGGCGCTGTAGGCGGAGGTTTCGTCGATCATCGGGAAGTCGATGTCCTCGGACGCATCGTCCATCAGCTCCTCGAACGACACCGCATTCGGCAGCGTGGTGGCCACCTCCGACAGCGGCTTGTCGGTCATCACGACCCAGGTCTGCACGCCGACGCCGGCCGCGGCGAGCGCTTCGGCGACCGGGAGCAGTGTCTCGTCCACGAAGATCACCTTGGCGTGACTGTGGTCGGTGACGAACGCGAGATCGTCGGTTGCCAGCCGTAGATTCATCTGCAGCATCACCGATCCCAATGCTGGTATCGCCCAATACAGTTCGAAATGCCGTTTACTGTTCCAGTCGATCACCCCGACGACGTCCGCCGGGCCGACGCCGAGGCCACGCAAGGCGTTGCCCAGCCGGCGCACCCGCCGATAGCAGTCCGCGTAGGTGTAGCGGCCCCAGCCGCCATCGGTGGTGCGGTAGACGATCTCCTGCTCCGGGTAGGTGCGTGCGGCATGCCGGATCAGTGTGTCGGTGTTGAGCTGGTAGTGGTCGCCATGCGTGGACGGCAGGCCATGAACGATGTCGTGCACCGCGCCTCCTACTATGAATGTGATGATCGAACTATACATTCGTACTGTATAGTCTGCAAGAACTCGAAAATGAGTTCACTTGTATAGTGGTTGATATGGGGAGACGACATGGGCAGTGGTGAACCACTCGAACGTGACCTGACCACAAAGGCGCGGATCCGCAACGCCGCGCTGGAACTCTTTGCTGCCGAGGGGGTTACCGCCATATCAATGCGGGCCGTTGCTGCGCACGCGGGCGTTGCCGTCGGGCTGGTTCAACACCATTTCAAAACCAAAGACGGGCTGCGATCAGCCGTCGAGCAGTACATCGTCGACCGTCATGCCGCCGCCATCGACTCCATACGCGGCGACGGCAATCCCGAGCAAGTGGCAACCGGCCGAAACAACGCAGTACGCCAGATGTACGACGAGCACCCAGCGCTGGTCGACTATATGCGTCGCGCGCTCCTCGATCCCGGCGATGACAATCATCTTCTCGAGCGTCTCACCGAGCTTGCGCGCGAGCAGGTCGTCCAAATGCGAGCATCTGGCAGCGCCTCGACTAACCGAACGATCCCCGACCAGGTCGTCCGCATGATGGTCAGGCAACTGGGGCACCTATTCCTGCAACCAATGATCGACGCCATGTGGGCTCAGCTTGATACGGCAGAAATGCGCAAGCCGCAGCTGGTCGTGCACGCATACGCAGATGACAGGGAATCCCGCGCGCTCAGCACGGACGCTTCCTAGTAGCCGGACGATCTGGCCACATTCCCCGGCTCCTCGGTCGACCGCGAACCTCGCACGACTCTCGCTGGAAATGGAACGACGCCCTTGAACTACATTTCCGCTGTTCACGGGGCATTGTCAACGTGGTGCGCCCGAGAGGATTCGAACTCCTAACCTTCTGATCCGTACTCGTCCGCAGGCCCCATCCGGTCCACATTTGTGCCGAATCGCTTGCGGTAGTTTCGTCCGCCTTGTTCCGAAAATGTCTAAATGCAGTCCGACTCGGTTGGCTCCCATTTTGGCTCCTCGATCACCGATGTCCGTCGATCCGATATCTGGCTGCTTGACTCGCCGGCAGCCGGGGTCAATGGTGGCCGGTGGTCATCCCGCTGGGACGCGAAGCGTCGTTGACGCTGGCTGGCGGCGAATACATGGTGTCGAATCGGGTCGGTCTCCGCTGCGAGTAACGGATCACTTGGTCGGGGCAGGGCAACCTGGTTTCGACGCCGATGGATCCGGACCTATGTGGCTGGTGTCGGCCCGGGGCGAGACGAAGTCGGAGCCCCGGCGCCGGCACCGCGCGCGAAGCGCGCCTTGATAGCAGTAGAGAAAGTTTGAACACGCCGCTGACTTGGTGGTCTCCACGTGGATAGGGGTCGGGGCGGCCGCACGGCGGGCGTAGCGGGAGCGAGTGGCGCGGACGGGAGCGCAGCGGACGGGAGCAGAACGAGCGGAGGCGGAGCCGCTGTTAGGAACTCTGGTTAAGGATGCTGATGATGTGGTCGGAGTTGGACGCTAGGTAGTCGAGCGCGGCGGTTCCTTTGTCCGCGGTTGCTGCCGAGGGGCGCCCGATGACGCCGGAGTTGGAGTAGGCGTGCATGCCGAGGGTTGCGAGGTGGCGCCGGTCGGACACCTCGTGATCATCGTTCTGCCAGCCGTCGCGCAGGTACTGGGGTGTGGTGGCGAGCAGGATGGATGTTTCGAGTTCGCCGGCGTGCATGTCGTCGTGGCTGTTCGTGATCATCTCTGCTGCTGTGCGTGCTTGATCCCAGTCGTCGCGGCTGGGGTAAAGCGCGGTCGTGGGCGCGCTGGTGGTGGCTTGCTGAACGATGTTGGACAGCACGTAGTTGCCGCCGTGTGCATTGACGATCAGCAGGCGGCTGATTCCCTGGGCGTTAAGTGATGCGGTGATGTCGGCGATCACCGCTGTAAGGGTCGCTGCGCTAAGACTGACGGTACCGGGAAACGCGATGTGCTCGTGTGAGCAGGAGAAGGTGATCGGCGGTAACTGAAAGAGGTTGTGGCGCAGGCAGACCGCTTCCGCGATGGCGGTGGCGATGAGAGTGTCGGTGACCAGTGGCAGATGTGGGCCGTGTTGTTCGAGCGCGCCGACCGGGAGCACTGCGATCGCAGCGCGGGCAGCGTCGTCGGTGCTGGTGGTGGTTGGCAAAACGGTCATGTGGCGGCTCCTTCGCTCAAAACGGTGGTGATATGTCGCCGGATGGCTGTGGCGATCGAGGTTTGGCATGAACCAGGCCGGGCGATCGCCGCAGTCGCGAGGACGCCGCGCAGGGAGTTGCGGGCCCGTGCTGATGGCGCACCACTGTAGGCGGCCAGCGTTGTCTCGTATTCAGTGTGGGCACCGGTGTAGTCCCCGGCGAGGCAGAGCGCATGTAGATAGCGTGCCCGGGCGACGGCGTGGTCGCGTGCTTGACCGGGATTGCGCCATTGCGCGACATGGTCGGCCAGCAGTGTCATCGCGGTGGCCGCGTCCCCGAGGAGCAGATGGGCGTATGCCATCTCGCTGTCGATATAGGACCGGTCGACGTAGCCGACCAGCTTGTGTGGTGTCGCGTCGACATAATCATCCGCGCGGGCTTGGTGGTCGGCGACGGCATGCTGATCACCCATGTGTGCGGCAGCGAGCGCTGACTGGCGGGCGAGGATGGCATGTAGACGGGATTCGGCCTCGCGTGCCGCGAGGTCATGGGCCTTCTGTGCGTACATGCCCGCCAGCTGCGGATTGCTTACGGTCAATGTGTTCGACAGACGCATCGTGACCATCGCGTGCAGCGCAGGGTCGCCGGACATTTCGGCGTACATCTTGGCCTGATCGGTCCTCATGACCGCCTCGGTGGTGTGCCCGGATTCCTGCAGGGTCCAACCCTGCAGCTCCATCAGCCGGGCAACCAAATGGATCAACGTTGAACGGTGCTGCTCTGGGGCGATTTTCAGGAAGTCGAGCGCCATCGCCACATCGTCGCTGAGCTGGCGAATGGCCCAGTACGGGCCGAAGGTGTGTTCGGTACGCACCGTCACCGACCGCCGATCCTCCAACAACGCCAGTGTTTCTGGGGTGACACGCGCTTCCAGGATTAGTGGCCGCGGCAGCTGTGAATCGGTGGGGAGGCCGAACAATTCCTCGACGCTAGTTTCGAACACTTCCGCCAGCATCTCTCGTGTCGCCGGCGACGGATTGACAACATCATTCTCCCACCGCGAAATCTGCGATTTGTACGATTCGACGTCGGCGATCAGTCCCCGGTCTTCGCTGACCCTGGCGATATGCCGTGCCAGCGTCTTCTGCGACCACTTACGCCGGGCGCGTGCAGCGCGAATCGCCTGACCCGGCGTCATCGGCTGCAGATTCGGAAGCGGCGCTGTCATCGCTTTCCGATTGTGCCCGATCACCAGCGGTCGATGGTGTCATCGCGTGTCCGAATGTTGACCCCTGCTAACCCCTGTCAATTTTCTGCGGCGCCGGCGACGGCTGTGCTGAACAGGTGGCCGAACACGCGGCCACCAGCACAGAAGGCAGGAACATCATGCGTTTGAAGATCGATACCGCAACCACGCGGCACCTCGTCACCAAAGAGCCGGAGCCGAAGACGAATTTCGACACCGGCGGCGCCAAACTCGACCCGGTCACGGGTCTGGCCCAGTACGGCGTGCAGCTGCTCGCCCTGGACGAGTCCGGCGGCGAGATCATCACCGTGACCGTGGCCGGTGACCCGAAACTGACTGTCACGCAGCAGGTGACCGTCACCGGGCTGGTAGCGATTCCATGGAGTCAGGGCGACCGCTCGGGTGTCGCGTTCCGCGCCGACTCGATCGTCCCTGCCGACACCGCTACCGCGGGGCGGCAGAAGTAACCCGCTCGGCCAGGACGATCCCGCGAGTGATCGCCCTGGCCCGCCGGCCCGCCGAGTCGTTACCGACCGGCCATCAAACTCAGCCATCCCCAAGTTGACACTCTCTTGCACTCCAAAGGATTCCACTCATGAACGACACGCCCTCGCCGACGCCGAACAAAGGCGGCAAACCCGATACCACCGCCGACGAGATCGCCGGATCGATCGCCACCGGGCTATGGCGTCTGGCCCGCTTCATCCTGGTGTGGGCGTGGCGGCTACCCGTCGTATCCGTTCCGGCGATCGGCCTCGGCGTCATCTATTGGCGGACCGGAGCCGTGTGGACCATCATCGCGGCCATCGCCACGGGTGCCGCCGTCATCGCGTGGTCGGTGTACTCGCCGATATCGTTGCGGCGCTACACCATTGACCGCATCCGGTTCCATCATCTGGTGTGGCGGCGCTACCGGTCGTGGACCGCGGTCTGCACCGACTGCGGGCTATCGCGCACCCGCAGTGATCAGGTTCTCGTGCCGAAACTGCTGCGGGTGCAGTTCGCCGCGACCGATGATGTACTCACAGTGCACCCGCTACGCGGCCAAACCGTTACCGACTTCAACAAAGCCGCAGACGCACTCGCTGACGCCTTCGCTGCCGACAGCGTCACAGTGACCCGTCCGGGGCCCGCGGTCATCGAGCTGGCCGTGCGCCGCGCTCAGCCGCTCGCAGAACCCATCACGCCGACCCCGACTGGCTCGGGGTCGGTCAGTCGTGGTGGGTCGCGGCGGTGGACACTGCAACTCGGGCAGCGCGACGACGGGTCTCCGTGGCGGTTGCCGATCCTGGGCACCCATCTGCTGATCGGCGGGGTCACCGGCTCCGGCAAAGGCTCCGTGTTGTGGTCGTTGATCGGTGCCATCGCACCCCTGACCGCTACCGGCGACGTGCAGCTCTGGGTCGCCGACCCGAAGGGCGGCATGGAATTCGGTGCCGGGGCACCGCTGTTCGCGCGGTTCGCCTACACCCCCGACACGATCGCCGACATGCTCGCGGACGCCGCCGCGCTGATGACCGAGCGGGCGGAGCGGCTGCGTGGGGTCACTCGGCTGCACACCCCAACACCGGCAGACCCGCTGATCATCCTCATCATCGATGAGTTGGCGGCGCTGACCGCGTTCACCGACCGCACCACCAAAACCGCCATCGACAAGCACCTCGGGCTGCTGCTCACACAAGGGCGCGCGGTCGGGGTCAGTGTGGTTGCCGCCGTGCAAGATCCGTCTAAGGAGATTGTGCCGATGCGGCAGCTGTTCCCGGCACGGCTGGCGTTGCGGATGGCCGAACCCACCCAAACCACCATGATCCTCGGTCCCGGCGCCATCGACCGTGGGGGTGCCGCCAATCAGATCCCGGATGATCTGCCCGGGGTCGGGTACCTCGCCGTCGACGGCGCGGCCGCACCCATCCTCGTGCGCGCCTTCCACTACACCGACAACGACGTCGCGGCCCTCGTCCGCCGCTACGGCCACCCCGACCACGGCCAGAAGTAGGGAAAGGCCGATATCGTGTCGTCCAACCCGCCACCCACGCTGCTGCCCACACCCGCAGCAGACTTGGATGCCGCCACCGTCCGGGAGATGCTGCGCCGCGCCGGCGGCCAGCACTACCCGCGGTGGGCAGCGAGGGTACGGGCGACCGGTTACTGCCTGCACCCGATCCACCTGCAGCGGCGCCACGGTGTCGTCGCCGCCGACAGGCTCAGCATGCGGTGCGGGAATCGCCGTGCCGCGGTCTGTATCTCCTGCTCGCGGTTGTATGCCGGGGATACCTGGCAGCTGGTGCACGCCGGCATTCTCGGTGGGCACCACAACATCCCCGACACCGTCACGCAGCATCCGCAGGTGTTCCTGACCTTGACTGCGCCGTCGTTCGGGGCGGTGTATCCGACCGCGCACCGCACCCATGCCGGTCAGCCCCGCCGGCCCGACACCTACGACTATCGCGGGCATGTGCTGTTCACCTGGTGGGCGCCCAGCTTGTGGCAGCGGTTCACCATGCGACTGCGACGACTGCTTGCCGCCCAGCTGAAGGCGTTGGGGTTGGCGAAAGATGCTGTGCGGCTGTCATTCCTGAAAGTGCACGAAAACCAGACCCGGCTCATCCCGCACTACCACGCGGTCGTTCGCCTCGACCACCCCGACACCACCGGAAAGCAATGCGGCGCAATCGATTTTCCGGTCAGCAGCAGCGACCTCGCCGCACTCGCCGCCGAAGCCGTCCGCAGCATCGTCCTCCCAGTCCCTGACACATCGATGCCGGATGGTGTGCGGGAGCTACGGTTCGGGCCCCAAATCGATGCCCGCCCCCTCGACGCCTCGATCCCGGAGCGGCAGCGACGCAAGATCGCCGGCTACCTCGCCAAATACGTCACCAAATCCGTCACTGATGCCGGGATCAGTCCGCGGCCGATCAGCCCCGCCGCGATCGATGACCCGACCATCGCTGTCCAGGTCAGCCGTCATGTCCTGCAGATATGGCACACCCTGCGCGACCTCGCTGACCAACAACCCGATGAGTACGCGGCGATGGTCCGTTGGCTCCACACACTGGGCTATCGCGGACACGTCACCACCAAATCCCGCCACTACTCGACCACCCTCGGGCACCTGCGCCAGATCCGCGCCGTCTGGCGCCAGCAACACGGCACCGCTGACAACGCCGACGGTCACGGTGACAACCAGGGTGAGAGTGATTGCGAACCTTGGGAATTCGCCGGCGCAGGACATTTCACCCACGGCGACTATCAACTCACCCTCGCCGCCGCCCATCGCCACATGGAGCAACTCTGGGCAAGGCGCGAACACGCATGGCCAGCGGGTGGTCCGCCATGATCGCAGCGCTGGACCGACCTGTCCACACTCAGTCACACCGACTGGACGAGAGCGTGTTTCGGAAATGGTTGACCGATTCTTGCAAGCAGCAAGGCGTTCCTGTCACCATCACCGACCCCGCCATCGTCAACCAGATCGCCGTACTTCTCAAAACCTGAGGTAACCAACGACCGCAGAGGGCAAGACGATGCTCGCGGCGTCGCGGCAGCACCATGCGCCGCCGACAACCAATCACCGGTACGCGCATCAATATCTGCCACGCGAACACCAAAACGGTTTTGTCCGTGGCGATTTCACCCAACATTCGTCGATCGGCACGAGGATCGGGCAGGGACTGCACAGCGTATACCAGGTTGTCGGATACTCCATCGCACTGGCGAGCTGGCCGAATCAGGCGATCGCCCGGGCGGCCTGTTTGACCGACGAAAACTGGATGGCGGCGATCAGCAGCTGGTGCCACACTGGCTATGTGCCAGAAGAGCTGTCGGCCACTGAGGCCGCACGGTACCGCGCCGCATTCGCCGCCGGCGCGGATATGCGCTCTGCCTATACGGGCGGCGATACGAACGAGCGCCAGGCCGCGGCTGCCGCCCTCTGGCAGTCGCTGACAAAGATCGATCCGGAACACACCGGCGACAAGCTACACATTCCGGACGATGCCGGGCCCTACCGGGAGGCGTTGACGGCGATACTGTGCCGCATCCCCGACGGTTGGGGCCGGTGGATCTCCTGCGACGCGGGCTGGTATCGGCTGATCTGCCAGCTGGACCGCCAACTCGCCGCCATCGACCCCGGCTACGAAGTGCACCAGGTGAAGGAAAAGTTCGGCGCACTGCGATATTACTTCGCCACCTCGCCGGGCCTGCCCGCCACGAATGAGCAGCGGATGGACGACCTCGTCGCAGCCGCCGAAACCGCCAGCTGCAACACATGCGAACGCTGCGGGCACGGCGGGATCCGGCAGCGCAGCACGGGACAAGGGATCAGAACACTCTGCGCGGACTGCGCCGATACCCTCGGCGGATACTCACAAACGGCGTGAACCGGCCGCGCTGACAGACACCAGCAACGAGCAGGCGGCCGCAGATCACCTCCACGGCAACGACCACGCCGATCGTTCGTGTGCGACCTGACTGCGGCTCCGCATCAACGTATTCATCCCGGACGACGCGGAAGCGACTGGCGGCGCCTGCACGTCGCCGCAGAGCAGAGTTGTCGGTGGCACCTGCGACGATCGGCGGACACCCCAGAAAGCGGACACCCCGGAAAATTGTGAGGAGCACCGATGACTGTCTATGGCCGATTCATGGCGATCTTCTGCATCACTCTCATTGCGGTCATCCCGTTGGACGCGCTCATCTGGTCAGTCGAAGGCCCGCTCAGGCAGGTCGACCGCAGTGGAGCGCTGGCCCTGGTCGCCGCGTTCATTGCGGTGATGGGCACCGCTACTTGGCTGCGGCCCCGGTGGCGGCCGACGATCGCGACCTATGTCGGATGGATTCTCGCCGGAGCAGCATGGTTCACCGCGGTGGCGACCGACTTTTCCAGCCACGACGCTAGCAGCGAATCCACGTCACTGCTTCTCGCCGTGATGGTCCTCGCATTGAGCTATGCGGCAGGATTCAAACCGTGCGGAGACGAACAACGCCAACATGCCGATGATCAGCGGCTGCGCCTGCTGATCCGCGAGGAAATCACCGCCGCCGTCCGCGACACGCAGCGCATCTGACCGGCCACCGCCGAATGGCCCAATTGATCGGTCATACCCGCCACTGCGGCTGGACACGGTTGATGTCCAGTGTTCGGGCGCCTTTGGTGCCCGGCGCGATGACCGCGTGATCGAGGACCGTTTTGATGATGGCGTGTTGCCGGTCTATCGACAGGATCTCCCAACCCTCCCGGAGTGACTGTCCAGTCCCGGCAAGCTCATACAACGCACCGTCGGACGATATAGCCGCAATGTCCTTCTGCACGCGACGAATTCGCTCCTCGATCGGGTTGCGAGCTGCCATCCACTCACGTGCGGTGATCGCCCCATCCGCATACAGCCCGGCCAACTCATCAAGCTTGGCCGTGTCGGCCGTGGCCTGCGCAGTCAACTGTGCGGTGTCCGGGCTCTGGGCAGCCTTGCCGGCCAACGCTTTCCGCAGCCCCGGCGAATCGAGCCGGGTCAGCACCGCGTCCACCAACAACTCCTCGACCGGAACCGCAACGACCGTCAGCCGACCGCAGCCACCGAAATCCGGACCGGAATTGCACACATACCGGCGTACTCGCTTCTCGGCTTTCGTCTCAATGCGCGCTACCGAGTACAGCATGTGCCCGCAGCGGCCGCACCGCAGCATCCCCGAGAACACATAACGGCGCGGCACCCGCTTGTTCGCCCGCGCTTTCGCCGCGAACACCGCCAACACCTGATCCCGCTCGGCAGGAGTGATGATCGGCTCCCACACCCCCGGCGCGATCACCTCACCATGCAACTCACGCAAACCTGCGATTCGACCCGAACGCACCAACGTCCGCAGTGTCGAGGTAACCCACGGCTTGCCACTGACGGTCGGGATCTGCTGATCATTGAGCCACTGCGCCAGCGACCGCATCGACTCCCCGGCGATCGTCCGGGCCACCAGATCCCGTACCACCGCCGCTTCGGACTCACGCAGCACCAGATTTCCCTGCTCGTACCCGAATGCGCGCTGCGCCGTTCCGTGCGGTAGTCCCGCCTCCGCATTCGCCAGTGCCTTGCGCTTGATCCGGGCAGACCGGCGACCCGATTCCTTCGCCGCAAACGCAGCGAAGATCCGCGCCATGAACAAGCCATCGTCATTGCCAAGATCGATGTCGGCGGTCACCGTCGCAACCTCGCGCACCCCGACCTGTTCACACAATGTGACGAACTCTTCGAGCTCGACCGGCCGGCGATGGAGCCGATCCAAGTTGTAAACGATCACCGCATCGCGCGACCCATTCGCCAGATCGTCAACCATCTGCCGGTAGGCCGGCCGCATTTTCCCCGAGTACGCGGACACGTCGTTGTCGACGTATTCACGACCAATAGTCCAGCCACGTCCTGCCGCCAACTTCCGACAGTCTTCCAATTGTCGTTGTACGCCAAGGCCTTTCCCCTCCTGATCGGCCGAGACTCGGGCGTACACTGCCGCTGACTGGACCCGAGTTTTCGAACTCCTCACAGAGGTTAGTTTAGCGACTAGCTAGCAACCTCAAACCGCTGTGCCGGTTCCATCACCGCATCAAGACCTTCACCAGCTGGCAGGACCACCAAGACGAGTCCCGCACCGCCTGGTTCACCACACCCACCGGGCACATGTTCGTCGGCAACGCCTTCAGCGGACGCGACCTGTTCAACAAGCTCTTCCCCAGACGGTCACCCGATCATCCCGCCCGCGACAGACTCGACACGCAGCGCGACAACGACTTCCGGCGCCACCAACGCGCCGAGAAGCGCTGGAACGACGCCAACCCGCCACCGTTCTAGAGATTCCGCTCCGGACGGAGCAGCTCCCCATATCGCCGGTCAGGACCACTCTGACACGGTGGCAAATGTCATGCGACGGATGTCGACTCTCGCGACGCGGCCGTCGACCACAACAACATCGATGACGGCGAGCGGGTGACCGCCCGGTGCGATCACATGAACCATCCGACCTCCCAGCCACATCGGCGTGCTTGCCCGGATACGGTCGGCGAAGAATCGGGTCTCCTCCGCGACCGCCCGGGCGCCCCGGACCACGGTCGGTGTGTCCGGCGGTACCAGTGACCGGTCGGCGACACGGATGCAATCCTCGGCCAACAGCGCGACCATCGCATCAAGACTGCCGCCGCGCGCCGCGGCCAGAAAGGCGTCGACGACCAGGGACGCATCACCCGACGGCAGTTCAGGGTCCAGCTCGGAGTTCAACCGCGAAGACGCGATCCGGCCGCGTGCCCGGCTCGCATGCTTCTTCGCACCGTCCACACTGGTGTCGAGGATCGTTGCGACCTCGCCGAACGGCACCGCAAAGAGGTCATGCAGCACATAGGCCACGCGTTGCGAAGGCGTCAACCGATCGAGGACCACCATCAGCGCGCGCGACACGTTCTCGCGTTGCAGGTAGAGCTCGTCGGCCGCGACAGCCTCCGCGGGGAGAGCGTCGGCGAACAGCGGATCTTCCTGTCGTCTGCCGCGGGCGCGCAACTGATCGAGACACACCCGGGTGAGTGTTGTCGTCAACCATGCGGCAGGGTTGCGGATCTCGGTGCCGTCGACACGCAGCGAGTTGAGCCACGTGCTCTGCACGGCGTCCTCGGCGTCGTGGATCGAGCCGAGCATCCGGAACGCCATGGTTGTCAGCTGCGGTCGTAGATCTTCGAACTCTGAGGTCGGTACCACCGGGTGTCACCTTCTCGTGGGGCAGGACGTCGGTACGGATGAGAGCACCACACTCACATCGTCCATCCGACAACCCACCTCAGAGGAGGACACATGTCGACCGTACCGACCCGGCCACCGCGCGGCGGAACCCGACCAGCGAAGGGCCCCCGGCGATGACCATTCCCCTGTTCGTCGCCACGATCATATGCATCGTGGCCAATGCCGGTATCGCCATCGCCGACTTCGCCCGGGCCGAGTTCGTGCTGGACAATTCGGCCGAGGTCCACGTCCCACCTCGGTTCCTGCCCCACCTCGCGACACTCAAGGCCGCCGGAGCAGCAGGGCTCGTCCTCGGGTTGACGATCGAACCCTGGATCGGCGTCGCCGCCGGAACCGGGCTCACTCTGTTCTTCGTCGGCGCGGTCATCGCCCATGTGCGGGCCCGCATCTTCTACAACATCGCGTTCCCGGGCGCCTTCCTGCTCCTCGGCGTGGCGGCAACGGTCTACATGATCCGACTGACCACAGGCGCGTGACCCGTCACCGGCGTCGAACGCCTCAGCCCATCAACACCGACGCCGAGGGGTAGCTCTCGGCGAATCCGTCGGGAAGCGGGGCGATGAAGACGTTCTCGGTGCGGGTGCGGGTGATCCGCCACCGGCCCTCATCCCTCCGGAAGGCGTTGTTCAGCCGGCTCGACCGCAGCAGGGCCGAGCCGTCGCCGAAGAGCCACGGCTGCATGTGAATCCACTGTCCCTCGGCGTCATCGCCGTCGACATGGATCTGCTCCGACGTCAGGTAGTGCGCGTTGAGCACCAGTGCCGGGTCCCGCTTCTCACTCCAGAAGCGCTGGAAGTGTTCGCGGATCGCCTGCTTGCCCTCGGCACGCCCGAACTGTCCGTCGTAGTACTCGCCGACGCCCTCCCACACCGCGTCGTCGGTGTAGAGGTCAAGGATGCGCTCGATGCGCTCGGCGTCATCCGCGAGACCGGGTTCGGGACACGGGGTGTCGCAGAGGAACATGTATCGAGCCTGGATTCGCCGGATCTCGGCTTCGGCCTCCAGGGTCTCGACCCGCGCGACGAGCGCCGAGATCCTGGCATCGTCGTCGCTCATCGGCCAAGCACCTCGACCACCGCACGCGCCTCCGAGATCCAGGCCTCGACCTCAGAGCCGTTCACGCCCAGCGGCAACTGCGACAACCGGAGCGTCATCGAGTATCCGCCGCGTGCGTCCCGGATCGGCAGGACGACGGAACCGACGTCGTAGGTCTGATCGGGTCGCACCTCGCGGAGGCGATAGTCGACGGCCGACTTCCCGATGGACTCGCAGATCTCGCGTTCCTGCGAAGGCGTCAACCGCCCTCGCTCATAGGATTTCGTCGCCTCTCGCATCTCCTCGTACGCAGTCGACGAGGCATCGGGCAGAAAGGACACCAGGTAACCGTGCCGCCGCACGAAGTCGAGACGGTCGCGATGTACCTGTCGCACATCATCGTCGGCATGCCGGAGCTTCGCCAGCCACCGCTCCCGGGTCTCGTCGTCCTGGTCGAACACGTACGTGTCCCCGATGGGCGGCACCATCGGGATGCGGTACGCGAGGCCTTCCTCACGGTCGACGCCCGGCGCGGTGGCCGACAACACGACGGCCATCTCGTCGCGGCTGACCGCGGTGAGGACCGACACCTCGCAGCCGACGGACGTCGCCAATGCCTCCACCTGCGGGCGCGCCGCGTGCGCGGCGTGGATCGTCGGCAGGATCTCGTGGTCCATTCGGGCCATCAGCGACGTCGACACGAAGCTGCCGTAGCCACCCTGGAAGAAGATCAGCGGCGACACCGGGTTGGTCACGGCCAGATCCCGCACCTCACAGAGCGTTATCCAGTGATCGCCCGCTTCGACGACGTTGCTGATGCGGGTGTCGATCCAGGCCACCGAATCCGCGAGAACCGGATCGCCCGACGGCGAAGGGAACCAGTCGATGCCCGCGAGCTTGTCCTTCCAACGCTGCGCGATGGTGAGGACGACGTCCTCCTGTTCACCGCCGAGGATGTTGATGCACAACGACTCGCAGGCCCGCATCTTCTCGAAGGTGCGCGAGGTCTTCATCGGCATGAAGGACACCAACGGCGGGTCCATCGACACCGAACTGAAAGTCCCGACGACCATGGCCAGCACGGAGCCGTCGTCACCTCGTCCCGTCACCACGACCACGCCGGTGGGATAGTGCCCCATCACATTTCGGAAGATGCCTGGGTCGATGGCACTGATCACGTTGTCGGACATGTCTTCTCCTGGGATCGAATCGTCGCGGTGGTCGGGCACTCAGGCGGTCCGGGCCTCGACCGGCTCCTTGACGTAACGCTTCTGCAGAATGGCACCGAGTCGCTCCGGCCGGAGGAAGGCGATGCACAGTGCGCCGCCGATCAGCAGGACGATGCCGGTGATCGTGAACGCCTGGTGCACGCCGGCCGCCATGTTGTCGGCCATCTCCGCGCTGGGCTTCTCACCCTTCGGCGGCGACACATACCCCGCGTCGGTCATGAGCCAGCCGACCAGGATCGGCGAGATGACCGCGCCGAACGACGCCACGCCTCCGAGGGTGGCCATGAGGATCGGTCGCTGCCGAGCGCCGACCGCGTAACCGATCGCGGTGGCGGTCATCGGGAACGCCAGGCTGCATCCACCGGCGAGGCACAGCAGTGCAACCGCAGTGATCCCGGACGACGCCTGGATGGCGATGAAGCACAACCCGGCCAGGACCGCGGCGCAGCCGAACGGGACGGCGATCGCCCGATGTGCCGAACTCCCCCGGTGCAGCATCCGGTGCCCGAGCGCACCCAGTCCGAGCAGGACGAGCGCGCCGACCACCCACGGCACGGTGGTCACCGCACCGACCTCACCGAGCGACAGCCCGACCACGGTGCCCAGGTACTGGGGCAGCCAGGTCGTCAGGAAGCCCTGCACCCAGAAGTTCGACGCCCCGCCGATCACGGCGGAGATGAACGCCAGGCTCAGCAGCGCACGCCAGATCTTGACCGGCTTCTGCTCGTCGACCGCGGAGGTCGCGACCTCCTTCGCATCGGCAACCGTCTCGTCGGTGTCGAGTGCCGGCTCGTCCGGCGACGAGGCCTTCTTGGGACGGTAGGGACCGTCCGCGCCGATCGCCCACCAGGCGATCACCCACACCAGGCCGATGATGCCCAGAACACCGAACGCCCAGCGCCAACCCCATACGGCGATGACCCAGGCCAGCAGCGGCGCCGCGAAGACAGGACCCAGCGTGGAGCCGGCGGCGATCAGGTTCGACGGCAGCGCACGACGTGTGGGCGAGAACCAGGTGTGCGCGGAGGTGAGCGACATGGCCGTCGCGGGACCCTCGGCGCCGCCGAGGATGATCCGCGTCACCAGCAGGATGGCGGCGCCGCCGCCGAGCAGCATCGGGAATTGCAGCACCGCCCAGGTGACGCCCATCGCGAACAGGATCCACTTCACCGAGATCTTCGACGCCAGGAACCCGGTGACGACCGAGACGATCGCGTACAGGAAGAAGAAGGCACTGCCGATGAATCCGAATTCGGTTGCGGTCAAGCCGAGTTCGGGCATCGCGTCGGCCGAGACCAGGCCGAGCACCGCCTTGTCGGCGAAGGCGATGATCTGGAACAGCACGAGCATGCCGGTGACGATCCAGGCCCGTCTCGACATGCGGCCGAAGTCGATTCGTCGATCGGGGGCGGTCGGCGACGACGGCGTCGTCACCGCGGGTTCTCTGAGGCTCATTGGGTTTCCTTGGACTGGCAGGGTGCGAAGACGCCGGGCTGTCGGGGGCTGGCAACGACGTTATGGCCACCCGTCCCTACGGGGATACGAGGGAAATCTTTACTGTCGCCGCGATGCGCGACAGGGCAGACTGGTCCCATCACATGAAGGAGGAACGGTGAGCTCGGCCTACTGGAAACAGCCCATCAGTGAGCAGGCGACCGCGGTCCACGAGAAGGTGGTGTCGGCGGAGATTCTCGCGGAACAGGTCCGTGAGGAGATCGTCGGCACCGACACCGATCTGCGCGCGTGGGTCGAGCTGTCCCCGGGCGTCGTCGACGAGGCACGACGGCAGGATGGGATACCGGGTCGCCGGCCCCTGCGAGGCGTCTCGCTCGGGGTCAAGGACCTCATCGACGTCGAGGGTCTGCCGACCCGTGCCGGTTCACCCGTCACGTCGTCGTCGCCGGCGGCGTCGGATGCGCCCTGTGTCAGTCGTTTTCGCGATCTGGGCGCGGTGATCCAGGGCAAGACGGTCACGACCGAGTTCGGCTACTTCTCGCCCGGGCCGACGCGCAATCCGCACCACCCCGGGCACACGCCGGGCGGGTCGTCGAGCGGTTCGGCCGCCGCCGTCGGGGCTGGCGTCATCCCGGTGGCGCTGGGTACGCAGACCGCCGGCTCGTTGACCCGGCCGGCCGCCTACTGCGGCGCCGCGGGCATGGTCCTCGCGCACGGCTCGACGGATCTGTCCGGCGTCACCGGACTCTCGGAGTCGCTGGACTCGCTGGGCATCCTCACCCGCGACATCGCCGACCTGCAGTACGTGTACACCGCCTTCACCGGCCGCTCGCCGATCGTTCCCGGTCGCTCCACCGTCCGGACCGTGGTGGTGTGGGGCGGCAGCGACCTGCACCCGATCGACCCGGCAATGGCAGACCTGGTCGACCGGCTGCCGGACCTGCTCGAGCGAGCCGACGTCGAGACCCGCGCACTCGAATTCGACGATCATGTCCGCACCCTGGCCGACGACCACGTGACCGTCATGTCCCATGAGGCGGCCGAGACCCTGGACGAGGTCGTCCGGGACCATGCGGCCGCGCTCAGCCCCGCGCTGCTCGACCTCGTCGACGCCGGCCGCGCGGTCCGGCCCGCGGACCACGCGGCCGCCCTCATCCGCCGCGACCGCTCGCGGGATCTGCTGGCCGAGACGCTCGGCGATCACACGGTGATCGTCGGTCCCGCCGCACCCGGCCCCGCACCGAGCGGCCTCGACGCGACCGGGTCGCCGGTCCTGAGCCGACCGTGGCAGCTGCTCGGCTGCCCGGTCGTCGTCGTCCCGGGGGCGACCACGGACTCCGGGATGCCCCTCGGACTACAGGTGATCGGCTTGCCGGGGCGGGAGTCGGCCCTGTTCGAGGTCGCCGCGGTGCTCGAGAACGAGCTCCGGTCCCATCCGGTCGTCCCGGTCTGATCCGGTTGCGAGAGAGAAGATCTGCATGACAGTCAAACCCCGTCCCGAGACGCACCACCGGATGTTCCTCACGTGTTACGAGGACACCTTCAACTACGGCTGGCACCATGTCGACCTGTTCGTGCACGACGAGTACGGCCGGGAGGTCAACTGGGTGCACTGGACCGTCGAGGCCGACGGCCCGGAGGCGGCCGACGAGTCGGTCCGGCGCGAGGAACCCTGGCTCAACCGGACGTCGGAGTGGCGCCATCTGGTGAGTGCCGTCGGGATGAACTACTGGACGGCCGACGCGGCGTGGACGTGACCGCATCGGATGTGACCGCGGCGGTGTACGTCGTCGACGACGACCCGGAACTCTGCGAATCGGTCGACTGGCTGCTCGGCAGCATCGGGATCTCGCCGCGGATCTGCCACAGTGCCGACGACTTCCTCGCGCAGTACTCCGGGGACACCCCCGCGTGCATCGTGCTCGACGTCCGCATGCCGACGATGAGCGGCCCGCGGCTGCAGGAGAAGCTCAACGAGTTCGCACCGCACGTCGCCATCATCTTCGTCTCCGCGCACGGCGACATCCGGATGTCGGTGTCCACCCTGCAGGCCGGCGCGATGGATTTCCTGGAGAAGCCCTACGACCCGCAGCGGCTGCTCGACGCCGTCCAGGCGGGGATGGAGAAGGCGGTCGAACGCTTCCGCACCCACGCGCAGAAGCGGTGGGTGGAATCGAAGGTCGCGCTGTTGACCCCGCGGGAACGCGAGATCCTCGCGCTGGTCGTCGAAGGTCTACCCAGCCAGAACATCGCCCGCCGCCTCGACATGAGCGTCAAGACGGTGGACGTGCACCGTGCCCGGATCAAGAGCAAGACCGACGCCGACAGCATCAGCACGCTGGTCCGGGACATCCTGCGGTTCGACGTCGAGGTGCCGACCAACCCCTAGGGCAACGGATAGGGGTGGCCGGCGCGCTCGGGTCAGTAATAGTCGAGCACGATCTTCTCGCCGGTGGTCCGCGAGACGCAGACCGCCATCACCTCTCCGGACTCTCGCTCGGCCTTGGTCAGCACGTTGTCGCGGTGCTCGGGATCACCGGAGAGGACCTGCATGATGCACGTACCGCAGATGCCCTCCTGACACGAGGTGTCGACGTCGCAGCCGTTCTCCTCGAGGACCTCGACGATGCTCCGGTCGGCCGGGACGTGATAAATCTCGCCGTCGAGTTCGACGTCGAAGGACGTGTTCTCCGACGCATCCGGCTGATCGGTGGCGTGGAAGTTCTCGAAGTGGACCGCGTCGGCCGGGATGAACTGTTCGGCCAATTCCCGGACCTTGGTCATGAACCCGTCCGGGCCGCAGACATAGACATGCGAGCCCTGCGGCGCCGATTCCAGCGCGGCGGTCAGGATCGGTCCGTGGGCCTCACGACCGACGCCGACATGCGCGTGCAGCTTGTCCGGGCAACGCTCCCGCAGCAGCGGCAGGAACGCCGCGTCATCGACTGTCCGGGCGAAGTAGTGCAGCTCGAAGCCGATCCCGTGCACGTCCATGTAGCGCGCCATGCTGAGCATCGGGGTGATCCCGATGCCGGCCGCCACCAGGACGTGATGCGTTGCTGTGGAATCGATCCCGAGCAGGTTCCGTGGCTCGCTGATCTGCAGCCGGTCGCCGACGCGCAGTTCGTGCAGTGCGGCCGAACCACCTCGGGACTGATCCTCGCGCTTGACGGCCACGGCGAAGGACTCCCGCCCGTCGGGCCGGCTGCACAGCGAGTACTGGCGGGTGATGGCGGTCGGCCCGACGACATCGATGTGCGCTCCGGGCGTGTACTCCCCCATCGTCGAGCCGTCGGGCCTCGACAGGTAGAAGGTCTTGATGCTCGGGGTCTCCTGGACGATCGCGGAGACGACGACGTCGGTGAGGGCCATGGCGGTGCTCCTGGTGGTGGCGAATAATTCTCGAGGTGCGATCAGCGGACGAAGAGCCCGCCGTTGACGTCCCAGCACGCACCCGTGACGAAGAAGGCGTTCTCGGCGGTCAGCAGGCCGACCATGTCCCCGATGAACTCGGGGCTGCCCAGCTTCCCGACGGGGATGCCGGCGATCACGGCGTCGAGTTTCTCCGGCGGCACGGTCGCCTTCACGACGGGCAGGTCGTGCGGCCCGGGCGCGATCGCGTTGACCGTGACACCCTTGGCCGCAAGCTCTTTGGCGAAGATCTTGGTGACCGTCAGGATCGCGCCCTTGGACGTGGCATAGTGCGCGCCGGTGGCGGTGCCGCCGTTCTGACCGGCCAGCGACGCCATGTTGACGATGCGGCCGTACCCCTCGTCGGCCATCGCGGCCCCGAAGACCTGGCAGCCGAAGAAGATGCTGTTGACGTTGGTGTTCAGCACGCGGGTGAAGTCCGGCTCGTCGAGCGTCATGAGATCGGCCGCCTGGGTCAATGCCGCGTTGTTCACGACGATCGTCGGTGTGCCCCAGACGGATTGCACATGCGCCAGCGCGTCGACGAAACCCTGCCGGTGCGCCACGTCGAGGACGGCCGCCCGTGCGGTCGACCCGTCGGGCGAGAGTTCTTCGGCGATGCGCTGGGCCGGATCGAGGGCGATGTCGGTGAGCAGGACGCGATGACCGTCCCGGTGCAGCCGGCGGGCGATGTGCGAACCCATGCCGCCGGCGGCACCGGTGACGACCGCGATCCCCTTGTTCGTCGAACTCATGTCCAGGTCCGTCCTCACACCAGGTAACCGGAGGCGCTGACCGCGTCCTCGCTGTCGATGAGACGGGCCACCTTCAGACTGATCCGGTCGTCACCGTCGGAACCGAGGCTGATGGTGTGGGTGAGCTCGGCGCCGATCGTCGAGAAGGCATCGCGCTTGAACGCGTTGAGGATCTGCGCGGACCGCAGGATGACGGTGTCGTCGCTGACGTCCGACACGGTGAACCGCGAGATGACCCGGACCGTGCGGGCAGCGGCGACCGCCGACGGCGCGTAACCCTGCATCATCCGTTCGACGCGCAGGCGCCGCATCCGCTGGTCGTCGTACACCATGTTCAGCGACGAGTCGAAATCGTCGGTGTCGGGATCGATCGGGATGACGTAGTGCGCGTCATCGGTGTAGAGGGCCTCCCACGCCGGGTAGTCCTTGGCGTCGAGGAGTTCGGCTTCCTTCCACACGAGCGCGATCGCGCGCAGGACGCGCGGGTCGTTGAAACTGTGCAGTTCAGTCATCGCTCATCATCTTCTTCCACATGGCGTAGGACTCGCGCATCCCCGTCTCGTCGGTGACATGCGATGTGGGCCAACCCTCTTCGGTCGTGTACTCGCGGTTCTCCCCGCGGTTGACCAGGATCGGCATGTTCGGGTTGCCACCGGCGCCGATCTGGACGCGATCCCATCCCTCGGCGTCGTCGGGGCTGCCGAAGCCGAAGGGGCCCTGGAAGTGCTCGTGGATCCGGAGGCGCTCGCGGTTGATGCTCTCCGGCCCACCGTCCATGCCGATCGCCATGTGCCACACCTCGGTCACGTCCACGCTGATCGGGATGAGAACCCGGAAGAACGACGACGACATGGCGATGTTCGGGAACATGTTGAGGTTGAACCCGCAGCCGTGCATCGAGCGCATGTAGCGACGGATGCGTTCGGGACTCTCCCCCGCCTCGGCGAGTTCGTCGACGAGATGCTGGAACCGCGGCTGCACCTCCTCGGAACCGTCGTCGATGTCGAGGTCCGCGTGCGCGGCCGCCATGATCGCGACGCTGTGACCGTTGCCGAGCGCGTGCGTCTCGGCGGCCGGATCGTCCATGAACGACATCATGTTCGCGGTCTCGGCGTCGACAGAGGCCATCCACGACTTGTGCACCATCGGGAAGTGGTAACCGTCGGTGGTGTTCTCGAGCTGGATCTTCCAGTTGCCCTTGAACCGGAACTTGTGACTGCCGAGGACCTTGGTGGGGAATCCGTTGGACTGCTTCAGGAATCGCTCCATCCAGATCTTCGCATCACCCAGGTGGTCTTCGAGCGGTTCGATCTCGGTGTTGAACGTCGCGAAGATCATGCCGAGATAGCTCTCGGTGCGCAGCTTCTGCAGGGGGAAGTCGTTCTTCTCGACGACGCCCTCGTAACCGTCCGGGTACGGGATGCCGCGCAGTCGACCGTCGAGGGTGTACGACCAGTTGTGGTACGGGCAGGTGAAGCCGTTGGCCTTGCCGCTGCGCTGGTCGCACACCGTCGCCCCGCGATGCCGGCACCGGTTGAGCAGGGTGTTGAAGTTGCCCTTGCGATCCCGGGTCACGATGACCGGTTGGTCCCCGACCTGGGTGGTCTTGAACGAGCCCGCCTCGGGGACCTCGCTCTCGTGCGCGACCCACACCCAGGTGCGGTAGAAGATCTTGCGCATCTCCTCGGCGAAGATCTCGGGATCGGTGTACAGCTGACCGGCGACGCGGTCCTTCTCGGCGAGGTCCGCGAAGCCGCGGGTCGGCCGCTCGATGGTGGTCATCGATGTTCCTTCGTGTGTCGACCGCGCCGGGGCGCGGAGAGGGGCTGTCGGTGCGCGAGAGATCAGGAGGCGGTGCTCATGAGGGGACGTCGTCGCGGATGGTGAGGGCTCGTCCCATCCGCGCCTCGACCTTGAAGTACTTCCAGAGCGCATGTTCACCGACCATGATGGTGCGCAACAGGTTGCAGGCCGCCCGGACGGTCGGCTGGTCGCGCACGTCGGCGAGGACGTAGAACGTCCACGGCCAGCCGTCGGACGGGCCGACCATGTGGGCGTCGTCGTCGTCGAAGGTCCCGATGATCTCGACACCGTCGAGGTTCTTCAGACTCGTGAGGAACTCCATCGTGGCCTCCCACACCGGACCGATGTCGGCCTTGGGCAGGTCGAAGAAGTTCTGGTTGTTCCCGACACAGAACAGCGTGCGCAACGGTTCGTCGGACATGGGTGATGGTCTCCTCGCGGTCGTGACGTCTGGGCTGGATGACGGGTGGGTCAGGGAAAGCTGGGGATTCCGGCCTCGAGGCCGAGAAGCAGTGCACCGGCGGCCTCGTAGGTGTTGGTCTGCAGCATCGCGTGCTGCGCGGGCACCAACGCGTCCTGCAGGAACCGCTGCAGCGGATGGGTCTCGTAGATGGCCCCGGTGCCGGCGAGGTCGAACACCTGCAGCACGACGCTGCGCCCGACGTGCGCGGCGTGGGTGGCACTCAACCGCAACAGGGCCTGATCGTCGGTCGAGATGTGCTGTCCCGCGACGGCCTTGGCCCACACCCGGTCGGTGCTGTCGTAGAAGAACGCTCGCGCCGAACGCAATTCGGCCTCGGCGACCGCCAGGCCGCTCTTGTACGCCGGCCGGTTGCCCTTGCTGGCACCTCCGGTGATCGAGGTCCGCGCCGCGCCGACCTCGACGGCGTAGTCGAGGGCGCCGCGGGCGGCACCGAGGGTCACCACGGCCAGCACCTGGGCGGCGTAGGCCAGCGCCGGGTACCGGGTCAGCGGTTCGTCGATCTGCGGGGCGCCGCCGCGCACGAAGGTCATCTCCTCGGGCACGAACACGCGGTCGGCGCGGATGGCGTGCGATCCGGTCGCCTTCATCCCGGCGACGTCCCAGTTGTCGACGATCTCGACCTCGGCCGGATCGACCAGCGCCGTCAGCGGTTTGCCGCCGGTATCGGGTCCGCCGGCCAGACCGATCCCCAGGAGGTCGGCGCCGCGGCACCCGCTGGCGAACTGCCAGACCCCCGAGCACAGGTAGCCACCGTCGACCCGCTGCGCCTCCTGCATGGGGAACAGTCCGCCCGCATAGGCGACGTCGGGTCCATGGGCGTAGATCTTCCGCTGCGTCTCGGCCGGTAGCGCGGCGAAGTACACCAGCGACGACCCGAAGCTGGACACCCACCCGGTGGCGGGGTCGACGGCGGAGATGCGTTCGACCAGCGACATGAAATCCGACGGTGCCATCGGCTCGCCACCGAACGCCGCCGGCGTCGAGGCCCGGTACATGCCGGCACGCTTCAGCAACGCGATGAAGTCGGCGGGCACGTAGCGCTGCGAGTTGAACTCGTCCCGACGATCCCGGAGCACGTCGAGCGCGTGGTCGAACGCGGCGTCGCGCGCCGCCCCCGCCGGTTCCGCACACACCCGTTCGGTCAGGCTCTCCGCGGTCATCATTGTCTCCGTTCGGAATCGAATCTCGATCTCGAGTCCGACACTATGGACGCGGGACCCGACGCGGTATCGGGACTTCCCGCGCCGCGGGTAAGCAATTCCTTACTTGCGTGTCCTCACCTGCATGGCATCGTGGCGGGGGCGAAGATCAGAACTCGGCGAAGGTGAGGTGATGGCGATGTTCCCCGCGCGTCGGGACTTCGAGCAGATGATCCTGCACACCGGCACCGGCATCCTCATCCACGAGGCGAGTTCGAAGAACATCCTGTGGGCCAACCCGGCCGCCTGCCGCATCTTCGGGTTCACCCTGGAGGAACTCAAGCCCCTCAAGGCACACCACATGAGCGCCCAGGAGCGTCAGTACCGCCGCGAGGTCGGCGTGGCGTGGCTCCAGTCCGCGGTGGTGCACGGGTCGAGCCGCAAGCAGTGGAAGTACCGCGCCAAGGACGGCACCGAGTTCCTCACCGATGCCCGCGCGACCCTGGTGCGTTGCGAGGACGGGCCGGTCGTGATGGTCGAGTTCCGCAACATCTCCGACGAGGTCGAGTTGCAGGAAGAGCTGACCTGGGTGTCGGAGTCGTTGCAGCGCATCATGACCCACACGTCGGCCGGGATCGTCGTGCTCGACGACGACAACTGCATCGACGACATCTCCCCACTGGCCGCCAAGCTGTTCGGCCGCACCCCCGCGGAGCTGTCGGGCGTCCATCTGGAAGACCTCGGCCGGTGTGAACCCCGGCTGACCAGTGACCCCGTCGTCGAACGGCTGACGGACGGAGCGGGCTCGGTCGAGATCCAGCAGGAGATCATCAAGGACGACGGCAGCACCGTGTGGCTGGCCGGCGAACTCGAGATCGTCGCCCACGACGGCATCTCCTCGCGGGTCCTGACCGTGCGCGACGTGACCGACCGCGTGGAATGGGAACGCCGCAACGCCTACCAGGAGGCCAATCTCCAATATCTGAGCCGCTACCACGCGATGGGTGACATGGCGATGATCCTGGCCCACGAGCTCGGGCAGCCGCTCGCGGCGTCGACGAACTACCTGAGCGGACTCAAGGCCCGCGTCTCCGCCGAGACCGTCGACGCCCGCAGCCTCGCCTACGGCATCGACCAGATCGAGAAGCAACTTCACCGCGCCGCCGACATCGTGGCATCGGTCCGCCGCTACGTACGACGCATCGAGAGCACCTCGACGCTCATGGATCTCAACGAGACCGTCGAGGAGAGCCTGTACTTCGTGCGACTACGCGCGGCCGAGCAGGGCGTGCGCGTGTACGCCGAGATCCCCGACCGCGACCTGCCGATCCAGGGCGAGAACGTGCTCATCGGACAGGTCATCATCAACCTGTGCGTCAACGCACTCGACGAGATCGTCCGTCCGACAACCGAGGTGAAGGAACTGACGATCCAGACCGGCGAGGCCGACGGACTGGCCTCCGTGTGGATCCGTGACCAGGGACGCGGCATGACGGGCGCGCCCACCGATCGCCTCGCCTCCGGCGCGTTCTCGTCCAAGCAGGACGGTTCCGGAATCGGGCTCATCATCTCCGAGCACATCGTCGAACGCCACGGCGGGACGATCCGGTACCTGCCGAACGAACCGTCGGGCACCACCGTCCAGGTGACTCTCCCCCTCGCGACGATCGCCGAGGACGGCGCCGGCCACTCCCCGGCTCCCGCGTCGCCGTTTCCGTCCCGCTGATTGAATCCAATCAGCGGGACGGAAACGAGGCCGCGCGAATTAGCCCCGGCTAGGCGTTCGCGTTGGCGAACGAGTCCAGGCTGCTCGTGGCGTCGATGTACTCGGTCACCCACCGCTCGATCACCGCAGAGGTCTTCTCGACCTTGCGGAACTGCCCGACCACCTGCCCGACCGGGTTGAAGGCGACGTCGATGCTCTCGTCGGGGTACTTGTGCGTCGCGGCCACCGCCATCCCGGAGACCATGTACTGCAACGGCATCCCCAGCGGATCGGGATTCTTCGGATCCTCCCAGGCCTCGGTCCAGTCGTTGCGCAGCATGCGGCACGGCTTGCCGGTGAACGATCGGCTCCGTACGGTGTCCCGGCTGGAGGCGTCGATGTAGGTCTGCTGCTGGACCGGGGTGTTCTCAGCCTCCTCGACCATCAGCCACTGCGATCCGGTCCACGCGCCCTGCGCCCCGAGGGCCAGCGCCGCCGCGATCTGCTCACCGCTGCCGATGCCACCGGCGGCCAGAACCGGAACCGGCGCAACCTCTTTGACGACCTGCGGCCAGAGCACGATGGAGCCGACCTCGCCGCAGTGACCGCCGCCCTCGCCGCCCTGGGCGATGATGATGTCGACACCCGCATCGGCGTGCTTGCGGGCCTGCTTCGGCGATCCGCACAGCGCGGCGACCTTGCGGCCGGCGGACTGGATCTTCTCGATCATGTCGGCGGGTGGCGTCCCGAGGGCGTTCGCGATCAGGGTGACCTTGGGGTGCTGGAGCGCGATCTCGACCTGCGGCGTGGCAGTGGCCTCGGTCCAACCGAGAAGCTGCAGGGAGTTGTCACTGTCCTCGTTGAGCGGCACGCCGTGGTCACGCAGGAGCTTGCGTCCGAAGTCGAGGGTCTCCGCCGGCACCATCGACTGCAACATCTTGGTGAGTTCCTCGCCCGACATGTTCGAGTCCATGCCCTCGTACTTGTTCGGGATGACGATGTCGACGCCGTAGGGACGGTCGCCGATGTGCTCGTCGATCCAGTTGAGCTCGATCTCGAGCTCCTCGGGGGTGAAGCCAACCGCGCCGAGCACTCCGAAACCGCCCGCCTTGCTCACCGCGACCACCACGTCCCGGCAGTGGGTGAACGCGAAGATCGGGAACTCGATACCGAGCTCGTCGCAGATCGGGGTGTGCATGGAGGACTCCTCGCCCGTCAGAAGAACAACCAAAATTAGAACGTGTTCTACTCTCAATACCAGGCGAGGCGGTCACGGACAAGCAATCGGGGAGAACTCGGGTCCCGGCGCCGGGAGCGAAGCGAGCGGGCCGAATCGACCCGGCGCCGGGAGCGAAGCGAGCGGGCCGAATCTAACCGGTCACTGCCCGTAGGGCTGCCTCGCCGTCTCCGGGCTGCCGTAGGTGATGGCGCGCTCCCGCCGAGTGTCGGTGAGCAGCGTTGCGCCCCACGTCATGACGGTCCCCATCCGGTTGCGGACACCCGCCAGGAAGGCGATGTGGATGACGCCCCAGGCCACCCAGCCGAGGAACCCCGACAGCTGGAGCGGGCCGGACTGGACGATCGCGTGGCGGCGGGCGATGTAGGCCGCGGTACCCAGATCGCGGTATCTGAACGGACTTCTTTCCTGTTGCCCTGCAACGGTTTCCGCGATCACCGCCCCGGCGTGCCGGCCGCCCTGCATCGCCACCTCGGCGACCCCGGGCAGGTCTCGGTAGGAACTCATGTCGCCGCAGACGAAGATGTCGGGATGGCCCGGGACCGAGAGATCGTCCTCGACCGGTATCCGCCCGCCGTGGTCCTGTTCGACACCCAGCGACCGGGCGAGTGTGGTGGCGAAGGGGACGGCCTCGACGCCCGTCGTCCACAGCGTCGTGCGCGCCGGGTAGACGTTCTTGGTCCCGTCGGCCTTGCGGGTCGTCTCGACGTGGTCCTCTCCGACCCCGGTGACGTGCACGCCGAGGTGGGTCTCGACGCCGAGGTTGTCGAGCGTGCGCTGGGCGCTGGCCGAGAGCCGCGTCGAGAACGACGGCAGCACGCGGTCGCCGCCGTGGAGCAGCAGCACCCGCGCCTGCGCCGGATCGATCGCGTCGAACTCGCGCTCGAGCGCCAGGGTCGCGACCTCCCGGATCTGTCCGGCGAGCTCGACGCCGGTCGGGCCGCCGCCCGCCACCGCGAAGGTGAGCCACGACCGCTGCTCCTCCGGGTCGGTGATCGTCTCGGCCATCTCGAACGCGGCCATGATCTTGCGGCGGATCGACAGCGCGTCATCGAGCGTCTTCATCCCGGGCGCGAACTCCGCGAACGTCTCGTTGCCGCGGTAGGCGGTGCGCATGCCGGCGCCGACCACGAGGTAGTCGTAGCCGAGACGGAACGACGACCCGTCGATGCGGTCGACCGTCAGCTCGTGACCCTCGACGTCGATGGCCGACGCCTCGCCGAGGACGACGTCGAGGTTCTTGTGCCGACGGGTCAGATGCCGAACCGGGCTGGAGATCGCGCCCTCGGACAACAGACCGGTGGCGCACTGGTACAGCAGCGGCTGGAACAGATGGCTGGTCCCGCGGTCGACGATGGTGACGTCGACCGGCTCGTTCTTGAGCCTGCGGGCGCAGTGCATACCCGCGAATCCGGCACCGATCACAACAACTCTGGGTCTCGAGGGGGCCATTCGACCGATTGTTCCAGACATTTCGCGGTTCTCGGCGGGTGTTTACCGCCTCTACGGACGGGTATGCCTCGCGACGTGGAAGCCAAAGTCTCCTTGACCGTGAACGGTGCCGAACACGACGTCGTCGTGGACACGCGAACAACACTGCTCGACGGTCTGCGTGACCGGCTGGGCATCTTCTCGCCCAAGAAGGGATGCGATCACGGCCAGTGCGGTTCGTGCACCGTGCTGGTCGACGGCAGGCGCATCGTCAGTTGCCTGTCCTTCGCCGTCTCCTACGAGGGCAGCGACATCGTCACCGCCGAGGGCCTGGGCGACGGTGACGAGCTACACGACATGCAGCAGGCGTTCATCGACGAGGACGCCTTCCAGTGCGGCTACTGCACCCCCGGCCAGTTGTGCTCGGCCATCGGGATGCTCGACGAGGCGAAACAGGGGTATCCCAGCCACGTCACCGAGGACCTCGACCCGTCGTCGAGCGGCGACGCGAGTCCGCTGGCCGACGACGAGATCCGGGAACGGATGAGCGGCAACCTCTGCCGATGCGCGGCGTACCCGAACATCCTCGCGGCGATCCGACAGGCGGCCGATCGATGATCCCGTTCACCTACGAGCGTGCGACCGACGTCCTCGCCGCCGTGGACTTCCTGCGGGATCACGACGGCGCGAAGCTGATCGCCGGCGGCACCAACCTGGTCGACCACATGAAGCTGGGCGTCGCCGACCCGCCGGCACTGCTCGACATCTCCCGCCTGCCGCTCGACGACATCACCGAACGCCCCGACGGCTCGCTCCGGCTCGGCGCCACCGCCCGCAACGCCGACACCGCCGCCCATCCCCTTGTCCGGCGCCGCTACCCCGTCCTGGCCCGCGCCCTGCTCTCGGGCGCCTCGCCGCAGTTGCGCAACCTCGCGACCAATGCGGGAAACCTGTTGCAGCGCACCAGATGCGTCTACTTCCAGGACGTCACGACCCCGTGCAACAAGCGGACGCCGGGCTCGGGCTGCTCGGCCGTCGGCGGATACACGCGGTATCACGCCATCCTGGGTGCATCCGAGACCTGCGTCGCGACCCACCCCTCCGACATGGCGGTGGCCCTCACCGCCCTCGACGCGCGCATCGTCGTGCAAGGCCCCGACGGCGAGCGCGTGGTGGACATCGGTGACTTCTACCGGCTCCCGGGTGAGCATCCCGAGCGCGACACGGTGCTCGAGCCGCACGATGTCATCGTGGCCATCGACGTGCCACCGCCCCTGCCGGACTCGTCGTCGACCTACCGCAAGGTGCGCGACCGTGCGTCGTACGCCTTCGCGCTCGTGTCCGTCGGGGCCGAGGTGAGCATGGACGGTGACGCCATCGGCGCAACGCGGATCGCGTTCGGCGGTGTCGCGCACAAGCCCTGGCGGGCCGCGCGGGCCGAAGAGGTGCTGCGTGGTCAGCGACCGTCGACCGAATTGTTCGCCGCGGCAGCCGATGCCGAACTCGGCGAGGCCCGTGCACTCGAGGGCAACGAGTTCAAGGTGCACCTCGCCCGCCGCACCCTGATCGCCACCCTGCGGGAGCTGAGCACTCGATGACCGCGATCGGTACCTCCCACGCCCGCATCGACGGCGCCGACAAGGTGCGCGGCACCGCGCCGTATGCCTACGAGCACCTCACCGAGGCCGCGTACCTGTGGCCGATCACCGCGACCATCGCGCGCGGACGCATCGCCGGATTTGACACGGCCGCAGCCGAATCGACGCCCGGTGTGCTGTACGTACTCACACCCGAGAATGCACCGGAACTGGCCGACACCTCGAGCGGCGACCTCACGATCCTGCAGTCGCCCGAAATCGCCTACCGCGGGCAGCTGATCGGCGCCGTCGTCGCGGAGAGTCCCGAGACGGCACGCGAAGCCGCCTCGGCGGTGACCGTCACCTACGACGAGGACGCCCACGACACCGAGTTCCGCGTCGATCACCCCGACAGCTACCGGCCCGAACAGGTCAACGGCGGGTTCGAGCCCACCTCACAGGACGGCGACCCCGATCGAATCCTGGACGAGGCGGCCAGTACCACCGGCGGGGACACGGTCACGGTCGACCAGTGGTACTCCACCCCGGAGGAGCACAACAACCCGATGGAGCCGCACACCGTGGTGGCCACCTGGGATGCGGATGCCGCTGTCCTCACGCTCTACGATTCGACCCAGTCGACTCAGGGCGTGGTGTCCTCGCTGGCGCCGGTGCTGGGTCTCGAACCCGAGCAGATGAGGGTGATGGCGCCGCACGTCGGCGGTGGATTCGGGTCGAAGGGCTCGCCGCACTCGCACGACGTGCTCGCGGCCATGGCGGCCATGCGCCTGCCCGGTCGTCCGGTGAAGTTCGCGGTGACCCGGCAGCACATGTTCGTCTTCGTCGGACACCGCGCGCCCACCCGATCCCGTCTGCGGCTGGCCGCCGATCGGGACGGCCACATCACCGCGATGGTGCACGAGGCATTCACCCACAGCGCACATGCCGGGGAGTTCGCCGAGCAGGCCGCGGTCACCTCACGATCGATGTACTCGGCCGACCATCGGCGGACCGATCACCACGTCGTCCCCCTCGATGTCCCGGTCCCGTTCTGGATGCGTGCGCCCGGCGAGGCTCCGGGGATGTTCGCCGGCGAGGTCGCCATGGACGAACTGGCACATGCCCTCGACCTCGATCCGATCGAGTTGCGAGTGCGCAACGAACCGCCCGAGGACCCCGAGACGGGCAACCCGTGGTCGTCGCGGCGGCTACTCGACTGTTTCCGCGAGGGAGCCCGACGATTCGGCTGGGAGCGGCGTGTGGCGGAGCCGGCGGCCCGCCGGAACGGTCGGCAGCTGGTCGGCCTGGGGGTCGCGTCGTCGACCTATCCCCACATGGTGCAGCCGGGCAACGCGGCGTCGATCACCCATCGCGACGGGCGGTACACGGTCCGGATCGCCGCCACCGACATCGGCACCGGTGCGTGGACGACCCTGAAGATCATCGCCGCCGACGCGCTCGACGTACCCACCGACGTCGTCGACATCGAGATCGGCGACAGCGCGCTGCCCAGCGCGACCGTCGCCGGCGGTTCGTCGGGCACCTCGTCCTGGGGATCGGCCATCGTCACCGCCGCGCATCAGTTCCGTGCACGTTTCGGCGACGATCCGCCTCCGGACGCCGAACTCAGCGCGGAGGCGGCGGACAACCCCGATCTCGAGAAGTTCACCGTGGCCTCGTTCGGCGCGCACTTCGTCGAGGTCGGCGTCGACATCGACACCGGGGAGATCCGCATCCCGCGCATGCTCGGGGTGTTCTCCATCGGCCGCGCCATCAACCCGCGCACCGTCCGTTCGCAACTCATCGGCGGCATGACCTTCGGTATCTCGATGGCGTTGCATGAGGAGAGCGTCCGCGATCACCGGTTCGGACACGTGGTCACGCAGGATCTCGCCGAGTACCACATTCCCGTGCACGCCGACATCGCCGACGTCGACGCGATCTGCCTCGACGACCGCGACGAGCACGCCACCCCGATGGGTTCGCGCGGTGCGGGCGAGATCGGGATCGTCGGCAGTGCCGCCGCGGTGGTCAACGCGATCTACAACGCCACCGGGGTACGGGTCCGGGACCTGCCGGCGCACCTCGACGATCTGCTCGGCGGACTGCCTTACCAGTAGTCGCTGCCCTGCGGTGCGGAGTCAGGCCGCGCCCGGATAGCTCGACCACCCCGGTACCGGCTGCTGGGCCGGCCACGGCTCGGTGTCGGCCATCGGCAGCCACTGCGGCATACCGTCCGGAGTCATTGCGGCGCACGCCTTCTGATCCGGGGTCGGCGTCGGATACAGGGCCGCGAAGTCGTAGCGGGAGGTGTACCAGCCGCCGAACACGTCGGCGCCGGGGGTCCGCTCGCCCCCGCGTGGTGCGGCCGCGGGATCGGTTCCCACGCGGCGGATGTCGATCTCAACCGGCCGCGGGGTGTCGTATCCGACGGTCCACTCGCCGTTCTGCTGCACCGACCGATACCCGTGACGGCACATCACGATTCGCGCCCAGCCGTTGTCGTCGACGCGGCGCAACCCCTGATAGAAGGCGGTGCCGACCTCGCGGCCCGAGGTCGACTGGATCGGGGGGTACGCCGTCACCATCTGGTCGATGTTCGACGGCGCGGCGTCGGCGAAACCGGGGTAGCCCCACCGCGCCGACCGTCCGGCGTTGGCGAGTTCGAAGGACTCGGTGAAGGCTCGGACGAAGGTGCCCTCGGCGGACTGTGGATCGAGGACACCGGTCGCGGTCCAGCGGAAGGTGGTGTCGAATCCGGGCGGCAGATGCGCGTCCTGCGCGGCGTGGGCCGGCGGTGTCCGCTCCGGTCCGTCGGGCCCGGTGGCGCATGCCGCGAGGCCGGCTCCCACGACGAGCGCGGCGAGAATCGCGGTGAGGCGTCGACGACGATCGTGCGCCACGGTGATCACCCGCTTCGACGAATAGCGCTCCGTTACCCGGCTATGTCTGCACCCTAGACATGGACGTCGTCCCACGTGGGATCACCGTGCACCGGAACGGCGACGAGAAGGTCTCGAAATGGGCACGCTGATCCCCGGTCAGGGCCGCTCGTCGATGTCCACGCCGGGCGCCAGATCCCCGCACTCGACGCGGGTCACCGCCCGGGACCGGAGATACACCTGAGCACCCACGTCACCATCGACCACACGCAGAGCCGGTCCGAAATGGTCGGCACCGATGTACACCGGGTGCCCCGGACTGCCGTCGAAGACCGCTCGCGCGAGAAGTGCGCGGTCACCCGATGCCGCGCCCAGAACGCGGGCTACGACGTCGGCGCCCGTGGCCGGGGTGTCGACCACGTGCACCGTCAGCCCCGCCGCGTCCGGTCGTGCCATCGCCCACCGCAGGGCCGCCGCCACCGTGGCGCCGACGCCGTCGGCCCAGTCCTCGACGATCAGCGTCTCGGCACCGGCCGGTGGTTCGACGACCGCGGCGCCCATGGCGACCGTCACCTCGGAACAACCGCCGTCGCGCAACGCCGCGACCGCCCGCTCGAGCCACTGGCCGTCGTGCGCGAGGATCTTCGGCATCCCGTACCTGGTCCCGGCTCCGGCGGCGAGTACCACACCGAGCACCCGTCCCGCGGGGTCGTCCGGGGGCGCTGTCCCGGTGACGTCGTCCATCGCCCCATCTTCCACGCGCCGTCAGCGACCACGCCTCCTAGGCTGGTCATCATGCGGCTCAACGAGATGGACGACGACGAAGCCCGTGCAGCACTGCGCAGCTGTTGCGCATCGACGGCCTGGGTCGAGCGCATGATGCTCGCGCGGCCCTTCGGCGATGTACCCGCTGTGCTCGATGCCGCCGATCGAGCACTGGCCGAGATCAGCGAGGACGACCTCGACGAGGCGCTCGCCGGGCATCCGCGGATCGGCGACCGGCCCGACAACGCCTCGTCGGCGCGCGAACAGTCCGGGGTGGCGGGCTCGTCGGCCTCGGTGCTCGCCGAGCTGAGAGACGCCAATGTCGCCTACGAGGCGCGGTTCGGGCACGTCTACCTGGTCTTCGCGAACGAGCGGCCCGCCGACGAGCTGCTCGCCATCCTCCGGACACGGATGACCAACGACGCCTCCACCGAACGCCGGGTACTGCGTGCGGAACTGGCGAAGATCAACCGCGCCCGCCTGCTCCGTATGCTGTCGACCGAGCACGCCGCCGACGAAGGGATTTCGAGATGACCGGTCTGTCCACGCACGTCCTCGACGCGGTGTCGGGTTCACCCGCCGTCGGCCTCGAGGTGTCCCTGCAGGATGCGTCGGGGACCGAATTGTCCAGCGGCAGCACTGATTCGGACGGTCGCATCACCGCAGTGAACACCGAGGCGCTCGTCCCCGGGATCTACCACCTCGTCTTCGACACCGGTAACTGGTTTGCCGACAACGACATCAAGGGTTTCTATCCCGAGATCGACGTCTGTTTCGAGATCGACGATCCCGGGCGACATCACCACGTACCGATCCTGTTGAGCCCCTTCGCCTACTCGACGTACCGGGGTAGCTGAACCGGCGGCGGGGCCAGGCGCCCCGCCGCCGATCTGCTCAGCGGATCTCGATCAGCAGATCCCCCGGCGCGACCTGCGTCACCTGTCCGATGGCGAGTCGGGTCACGGTGCCCGCGACCGGGGCGGTGATCGCCGCCTCCATCTTCATCGCCTCGATGGTGCCGATCGTCGCGCCGACGGCGACCTCGTCGCCGACGTCGACCGACAGCGACACGACGCCCGCGAACGGGGCACCGATGTGGTGCGGGTTGGAGCGGTCCGCCTTCTCCGCCGACGCGACAGCCGAGTCGACGGAGTGGTCGCGCACCGCGATCGGGCGCAGCTGACCGTTCAGGACGCACATGACGGTCCGCATGCCCTGCTCGTCCGGTTCGCTGACCGCCTCCAGCCCGATGAGCAGATCGACACCGGGTTCGAGTTCGACGCGGTGTTCCTCGCCGTAGCGCAGTCCGTAGAAGAACTGGTTGGCCGAGAGCCTCGACGTGTCACCGTAGGCCTCGTAGTGCTCCTCGAATTCCTTTGCCGGACCGGGGAAGAGCAGGTGGTTGAGCCGGACCTGACGGTCACGACCCGGCTTGTCGAGGATGGCCTCGTCGTCGGCGGACAGTGGGGTGACCTCGGGGGCCGGCGCGCGGCCCTGCAGCGCGAGGGTGCGCAGCGGTTCGGGCCAGCCACCGGGTGGGTCGCCCAGCTCGCCGCGCAGGAAGCCGATCACCGAGTCCGGGATGTCGTAGGACGCCGGGTCGGCCGCGAAGTCCGAGGCGGTGATGCCGCGGCCGACCAGCGCGAGCGCGAGGTCGCCGACGACCTTCGACGACGGGGTCACCTTGACCAGTCGGCCGAGCATCGAATCAGCGGCGGCGTACGCCTGCTCGACGGCCTCGAACCGGTTGCCCAGCCCGAGGGAGATGGCCTGCTGCCGCAGGTTCGACAGCTGCCCGCCCGGGATCTCGTGCGAGTAGACCCGCCCGGTCGGCGCCGGGAGACCGGACTCGAACGGCGAGTACACCTTTCGCAGCGCCTCCCAGTACGGCTCGAGGTCACACACCCGCGCGAGGTCGATGCCGCTGTCCCGCTCGGTGTGGGCGGTCGCGGCGACGATCGCCGACAGCGGCGGCTGGCTCGTGGTGCCCGCCAGCGCGGCACTGGCGCCGTCGACCGCGTCGGCCCCCGCCTGCCACGCGGCCATGTAGGTCGCCAGCTGTCCGCCCGGGGTGTCGTGGGTGTGCACGTGGATCGGCAGATCGAACTCACGCCGCAGCGCCGACACCAGGGTGGTCGCCGCGGGAGCGCGCAGCAGACCCGCCATGTCCTTGATCGCCAGGACGTGCGCGCCCGCCTCCACGATCTGTTCGGCCAGCCGCAGGTAGTAGTCGAGCGTGTAGAGGTCCTCGCCCGGGTCGGACAGATCGCCGGTGTAGCTCATCGCCACCTCGGCCACCGCCGTGCCGGTCTCGCGGACCGCGTCGATCGCGGGTCGCATCGCGTCGATGTTGTTGAGGGCGTCGAAGATCCGGAAGATGTCGATGCCGACGTCGGTCGCCTCGGACACGAACGCGGTCGTCACCTTGGTGGGATACGGCGTGTAGCCGACCGTGTTGGCGCCGCGCAACAGCATCTGCAGACAGATGTTGGGGATCGCCTCCCGCAACTGCGCCAGCCGATCCCACGGGTCTTCTTTCAGGAAGCGAAGCGCCACATCGTAGGTCGCCCCGCCCCAGCACTCGACGGACAGCAGTTCGGGGGTCAGCGCGGCCACGTACGGCGCCACGTTGAGCAGCCCGTTGGTGCGCACGCGAGTCGCGAGCAGCGATTGGTGCGCATCGCGGAACGTCGTGTCGGTGATGCCCAGCCGCGGGTTCTCGCGCAGGTCGCGCGCGAACCCCTCGGGTCCGAGCTCCAGCAGACGCTGCCGCGAGCCGTTCGGCGGCGAGGCGAGCACCGAACGCTCGACGGTCGGCAGCTTGTCGCGCGGGTACACCGTGGTGGGCCGCTCACCGTGCGGCTTGTTCACGGTGACGTCGGCCAGGTACGACAGGATCTTGGTACCGCGGTCGGCTGACGAACGCGAGGTCAGCAGACCGGGACGCTCGTCGATGAACGAGGTCGTGACGCGCCCGGCGCGGAAATCCGGATCGTCGAGCACCGCCTGCAGGAACGGGATGTTGGTCGCGACGCCACGGATTCGGAACTCGGCCACGGCGCGGCGCGCACGCCGCACCGCGGTCGGGAAATCCCGTCCGCGACAAGTCAGTTTGACGAGCATCGAGTCGAAGTGGCCACTCACCTCGGCGCCGAGGTTCGCACCGCCGTCGAGCCGGACGCCGGCACCGCCGGGGCTACGGTAGGCGGTGATGCGCCCGACATCGGGCCGGAAGCCGTTGGCGGGGTCCTCGGTGGTGATCCGGCACTGCAGCGCGGCACCGCGGATGCGGATCGTGTCCTGGGTCAGTCCGAGATCCGCCAGCGACTCCCCCGATGCGATGCGCAGCTGCGCGCTGACGAGGTCGACGTCGGTGATCTCCTCGGTCACCGTGTGCTCGACCTGGATACGCGGGTTCATCTCGATGAACACGTGGCGACCCTGTTCGTCGAGCAGGAACTCCACCGTGCCCGCGCACGAGTAGCCGATCGATCGCGCGAAAGCCACTGCGTCCGAGCAGATCTGCTCGCGCAACTCGTCGGAGAGGTTCGGTGCGGGCGCGAGCTCGATCACCTTCTGATGGCGGCGCTGCAGGCTGCAGTCGCGCTCGTAGAGGTGGATGACGTTGCCGTAGGTGTCGGCGAGGATCTGCACCTCGATGTGCCGCGGGTTGACCACGGCCTGCTCCAGGAACACCGTCGCGTCGCCGAACGCGGCCTCGGCCTCGCGCGACGCGGCCGCGATGGCCTCGGCGAGGTCGGCACGCTCGTCGACGCGGCGCATCCCCCGCCCGCCGCCACCCGCGACCGCCTTGACGAAGACCGGGAACTGCATGTCCTCCGCCGCGGCGAGCAACTCGTCGAGATCCGACGACGGCTCCGAGCTCGCGAGCACGGGGATCCCAGCCGCCTTCGCCGCGGCCACCGCGGTCGCCTTGTTGCCGGTCATCTCCAGGATCTCGGCGCTCGGGCCCACGAAGGTGATGCCCGCCTCCGCGCACGCGGCGGCGAGACCCTGGTTCTCCGACAGGAATCCGTAACCGGGGTAGATAGCATCGGCGCCACACCGGACCGCCGCGCTGACGACCTCGTCGACCGACAGGTAGGCCCGAACCGGATGTCCCGGCACCCCGATCTGGTAGGACTCGTCGGCCTTCAGCCGGTGCACCGAGTTGCGATCCTCGTACGGGAAGATCGCGACCGTGCGCGCGCCCAGTTCGTAGGCGGCGCGGAATGCGCGGATGGCGATCTCGCCGCGGTTGGCGACCAGAACCTTGTCGAACATCGTGGTGTTCTCTTTCTCTCACGCCTGCGCCGGTCCGGCGCGTGCTCAGCGACTCGCACAATCGCGGTGGAGATCGCGCGAACAAACTCCCGGCGGGCACGGATCGACGCGAATGTCCCGACGACGCCGACCCGTTTCCACGGGCAGTTCACGTCGTGATCCTACTCACCGAGACCGGCCGTTCGGCCACCCCCTCACACCGCCTTCGACCCCCTCGGAAACCGTGCTCCCCGACGCCGTCCACCGCGTCGGAAAGGCGGCGGCACGGCACTGTGACGCCTCGGGAAAGGTGATCGAAAACAATTGCCGCGCAATGTACGTGGCACTCATTGCCGCAGTGTTGAGAAATACTCTCCAGCAGGATTCGACAATGAGAGATCCGCAGCGTCGGGAATTCGCGAATGCCGATCGATCGCTCCGTCGGAATGCCGACCGATCGCTCTGTCACGGGCTCGCTTTGTCGGCCGACGGCGCACGGGATTAGCGTCGTCGGAACCACTCCGATCCGACCGGAAGGCGTTGCCGTGGGCTTCACCCGTTACGTCGCCTTGGGCGACTCGTTCACCGAGGGAGTCGGCGATCCGGACCCGGCCCGACCCAACGGGGTACGCGGGTGGGCCGACCGTGTCGCCGAACAACTCGCCGCCGCGGCGTCCGCCGAGGGCGGGGCGGGCTTCGGCTATGCGAACCTGGCCATCCGCGGCCGGTTGCTCGACGAGGTGCTCGCCCAGCAGATCGGTCCGGCGATCGCCCTGGAGCCCGACCTGGTCACCATCTACGCCGGCGGCAACGATCTCATGCGCCCGTCCCTCGACCTCGACGCGATGATCGCGCGGTACGACGAGGCCCTGCGCGACCTGACCGCGACGGGCGCCACCGTCGTCGTCTTCACCGCCTACGACACCGGATGGGCTCCGGTGTTCCGGATGCTGCGTGGACGGGTCGCCATCTACAACGAACTCGTCCGGGCGGTCGCCGAGAAGCACGGTGCACTGATCTGCGACTTCTGGCGGATGGCCGGTTATGACGACTACCGCATGTGGGACGCCGATCGCCTGCACATGTCGCCGCTCGGTCACGCACAGATGGCCGGCCGGGTCCTCGACCTGCTCGGCGTCGACCACCACATCACGCCCGAGACGATGGCCGCCGCCGCGGTCGCCACCCGGCGGGAGCAGCGGCGTCAGAACGCGGAGTGGGCGCGGACCTTTCTCGGCCCCTGGGTGGTGCGCCGCATCCGCGGCGTCTCGTCGGGCGACGGACTCACCCCGCGCTGGCCCCGTCCCGTCGGCCTGGCAGACCTCGCGTAGCCCGGACGCCGAGGCTTCCCGCCGGGTGCGAACGTCTGCACCCGCGGCCCGCCGGATATCCTGGTCGTTCGGAGGTGTGCACAATCGATGAGCGGAACCAGCGGGATGACGGCGTGACCAGCCGCACCGACGCCGACGGAACGACGGACAGCACTCCGGACCTCCCGCCCCCCGATCCCACCGCCGAGAAGCCCCACCCGCGGCTCGCGGTGGCCGTGCTCTGCCTCGCCGGCATCGTTGTCGCATTGATGCAGACGATCATCGTGCCGCTCATCCCTCAGCTCCCCGCGCTGCTGCACGCCGATGCCTCCGACACCACGTGGGCGATCACGATCACGCTGCTGCTCGGCGCGGTCGCCACCCCCATCGGCGGGCGGATCGGCGACATGTACGGCAAACGCCTCGCCATCCTGGTCAGTCTCGGCTTCGTCGCAGCGGGTTCCGTGGCCTGCGCGGTCGCGACGTCGCTCCCGCTGTTCATCATCGGCCGCGGTCTCCAGGGGCTGGGTTTCGGCATCGTCGCGCTCGGCATCAGCGTCATGCGCGACATCGTCCCGCCCCGCCACCTCGGCTCGTCGGTGGGAACGATGAGCGCCTCACTCGGCATCGGCGGTGCGCTCGGGCTCCCCGTCGCCGCCCTCATCGCCCAACACGTGAGCTGGCACGCCCTGTTCTGGTCGTGTGCGGGTGCCGCGACGCTGGCCGGTGTCGGCGTGGCCCTCACGGTCCGCTCCACCGCCAAGCCCTCCGGCGGCCGGTTCGACGCGCTCGGCGCCCTCGGTCTGACGGTGCTCCTCGTCTGTCTGCTGCTGCCGTTGTCCAAGGGCGCCGAGTGGGGATGGTCCGCTCCGCTGACGCTCGGCCTGTTCGCCGGCTTCCTCGTGTCGCTGGGCGTGTGGGTCCTCGTCGAACTCCGTCGCGACAGTCCGTTGATCGATCTCCGCATCCTGGGCAAGCGCCCGCTGCTGTTGACGAATCTGGCGTCGATCGCGACCGGTTTCGCCTTCTACGCGATGCAACTCATCCCGATCCAGTTGCTGATGGCCCCGACGAACAGCCCGGACGGCTTCGGGTACGACATGGTGCACGCGAGTCTCATCCTCGCGCCCAGCGGTCTGGTCATGTTCGTGTTCTCACACATCAGCGGTCGCATCAACGCCGTCTTCGGCGCCCGCATCTCCCTCGCCCTGGGCGCGGTCATCATCGGCATCGGCTACGTGATCTTCATCGTCGGGATCGCCGGCCCGTGGGACCTCACCTGGATCCACATGATGGTCATCGCCTGCTGCATCGGCGCCGGTCTCGGCATCGCCTACTCCGCGATGCCGGCGCTCATCATGCAGTCGGTCAGCGTCGAGCAGACCGGCGAGTCCAACGGCGTCAACGCCCTCATGCGGATCATCGGCACCTCGACGGCCGCCGCCGCGGTCGGCATGCTGCTGACGTGGTCGATGATCTCGGTTCCCGTCGCCGACGGCACCGCGATCGAGGTGCCGACCGCCGAGGGCTACCTGTGGGCGTCGGCCATCGCCCTCGTCATGAGTGCGATCGCCGCCGTGGTCGCCTTCGCGATTCCCGCGCACGGCCGCAGCACCGAGACCCCGGTCTGACGACCCGGTCACCTGTGGGCCGGGTCGCCGGCCCACGAGATGCGGACCGCACCGGATGCACGTAGCGTGACGCCGTGCTTCTCTCGACGTCGACTTCCGCGATCCGCTCCGACGGGCGCATCGGCCTCGTACGGTGGGAGCCACCCACCGCCGCATCCCGCCTCCTCGACAAGGCACGCTGATGGACCTCACCGCCGTCTCCCACTACCGGTTCGCGCGCACGCGGGATGAGGCGTTCCCCGCGCCCGGCGAACAGATCGTCGCCGGTGGCACCTGGGTGTTCTCCGAGCCGCAGCCGGCGACCACGGGACTAGTCGACCTGAGCGAGATGGGTTGGGCACCTGTCGAAGACCTGCCGGGAGGTGGTCTCCGGATCGCGGCCACCTGCACGATCGCCGAACTCGTCGCACTCCCCCCGCGCTCCGGCTTCGTGGCCCACCCGATGTTCGCGCAGTGCGCGAACGCACTGCTGGCGTCGTTCAAGATCTGGAACATGGCGACCGTCGGCGGCAACATCTGCCGGTCGTACGCGGCGGCGTCGATGGTCTCGCTGGCGGTCGGGCTCGACGCGACCGCCCACGTGTGGAGTCCCGATGGCACCGACCGCGATCTACCCGTCGCCGAGCTGGTCATCGGCAACGGCATCAACCTCCTGGCACCGGGAGAAGTCCTGCGCGCCATCGACTTCCCCGCCCACGCGTTACGCGCCCGCACCTCCGTGCGCAAGATCGCCCTCGCCGAGCTCGGTCGCTCGGGGGCCGTGGTGACCGGCCGGGTCGACGACGACGGCGCCGCCACCTTCGGGATCACCGCGGCCACCGAATGGCCGACCGTTCTGCGCTACACCGGGTTACCGACCCGCGACGCGCTGCACGACGACATCGTCTCGGCAAGTGGCTATTACACCGACGCGCTGGGTTCGGCCGACTGGCGCCGCGGCGTCTCGGCGGTGCTGGGCGAGGAGATCCGCACGGAGTTGTCGTCGGCGACGAACGGAATCAAGGACATGGGATTCGGAGCCGGCGCATGAGATTCGAGGTCAACGGAGAGTCGCTCGACGCCGAACCCGCTGCGGGACAGTGCCTTCGGATGCTGCTCCGCGAACACGCACACTACGAGGTCAAGAAGGGCTGCGACGCCGGCGACTGCGGGGCGTGTTCGGTGCTCGTCGACGGACAGCCCGTGCACTCCTGCATCTATCCCGCTCACCGCGCCGCCGGGAAGTCGGTGACGACGGTGGCCGGGCTCGGCACCCCCGACGACCTGCACCCCGTCCAGCAGTCCTTCGTCGACAACTTCGGATTCCAGTGCGGTTTCTGCACCGCCGGAATGATCGTGACCGCCTCCACCGTCACCGCCGAGCATCTCCCCGACCTGCCGCGGCGGATGAAGGGAAACCTCTGCCGCTGCACCGGTTACCGCTCCATCCGGGACGCGATCACCGCGGCCGCCACGGGCACCGCATCCCCCGCTGCGCCCGCGGAGCCCGCGCAACGGCCATTCGTGGGCGAGTCGGTCGCTCCGCTCGCCGCCCGGCGCGTGGTGACCGGAACCGAGCCGTACACCTTCGACGTCCCCACGCCCGGGACGTTGCACATCCACGTACTCGGTTCGCCGCACGCGCACGCACGGATCACCGCCATCGACACCACCGACGCCGCCGCGCTACCCGGCGTCGAGCTGATCTTCACCCACGAAAACGTCTCCACTCCGCGGTTTTCCACGGGACGCCACGAGAGCCGCCTCGAGGATCCCGACGACACACTCGTCTTCGACCCGGTGGTGCGATTCGTCGGTCAGCGGGTCGCCGCGGTGGTCGCGTCGTCCCCGGCCGTCGCCGACCAGGCCCTGGCGCTCATCGACGTCACCTACGAAGTTCTGCCCGCGGTCTTCGACCCGGAAGCGGCCAGAAGCCCCGGAGCCCCACTGCTGCACCCCGATCGCACTCCCGCCGACCGGGTCGCCGAGGCCCATCGCAACGTCATCGCCACCTTTCACGAGGGGTTCGGCGGCGACGTCGAGGCCGCACTCGCCGCATCGTCGGCGACTGTGCACGGCACCTGGTCCAGCGGGCGGGTCTCCCACGCCCAGTTGGAAACCCACGGGTCGATCGGGTGGTTCGACGAACACGGGCGCCTCGTCATCCGGACCAGCACCCAGGTCCCGTTCCTGGTCCGCAACGAGCTCGCGCTCCTCTTCGATCTGCCGCCGGAGCGTATCCGGGTCTTCAGCGCCCGGGTGGGCGGTGGGTTCGGCGGCAAGCAGGAGATGCTGACCGAGGACCTCGTCGCCCTGGCCGTACTCCGCACCGGCAAACCCTGCGCCTACGAGATGAGCCGCACCGACGAACTGACCCGGACCACGTACCGGCACCCGATGCGGGTCACCGTCGATGTCGGAGCCGACGCGGACGGCAGGCTCACCGGCCTGCGCGTGAACCTGTTGTCGGACACCGGCGCCTACGGCAACCACGCGATCGGCGTGATGTTCCACGCGTGCGCGGAATCGGTGTCGGTGTACAACTGCCCGATGAAGCGCCTCGACGCGGAGGTCGTCTACACCAACAACCCGCCGTCCGGCGCGTTCCGGGGTTACGGCCTCGGCCAGGTGGTCTTCGCCGTGGAGAGCGCGATGGACGAACTCGCGATCGAACTCGGCATCGACCCGTTCGAGTTCCGACGCCGCAACGCCGTCGCCGACGGCGATCCCCTCCTCATCGCACGCGCCGAACCCGAGGTCGACCTGGTCTACGGCAGCTATGGACTCGACCAGTGTCTCGATCTGGCCGAGCGTGCATTGCACGCCGGCAACGGGGTCGAGGCACCGTCGGGGGACCGCTGGCGCGTCGGCGAGGGCATGGCCATCGCCGCGATCGCCACCATGGCCCCCCGCGGGCACTTCGCCGACGTCACCGTCGCGGTCGACGCCGCCGGCACGTACCACGTGGGCGTGGGCACCGCCGAGTTCGGCAACGGCACGACCACGGTCCACGCCCAGATCGTCGCCACCGCGCTGTCGACCGGACTCGACCGGGTCTCGCTGTGGCACGGCGACACCGATGCCGTCGTGCACGACACCGGGGCGTTCGCCTCGGCGGGCACGACCGTGGCCGGGAAGGCGCTGCACTCAGCATGTCTCGCGTTGCGTGACACCCTTGTCGACGCCGCGGCGCAGCTCACCGGAGCGGACCCGGCACAGGTCGGCCTCGGCGTGGAGGGCGCGCTCGTCGACGGCCGGATCGTCGGGTTCGCCGATCTCATCGGCGCTGTCGACCCGTCGAACCGGGTCGAGCACCCCGCGGGACCGCGCGCCGTCGCCGCGGGCGCCGAACGCGGGGAGATGCGGTCCATCGCGTTCAACGTGCAGGCCTTCCGCGTCGCGGTCGACACCGAGACCGGCACCGTCCGCATCCTGCAATCGGTGCACGCGGCCGACGCGGGCACCGTGATGAACCCCGAGCAATGTCGCGGCCAGGTGGAAGGTGGTGTCGCGCAAGGCATCGGCACCGCGCTCTACGAGGAGATCATGATCGACGAGGCCGGACGGCCGATCACGAACGTCTTCCGGGTGTACCGCGTCCCGCAGATGGCCGACATCCCCGTCACGGAGGTCTACTTCGCCGACACCAGCGACGAACTCGGCCCGTTCGGCGCCAAATCGATGAGCGAGTCACCGTACAACCCGGTCGCGCCGGCGCTCGCGAACGCCATCCGTCGCGCACTCGGGAGCCGGCCCGGTGAGACGCCGATGTCACGCGACCGCATCTGGCGACTCGCTCGGCAAGAGACCTGACCCCTTTTCGTTAGCAATGCGCATCGGTTTGCGCGGCAACGGCATCGAGTTCCGGCCCATGGTCACAATTCTGGGCCCGCTCTCGCCGAAACGGTTGCGGGGCGGCATGACTCGGAGGACACTCCCCCTGTACGTGTAGTCCACAGTCAAGGTTGTCCAGAGAAGGGCGTCGTCATGACTCACACCGCACCCACCCACGAGAACAACCGTCCATCCACCTCACAGAACATCGCCGCGGGGACCTCCATCGGCGCCGCGATCATCCTCATCGTCCTCGGTGTCATCCAACTCTTCCAGGGCATCGCCGCGGTCGCCGAGGACGAGGTCTTCGTCCGCGGCGTCGAGTATGTCTACAAGCTCGACTTCACCACATGGGGCTGGATTCACATCGCCCTCGGGGTCGTGATGGCCGGCGTCGGCATCGCACTCGTCACCGGCGCGACCTGGGCACGGTTCACCGCGATCGTGATCGCCGGTCTGTCGATCATCGCCAACTTCCTGTGGTTGCCCTACTACCCCTGGTGGTCGATCCTCATCATCGCTCTCGACATCGTGGTCATCTGGGCCGTCTCGACCTGGCAGCCGAAGGCCGAATACCGCTAGATCCCGACCCACGCTCCACCGTCGAGGCACCCCTCGGCGGTGGAGCGCGTTCTGTCAGCACCGGAACCCCAGACGATCAGCGGCCGGAAGGGCGGCGTCGAGATGACCACGGACACCAACGGACAGAGCGCGGAGCCGAGCGTCGGCATCACCGACTCCGAGCGCGCCGAACTCGAACGACTACGAGCCGAGGTCGCGCGCCTGCGCGACGCGGCCGGCACCGGGCCGGCCACCAAGACCCCCGACCCGACCCGGCGGAACCGGTGGCGCTGGTTCGCCGTCGCGGTCCTGTGCATCCTCGTCGCCGTACTCGCCATCACCTCGGTGACTTCGCGGTTCGTCCGTGGCGAGATCCTCGACACCGACCGCTACGTCAGCACCGTCGCTCCGCTCGCCTCGGATCCCGCAGTGCAAGCCGAGATCTCGAACACGATCACCGATGAGATCTTCAGTCGCATCGACGTCGAGGGACTCACCGCGGCGGCGCTGACGACCCTGACCGACGCGGTTCCGGCCACCGAGAACGCACCACGCGTCGATCGGGCGGTCGAGGGTCTCGCTCCCGTCCTGGCCGGCCAGGCCCGCGGCTTCGTGCAACAGACCGTGTCGTCGTTCGTCGCCAGCGATCAGTTCGAATCCCTGTGGCTGCAGGCGAATCGGGCCGCACACACCGCCCTTGTCGCGGTCGTGACCGGTGACGTCGGACCGTCGTCGGTGACCGTGGACGACTCCGGCACCGTCAGCATCTCGCTCGGTACCGTGATCGACAACGTCAAGGCACGCCTCCTCGACCGCGGCTTCACCTTCGCCGAGAAGATCCCCGCCGTCGACAAGCAGTTCGTCCTGTTCCGCTCACCCGAACTGGTCCGCGCCCAGCGTGCCGTCTCGGCACTCGACACCGCCGCCGACGTCCTGCCCTGGCTGACGATCGCGCTCGCCTTCGCCGCCGTGGCCGTCGCACCCCGCGGTCGGCGTCTGCGGGCCCTCTCGCTCGCCGGACTGTCACTCGTCCTCGCCATGCTCGTCCTCGCCATCGCGTTGCTGATCGGCCGAGCGCTCTATCTCGACGCGATGCCGCCCGACATCCTCGCCCCGGATGCCGCGGCCGCCACCATCGACACGGTGCTCGATCCGCTGCGGTTGGCGCTGCGTGCCGTGGCGGTCCTCGGGCTCGTGGTCGCCGTCGGGGCCTACCTGCTGGGCGGGTCCGCCTCGGCCACGGCCGTCCGGCGCGGATTCGGCCACGGACTCGACTCGGTGCAGCGGATACGACGCTCGCGGCCGCCGAATGCCTTCGAGGAGAGCCTGTTCCGCGCGCGAATCGCGTTGCGCAGCGCGATCATCGGCATCGCGGCGCTGCTGCTCGTCTTCTGGAGCTATCCGACCGGTCTGGTGGTCCTCCTCATCGCCGTCTTCGGACTCCTCGCACTCCTGATCCTCGAACTCGTGATCAGGCCGGCGAAGGACTGGGCCGCCAAGGATCGGAACGAGGAGTCCGATCCACCGGATCAGGAGACGCCCGGCGCGGCGACGCCGGCCGTCGAGACGGTATGAGTCAGGCGTCGGTCGCCGCCGAGGTCGCGCCGCCCACGACACGCAGATGGTGGGCGCGCGCGGCCATGGCGCTGGCCGTCGCCGCGATCCTGCTGCCGGTGGCCGCCGCCGGCCTCCTCCGCCTGCTGGGCCTCCTGGCGATCTGTGGTGTCTGTGCCGTCGTCATCGTCGCCGCGGTGTACTGGTTCCTCATCAGCCGTGGTGTCCTCCGCATCGTCTCGGCCGCTCTCGCGGTCCTGCCGGTGGCGGTTCTCGTGGTGTTCCTCCTTCGCGAGCGACAGCTCTGGGTCGTGATCGCCGCCGCGCTGCTGGCGGCCGCCGCGGTCGGATGCGGTCGGCGCGCGCTGCGGCCGTCGCGCATCGACTCCCTGATGCCCGAACACCCGGCGCCGGACGTCCACCGCCCGTTCATCATCATGAACCCGCGTTCGGGTGGCGGGAAGGTCGTCCGATTCGATCTGCAGCGCAAGGCCGAATCCCTCGGCGCCGAAGTCGTATTGCTGGACGGGCCGGTGGAGATCGACGTGGAGCAATTGGCACGGGACGCGGTGGCGCGCGGGGCCGACCTGCTCGGTGTCGCGGGAGGTGACGGCACCCAGGCCCTCGTCGCCGGAGTCGCGGCCGAGGCGGGCGTACCCTTCCTGGTCATCAGTGCCGGCACCCGAAACCATTTCGCTCTCGATCTCGGGCTCGACCGTCAGGACCCCGCCCGGTGTCTCGACGCGCTGCGCGACGGCGTCGAGTTCCATGTCGACCTCTGTCACATCAACGGTCGGCCGTTCGTCAACAACGCGTCGTTCGGCATCTACGCCGAGGTGGTCCAGAGTCCGCAGTATCGAGATGACAAGACGCGCACGGTGTTACGCATGCTCCCCGACCTCCTGGGCAGAGGGACGAGGTCGGGTCTGCGGGCCCTCATCGGCAACGAGACCGTCGCCGATCCCCAGGCCGTCCTCGTCAGCAACGGTCCTTATGCCACCAACGACGTGGCTGGGCTCGGTCGCCGCACCCGCATCGACGAGGGACGGCTCGGGGTCGTCACCGTCTCGGTGTCCGACACCCGGCAGGCTGTCGGCCTCCTGCGGCGCACCCACGACCGCGGACTCGTCCAGCGCATCGCCACCGAGGTGACCGTCGACGCCGACGCCGAGGTCATCCCGGTCGGGGTCGACGGCGAATCGTTGCAGCTCACGACGCCGGTGCGGTGCACCATCACGCCCGGCGCGCTCCGCGTACGGGTTCCCCGGCACCGGCCCGAGACCCGGGTCGCGCCACCACAACTGGACTGGCTGCAGTTGTGGTACCTGGCGTGGAACCCACACCGGGCCTCGTAGCCGCCCGTTCGGTCAGCGAAGCGCTCGCCGGGGTGCCACCGCCTCCACGGCCGAGATCGCGGACACCGCCGGACTCCGGCGACGTCGCACCCACTTCTCCGCCTCCACCACGACGGGGATGATCAGCGACCATCCGATGCAGGCGAGCCACTGGCCGCCGGTCAGCGAGGTCGTCTGCAGCAGGTCTTGCAGAAATCCGAGCTCCACCGCGAGCACGGTGACGATGATCGGGATCGACAGGATCTTCACGGCGTTGACGATCGGCGGTGTGAGGCCCGACTCCGGATCGCGCCGCATCACCAACCCGGCGAACACCGAACCCAGGGACAGCACCACGAAGCCCATGGTCATCGGGACGTTCGGTTCGGTCGGGCTCATCGGACCGGGCGCCACCATCATCGCGACGAAGGTCACCGCGAACTGCAGGACCCCGTAGGCGAACCACTGCACGAACGACGCGCGATTCGTGATCGGCTGTTTCGGGTCCCGTGGTGGTTTGGCCATCAGATCCGGTGCCGGCGGGTCCTGCATGATCACGATCACCGGGAACAGGGTGATGAAAAAGTGCTGGAAGACCACCATCAGCGGCGCCAGCGCGACGCCCTCGTTGATGTCGAAGATGCTCGCGACCAGGAACAGGAGCACCAGTGAGAACAGCTTGGACATCTGGTAGCGGATGTAGGCGACGATCTTGTCGTAGACGCTGCGCCCCAACCGGATCGCGGTGATCAACGTCCCGAAGTTGTCGTCGGTGAGGATCAGCTTGCCGGCCTGCTTGGTGACCTCGCTGCCCGAGCCCATCGCCACCCCGATGTCGGCCTTCTTCAGCGCGGCCGCGTCGTTGACCGCGTCGCCGGTCATCGCGACGACCGCGCCCTGGCGCTGCATCACGTCGGCGAGCCGGAGTTTGTCCGACGGCGTGACACGCCCGAACACATGCAACCGCGGAAGCGCCTCGGCGAGTTCCTCATCGGACATCGCGGCGAGTTCGGTACCGCTGATGGCCCCGGGACCGAGTCCCAGCTGCGCACCGATCGCCGACGCGGTTCCCGTGTGGTCCCCCGTGATCATCCGCACATCGATCCCCGCGGCGTGCGCCGTGCGGACGGCGTCGACGGCCTCGGCACGCAACGGGTCGATGATCCCGACCATCCCGACGAAGACGAGATCGTCCACGAACGCCATCGGGTCGGCGGTCACCTCGTCCTCCCGGCCGTCGAGCACGCGCGCGGCGAAGGCCAGCACACGTAGGCCCTCGGCCGACATCTGCTCGTTGGCCGCCTCGATCTCGGCCCGGACCTCCGCCAGCTCCACCCTCTCCCGTCCGGGGCGGAACGCCCAGCGGCAGCGGTTCAGCACGACATCCGGACCGCCCTTGACCATCTCGACGAAACGGACGGTGCCGTCCACCGGCAGCCGGTGGAACGTCGCCATGAACTTGTAGGCCGAGTCGAATGGAACCTCGGCGAGACGGGGATAGGTCTGGCGGGTGAGTGGCGCGTCGACCCCCATCTTGGCTGCCAGCACGATCAGCGCCGCCTCGGTCGGATCGCCGATGACGGCGCCGGCGTCCGACACGGTGGCGTCGCTGTCGAGGCACAGTCCGTACGCGAGCATGGTGAAATCGGGAACCGGCTCGCCCGCCGCCTGGGTGATGCTCCCGGTCTTGCCGTAGCCCTCACCGTCGACGGCGAACCACTGACCGTGGAAGTACAACGAGCGCACCATCATCTGGTTCATGGTGAGTGTCCCGGTCTTGTCCGAGTTGATCAGACTCGTCGCGCCGAGCGTCTCCACGTCGGTGAGGTTCTTGACGACCGCCTTGGCATCCGCGAGCTGCCGGGCCCCGAAGGCGAGCATCGCCTGGACGAAAGTGGGCAGACCGGAGGGTATCGCCGAGATGCCCATCGAGATACCGAGCAGCATCACCGTCGCCAGGTCTTGTCCGCGCACCAGCCCGATCACCACGATGATCGCCACGGCGGTCCAGGCGATCACGCCCAGGATCTTGGTGAGTGAATCCAGCTCGCGCTGCAGGGGTGACCGCTGTGGAGCGATCGCCGACAGCATCGACGCGATCTGTCCCATCTGCGTCCGCATCCCGGTCTCGGTGACGACCATCGTCGCCGTGCCGCGGGTGACCGAGGTGTTCTGGAAGAGCATGTTGCTGCGGTCACCCAGGGCCAGCTCGACATCGGTGAGCGCGGCGGGGTCCTTCGGGATCGGCGCGCTCTCGCCGGTCAGCGCGGCCTCCTGCGTCTCCAGCGTGGCGGCCCGCACCAGACGTCCGTCGGCCGGCACCAAGTCGCCGGCTTCGAGCTGCACGATGTCCCCGGGAACGAGTTGCGCCGCGGGAACTTTCACCAGGACTCCACCCCGGACCACGCGGGCCTGCGGAACCTGAATCCGCGCCAGGGCGTCCACGCTGGCCCGGGCCTTCAGCTCCTGCCGAGTGCCCAGCACCAGGTTGAGCACCACCAGGGCGGCGACCACCAGCGCGGTCGAGACCTCCGCGATCACCAGGCTGACGATCACCACGGCGATCAGCATCAGGTTCATCGGATCCTTGAGCTGCAGCAGCACCAGTGCAGCCACCGACGGGGCCGGTTCCGCGGCGATCACGTTGTCGCCGAACCGCGTCCGTCGGTCGTCGATCTCGGCCGACGACAGTCCACCGGTGCTGTCGGACTCGAGCGCCGACACGACGGATTCGACGTCCTGGACGTGCCAGGCCGGTGCGGGGGCGTCGTCCTCCCGACGTTCCGGTGACGACGGCGGGCGTGCGATGGCCATACAACTCTCCTGCCTCGGGCTCGGGCGGTGTCGTGACTACTCGACTGCGGTTCGGTTTCGGGTCGTCAATACGGGGTCGGGATCCAGTGCAGGGCCTGCTCGGGTGGCCGATAGTCCTTGGCCTTCTGCCGCTTCGGCAGTTCGATCCGGGGACGTTCGAGCGGCGTGTAGGGAACCTGACCGAGAAGGTGCTCGATCACATTCAACCGACCCCGTTTCTTGTCGTCGGTGGAGACGACATACCAGGGCGCCCAGCCCGTGTCGGTGAACCGGAACATCTCGTCGCGGGCCCGCGAATAGTCGTACCAGCGGCTGTAGGACGCGAGGTCCATGTCGGAGAGCTTCCAGATCTTCCGCGGATCGTCGATCCGGCTCTGCAGGCGAAGGGTCTGCTGTTCCTCGCTGATCTCGAGCCAGTACTTGAGCAGGATGATCCCCGACTCGACCATCGACCGTTCCACCGTGGGCACCTGTTCCAGGAACTGGTGTGCCTGCTTCTCCGTGCAGAATCCGAGCACTCGTTCGATGCCGGCCCGGTTGTACCAACTGCGGTCGAAGATGACGACCTCGCCGGCCGCGGGCAGATGCGGAATGTACCGCTGGAGGTACATCTGCGACTTCTCCCGTTCGGTGGGAGCGGGCAGCGCGACCACGCGGAAGACCCGCGGGCTCACCCTGGCCGTGATCGCCTTGATGACTCCGCCTTTGCCCGCCGTGTCCCGGCCCTCGAAGACGATGCAGACCTTCGCCCCGGTCGCACGGACCCATTCCTGCATGGCGACCAACTCGGCGTGCAGCGGTTCGAGATGCTTGCGGTACTTCTTGCCCGACATCGGGCCCGCCGGGCCGCCGTGATCCGGGCCTCGGAGTTCACCCGAGGACGATGAGTAATCTGGCATGGCCGTACGCTCCCGTGGCTGGACCGAATGACTAACTGGTCATTCTGTGCCACGTCCGAGGCATCCGCGCGGTAACCGACGAAGAGGACGCGCAATTGTCGTGGCAGGTACGGAGCACACCGTCGCATGCTCGATCGTGACCAGTCGTTTCCCCGATGAGCCTGCAGCCGCAAAGGTTTTCCCGCAGAATGTCCCAATGGCTCGGGTTGAGGAGATGCTCGAAGTCGAACAGGTGATTCGTCGCCTGATCGCACGGTTTCCGGTTATGGCTGTCGACGACATCGACGCACGTGTGCACGCCGTCTACGGACGATTCGCCGACTGCAAGGTCAGGATCTTCGTGCCGTTGCTGATCGAGAAGGCGGCTCGACGCGACATAGAGGACTTCCTGGCACAGCCGGACCACCTGACGCTCGTGTCGCCGACGCCCGGCACCACGCCGCAGACGGTCGAGGTCCGGGCCGGCGAGGTCGCCTGAACCCGGCCCGATCGTGTCGGCATGGTCCGACACGACCGGGCCTGTTCGTCAGCCCCGCAGCAGCCCCTTGGCGACGTGGGTCACCTGGATCTCGTTGCTGCCGGCGTAGATCATCAGCGACTTGGCGTCGCGCGCAAGCTGCTCCACGCGATACTCGGCCATGTAACCGTTGCCGCCGAACAACTGCACCGCCTCCATCGCGACGTCGGTGGCCGCCTTCGACGAGTAGAGCTTCATCGCCGACGCCTCGGACAAGCTCAGCGGCTTGCCCGCCTTGCCCCGCTCGAGGGCACTGAAGAGCATGTTCTGGACGTTGATGCGCGCGACCTCCATCTCGGCCAGCTTGAGCTGGATGAGCTGGAACTGTGCGATCTCCTGGCCCCACAGCTTGCGGTTCTTCGCGTAGTCGATCGAAAGATGTTGCGCCTCGTTGATGATGCCCAGCGACAGGGCCGCGATCCCGACCCGCTCCGCGGTGAAACCGGCCTTGGCGCCTTCGGATCCGCGCGCGTCCGAACCGGTGTCCTCGGTCTCGCCGAGCAGGCGGTCCTTGCCGACGCGCACGTTGTCGAAGAACAGCTCGCCCGTCGGCGAACTCATCATGCCCATCTTCTTGAACGGCTTGCCCTGGGTCAGTCCCGGCATCCCCTTGTCGAGGACGAACGACAGGACCTTACGGTCCCGCATCGGGGTGCCGCTGCCGTCGTCGAGCTTGGCGAACACGACGATGGTGTCGGCGTAGGGGCCATTGGTGATGAAGGTCTTCTGCCCGTTGAGGATGTAGTCGTCACCATCGCGACGGACCGTTGTCTTCATACCGCCCAGCGCGTCCGATCCGGAGTCGGGTTCGGTGATCGCCCAGGCGCCGACCTTCTCCATCGTGACCAGTTCGGGCAGCCACCGCTTCTTCTGGGCGAGCGTGCCCTTGCCGCGGATGGTCGAGGCGGTCAGGCCCATGCTCACGCCCAGGGATGCGACGAGACCGAGACAGACCCCCGCCAGTTCGATGTTGACCATCATGAACATCGAGCCGCCCATACCGCCGCCGTCGCCCGAGGGCTTCTTCTTCTCCCCGTTGGCCTCGGCCTCGAGTTCCTTCTCGAGAGCGTCCTTGGCCATCGCGTCGACACCGAAGCTCGACAGCAGTTTGCGAGTGATGTCGTAGGGCGGCAGCGTGCCGGATTCGAGTTCGTCGAGATGTGGCCGGATCTCCTTGTCGATGAACGCCCGCAGGGCGTCCCGAACCATCAGATCTTCTTCGGACCACTCGAACATCGTCACACTCCCAGACCGGTGTCCGCGCAGGGGCGAACACGTTTCAGTTTTGTCGTCCCCAACTGTGTCAGGAGTCACTGCCGATGTCTAGGTACGTCGTCGCAGATCTGTTCCTACCGAGCATCGGTGCAGGTGTAGAGGGTGGCCGGACGCACCTCCCGCGCGAAGAACCCGTCCGCATCGACGCACAGCAGGGCCTGCGCCACCGGCATCGCGACCACCACGTAGCCATCGCCGTGCTCGGCCTGCCCGGCACGCCAGGCATGGACTCGGTCGACGAACTGCGCGACACTCTCACCCCCGTGCGGGCGGGCCTCCGGGTCGGTGAACCACCCGCCGAGGTCGACGGGGTCGATCTCCTCCGGGGACAGGCCCGACCACGCACCGACATCGAGCGTCCGCAGCGCGTCGTCGACGATGAGGCCGCCTGTCGCGCCGAGTATCTCGGCGGTGGCGCGGGTCGCCGCCTCCGGGCCGCAGATGTCGATCGGGCGGGTGAGCGACGCGCTCAGAGCGAGCACGTCGCGTCGACCACGCTGATCGAGAACCGGGTCACCGCCGAACCGCACCGACCGGTTGGGGCCGGTGCGACCGGCGGTGATGATCTGCATTCCGGGCAGTGATCGCCTCAGTTCGGCACGGAGACCGCGCGAGCGCGGTCAGTCGCCTGCGACCGGGCCATCGCCCCCACGATCAGAGCGAACGAGACGGTGAGAACCGTCCACAGAATGACCTGGTTGGCGATCGCATACACCCGGAAATCCCCGATCACGTCACCGGGAAAGCCCGGGAACACGATCTGTCCGGCGTCGTCGCGGACCGGGCCGGGGACCTCGCTGAACGACGGCAGGAAGGCGAGCACGATCGCGATGCCGGCCAGATAGGCGACCGTGGCCGCGACCGCCGAGACCAACCCACCGATGCGCGGGCGCAACCACGACGCCAGGACCACCGCCGCGATGGCGAGGATCACCGACGACACGGTGATGGTGAGGAAGGCACCGGTTCGTTCGCCGATGGTGTCGTCGTCGCCGACGGCGGGTGGGTTCGCCGGGTAGGCGAAGAACGGGACGGCGAAGACGGCGACGAAACCGATGCCGCCGAGCACGCCCGCGACCGCACGGGGATCCGTGGCCGGATGACGGCTGCCGACGTGGCTCCACAAGACCGTGAACGCCACCGCGAAGAACGCGCCCATGCACACCGCGAACACGACGTTGCCGATCCCCGCGCCGAGGTTCTCCTGCATCGCGCGGGTGAACAACTCTCCGCCCTCACCATGGGTGTGACCACCCGGTTCGGCGGCATGGGCCAGGGCCTCCTCGGCCGCCGAGCGGGCGCTCTCGTAGTCGATGGCCTTGCCCACGACGGGTTCGAGGTAGAACCGCGCGAACACGAACGAGACGATGCCGGCGATCAGACCTGCGAGCAGGCCGGCGCCGATGAACTTCTTCTCCATGTCGACTCAGTGGCAGGGGAAGCCGAGGAAATGGCGGGCGTCGTGCACGAACTCGTGCACGTGGGTGTCGGAGCCGAAGACCGACACGACCCCCTGGTCGTAACCGAGGAAGTAGTACGCCAGCCCGGCGAGCAGCACGGTCAGGCTGAGCCAGAGCGCCGCGCTCGCGACGGAGATGTTCGGTACGGGCAGGGCACGGGCCGGGGCGACCGGTGATGCCGCCTCGGTACGGGGAGCTGTCATGGTGGGTCCTTTCGCCGATCTCGCGTCGGAGAGTTCACGGGTGGTGCACGCCGGCACGGCATCCTGACTCACGCATGCCCCGTCACGTCGACCGTGTCGATCTGGGCTGCGTTCACAGTGGCGCGACCGTTCCGGACTCTCACCGGATTCCCCGTACAGGCGTGAGGAGACTGTATACCGCGTTCTGTCGTACGAGTGCGACATAGTGGAGAGATGCCCCGCCCCTCGGTGCTCGACCGCTTCACCGCCCCCACCCGGCGGTGGTTCTCGGGTGCGTTCACCGCGCCCACCGCTGCGCAGAAGGGCGCCTGGACCTCCATCGCCGACGGCGCGAACACCTTGGTCATCGCACCGACCGGGTCCGGGAAGACCCTGGCCGCGTTCCTCTGGGCTCTCGATCGGCTCGCCGCCGACGCCGGCAATCGTCCCGCGGGCACCAAGGTCGTCTACATCTCGCCGTTGAAGGCGCTGGCAGTCGACGTCGAGCGCAACCTGCGCGCACCGCTGACCGGCATCACCCGGGCGGCCCAGGAGCTGAACCTTCCGGAGCCCAACATCACCGTGGGCGTGCGGTCGGGCGACACCTCCGCCGCCGATCGGCGTGCGCTGGTCAAAACCCCACCCGACATCCTCATCACCACCCCCGAGTCGCTGTACCTGATGCTCACCTCGGCCGCGCGGGAGAGTCTCACCGGCGTGGAGGCGATCATCGTCGACGAGGTCCACGCGGTCGCCGCGACCAAACGAGGTACCCATCTCGCGCTGACCCTCGAGCGCCTCGACGAACTGCTGGACAAACCCGCCCAGCGGATCGGCCTCTCGGCGACGGTCCGCCCGCCCGAGGTGGTCGCGGGGTTCCTGTCCGGCGCCGCGCCGTGCCAGGTGGTCAAACCGAAGGCCGACAAGACATTCGACCTGCGCGTCGACGTCCCCGTCGAGGACATGGCCAACATCCCGCCGCCGGTGTCCGATGCCGACCCCGCGGCGCTGGACGACGCGTTCTCGCCGACTGCCGGCTCGTTGTGGCCGTACGTCGAGGCCTCGATCGTCGACCAGATCGAGGCGAACCGCGCCACGATCGTCTTCGCCAACTCCCGACGCCTCGCCGAGAAGCTCACCGCTCGGCTCAACGAGATCCACGCCGAGCGCCACGGCGAGCCTGCCGAACCGACCGGCAATCCGTCGGTCGCGGGCGGCGCCCCGGCGTTCGTGATGGGCAGCGGCGCGAGCTCCGGCGCCGAGCCGGTTCTCGCCCGCGCCCATCACGGCTCGGTCAGCAAGGAGCAGCGCGCCCAGATCGAGGACGACCTGAAGGCCGGCCGCCTCTCGTGTGTGGTGGCCACCAGCTCACTCGAACTCGGCATCGACATGGGTGCGGTCGATCTCGTCATCCAGGTGGAGTCCCCGCCGTCGGTGGCGAGTGGACTGCAGCGGATCGGCCGCGCCGGGCACCAGGTCGGCGAGATCAGCCAGGGCATCCTCTACCCCAAGCACCGCACCGATCTGCTGCACTGCACGGTGACGGTGGGCCGGATGCTCGACGGCGCGATCGAGGAGATCAAGGTCCCGCAGAATCCGCTCGACATCCTCGCCCAGCAGACCATCGCGGCGGCCGCGGTCGACGACCTCGAGGTCGATCACTGGTACGAGGTCGTCCGGCGCGCGGCGCCCTACCGCGAACTGGGCCGGGGCGTCTTCGACGCGACCCTCGACCTGATCGCGGGCCGCTTCCCGTCCGACGAGTTCGCCGAACTGCGCCCCCGGGTGAACTGGGACCGCGACGCCGGAGTCATCACCGGCCGGCGCGGCGCCCAGCGGCTCGCCGTCACCTCGGGCGGTTCCATACCCGACCGCGGACTCTTCGGCGTGTTCATGGTCGGCGAGAAGGCCACTCGCGTAGGCGAACTCGACGAGGAGATGGTCTATGAGTCCCGAGTCGGCGATGTGTTCGCGCTGGGCGCCACCAGTTGGCGGATCGAGGACATCACCCACGACCGCGTACTCGTCTCCCCCGCGTTCGGTCAACCGGGCCGGTTGCCGTTCTGGATCGGTGACGCGATCGGACGCCCCGCCGAACTGGGCGCCGCGATCGGTGCCTTCACCCAGTCGGTCGCCGATCCCGGGAAGCTCGACGACCAGGCAGACCGGCTCGGGCTCACCGAGAACGCCCGCAGCAACCTCGCGACACTCATCGCCGAGCAGCGCGAGGCGACCGGACACCTGCCCACCGATCGCACGCTGGTCGTCGAGAGGTTCCGCGACGAACTCGGCGACTGGCGGGTGATCCTGCACTCCCCCTACGGCTTACGTGTACACGCCCCCTGGGCCAGTGCCATCTCGCAGCGCCTGCTGGAGACCCTCGGCATCGAGGGCGCCACCACCGCCTCCGACGACGGCATCATCCTGCGGATGCCCGACACCGACGACGCCCCTCCCGGAGCCGATGTGTTCCTCCTCGACCCCGACGAGGTCGAGCAACTCGTGACCGACGGTCTGGCCGACTCGTCGATGTTCGCGTCCCGTTTCCGCGAATGCGCCGCCCGCGCCCTGCTCCTGCCGCGCCGGGATCCGGGCCGGCGCGCCCCGCTGTGGCAACAGCGCCAGCGCAGCGCCCAACTGCTCTCTGTCGCATCCAAATTCCCCGACTTCCCGATCGTGCTCGAAGCCGTCCGCGAATGCCTGCAGGACGTCTACGACCTCCCCGCCCTGCTCGATCTGCTGAACCGCATCCGCACGCGCCGGATCCGGGTGGTGGAGACCGAGACCCAAAGCCCCTCTCCCTTCGCCGCGTCGCTGCTGTTCGGGTACGTGGGTGCGTTCATGTACGCCGACGACGCGCCGCTCGCCGAGCGCCGCGCGGCCGCCCTCTCCCTCGACACCAGCCTGCTGGCCCAGTTGCTCGGGCGCGTCGACCTGCGCGAGCTCCTCGATCCGGCGGTCATCGCCGACGTGATCGCCCGGCTCCAACGCCTGTCCCCCGAGCGTCAGGCGCGCGACGCCGAGGACATCGTCGACCTGCTGCGATGGCTGGGCCCGCTCACCACCGAGGAGGTCGCGGCCCGGTATCGCGGCGACGAGCCGGCCGCCGACCTGCTCACCGAGCTGCACCGGGTCGGGCAGATCATCTCGGTCAACCACAACGCACGTGCGCTGTGGGCGGCCATCGACGACACCGCCCGCCTCCGTGACGCTCTCGGGGTGCCCGCACCTCTCGGCATCCCGGCGGCCTATCTCGAGGAGGTGCCCGACCCAGTCGGAGACCTCATCGGCCGGTACGCCCGCACCCATGGCCCGTTCACCGTGCCCGAGGCCTCCGCTGCTCTGGGTATCGCGACCGGGGTCGTGCGCGACACCCTCAACCGTCTCGCATCGGAGCGACGCGTCGTCGAGGGTGACTTCCTGCCCGACGCCGGTATCGGCCCCCGGGACGGGCAATGGTGTCACGCCGACGTGCTGGGTCAGATCCGACGCGGTTCCCTGGCGGCGAGCCGCGCCGAGGTGGCTCCCGTCGGTACCGACGTCCTCACCCGGTTCCTCCTCGACTGGCAGCACGCGTCGTCGGGCACCCAGCTCCGGGGTGTCGACGGGGTGGCGACGGTCATCGACCAGCTGGCCGGGTTCCCGCTGCCGGCGTCCGCGTGGGAGTCCCTCGTACTGCCGGCCCGGGTGTCCGATTACGCAGCGCCGATGCTCGACGAACTGCTCAGCGCCGGTGAGGTCATCTGGTCCGGACACGGCCGCATCGGGAACTCCGACGGCTGGGTGGCGCTGCATCCCGCGGACGTCGCCGTCCTGACGCTGCCCGACGCCGACGAGATCGACACCACCCCGGTCCACGACGGGGTCACCGCCGCACTCGAACCCGGTGGTGCCCTGCGGTTCCCACAGATCGCCGCCGACATCAGCACCGGCACCACCACGCCGGCCGCCGACATCGAGAGTGCCCTGTGGGACCTCGTGTGGGCGGGCCGGGTCAGCAACGACAGCTTCGCGCCCGTCCGCGCCCTGCTGCAACCGCGGCGCAGCCCGTCCGCACCGCGCTCGGCGCCCGCGCATCGGGCACGCGGGCGCGCACCCCGGCTCCGGGCCGGCCTGTCGGCCCGGTACCTCACCGAACACTCCGTCGCTCCCCCGGTGTCGCCGACGGCGAGTGGCCGCTGGTTCGCCCTCGACCACCCGTCCACCGAGCCGACCATCGCCACGCAGGGCCTCTGCGATCAGTTGCTGACCCGATACGGCGTGATCACGCGCGGGAGCGTGGTCTCGGAGGAGGTGACCGGCGGCTTCGCGCGGGTCTACAAGGCGCTCACCGTGTTCGAGGACAACGGACATGTTCGTCGCGGCTACTACGTCGACGGCCTCGGCGGGGCGCAGTTCGCCTCGCCGGCCACGGTCGACGAATTGCGCCGGCATGCGCTGCCCGATCGCAAAGCGCCCCGCGAGGCAACCGTGCTGGCCGCGACGGACCCGGCCAATCCCTACGGGGCGGCGCTCGAGTGGCCGGCGTCTCGCGACGCCGAGGCCGGTCACCGCCCGGGCCGCAAACCGGGGGCGCTCGTGGTGATCGTCGACGGTGACGTGGTGTGTTTCGTCGAACGCGGCGGCAAGACGCTGCTGACGTTCAGCGACTCGATCCCGCGGCTGGAGTCGGCCGCAGGCGCGCTGGTCGCACTGGTCCGGCGGGGCCGGATCGCGCGTCTGACGATCGACCACATCGACTCGGAACCCGTGCGCGCCACCGACTTCGGCAAGGTGCTCGTCGAAGCGGGATTCTCGACGACCCCGCGCGGCATCCGGCTGCGTTTCGGTGATCATGCCTGAGGTGGACCATGCCTGAGGGCGACACCGTCTACGCGGCCGCCGCACGACTGCGGGCGGGGCTCGCGGGACGGGTGCTCGAGTCGTCGGACTTCCGCATCCCGTCGCTGGCCACCGCGGACCTCTCCGGACGCGAGGTCCTCGCGGTGCGATCGGTGGGCAAGCACCTGCTGATCGACGTCGCCGAGAGCGGTCCGGGTGTCGGCGACACCCTCAGCATCCACTCGCATCTGAAGATGGAGGGGGCCTGGCACGTTCATCCTCGCGGGCAACGGTGGCGGCGGCCCGCCTATCAAGCGCGTGCGGTCCTGCGAACTGCCGACCACGAGGCCGTGGGTTTCGACCTGGGGGTCCTTGAACTCCTCGCCGACCCGGACGCGGCGCTCGCCTACCTCGGTCCCGACCTGCTCGCCGACGACTTCGATCGTGAAGAGGCGATCCGGCGACTCGCCGCGCACCCCGACGAGACCATCGGGTCGGCACTCCTCGATCAACGCCTCATCGCGGGGATCGGCAACGTCTTCCGCAGTGAGATCTGCTTCCTCCGCCGTGTCCTCCCCACCCGGCCGGTGGGCGAGGTGGATCTCGGCCCGGTGGTCGATCTCAGCCGGCGTCTCCTGTGGGCCAACCGGATGCGCTCGGCGCGCACCACCACGGGCAACACCTCACCCAACGCGCGGATGTGGGTGTACGGCCGTCACGGTCGGTTGTGCCGGCGCTGTGCGACCCCGGTGAAGCGCGGCGAACTCGAATCCCCCGGCGGGGAGCGCTCGGTCTACTGGTGTCCCCGGTGTCAGATCTGAGGCGGCCGAGGCCCCCTCACACGGGGTAGCGCTCGGGCTCGGGCCCGAACTCGAAGCGGCGGGCGGTGATCGAGTCGACCGCGATCTCCACGTAGTTGTACTTCATCGTGGCGATCCACGGGCGCAGCGGCAGCTGGTCGGCCGCCTCGATCTCGTGGAGCGACACCAGTATGCGTGCCGTCCCCTTGGCGACCACACTCCACCCGTCGGTCTCGGTATGTCCGTCGGCTTCGAACGCCACTCGCGAATTCACCGCCAGCTCCGACAGTTTCGTGCCCTCGCCGGACCGCAGCATGATGCGGCCGTCGGTCGCGTGGAAGTTCACCGGGAAGATGTCGGGCTGGCCGTCGACGCTCAGTGCAATCCGACCGAGCTGCGCTCCTCCCAACAGGTCCCAGGCCTGGTCGGGGGTGAGCACCCGAACCGATTCGTCGACCATGATCTCGTCTCCTTCTCCCCACACCGATCGTCCCGCGCGACCAGGGAACGGCGACAGAGCCCAACGTCCCGACTTGACCGGAGCCACCGTCACTTCGGAACGGGCACCGGTTCGAGGATCTCGGCCCGGGCCTCGGGGGCCGCGGCGCGCAGGGCGTCGGCGGAGTCGTCGTCGGGTTGCTGCTGCGAGGCCACCTCGGCCTCCACGCGCGCGACGTAGGTCGCCACCTCGAAGTCGCGTTGCTCGGTGGTCCAGCCGAGGAGGGGCGCCAGCAGGTCGGCGACCTCGTCGGCGCAGTCGACGCCACGATGGGAGTACTCGATGGCGATGCGGGTCCGCCGGGCGAGGACGTCCTCGAGGTGCAGCGCCGCCTCGTCGACCGCGGCGTACACCACCTCCACGCGCAGATACTGCGGCGCCGCGGCCAGCGGTTGCAGCAGGCTCTTGTCGCCGTCGGCGTAGTACAGCACGTCGTCGATCAGCGAGCCGTAGCGGTTCAGCAACCGGCGAATCCGGTACGGGTGCAACCCGAATCGGCGTCCGAGGTGCTCGCACTGGTTGATGAGCGCGAAGTAACCGTCCGCCCCGAGCAGCGGGACGCGTTCGGTGATCGACGGCGCCACCCGGGTGGGGATGAAGTCGTCGCACGCGTCGACGGCGTCGGCGGCCATCACACGGTAGGTGGTGTACTTGCCGCCGGCGATCGACACGAGTCCGGGCGCGACGGTCGCGACCGCGTGTTCCCGGGACAGCTTCGAGGTCTCGTCGTCCTCCCCGGCCAACAGCGGCCGGAGGCCGGCGTAGACGCCTTCGATGTCGTCGTGGTTGAGCTTGGTGACCAGGACCTCGTTGACGCGTTCGAGGATGTAGTCGATGTCGGCGCGGGTGGCGGCCGGATGCGCGAGGTCGAGGTTCCAGTCGGTGTCGGTGGTGCCGATGATCCAGTGCGTCTCCCACGGGATGACGAACAGCACCGAGTTGGCGGTGCGCAGGATGATCGCGGTCTCGCTGACGATCCGGTCGCGCGGCACCACGATGTGCACGCCCTTGGAGGCCCGGACCTTGAAGTGCCCGCGCTGCTTGGACAGTGCCTGCACCTCGTCGGTCCACACGCCCGCGGCGTTGATCACGCAGTGGGCACGGATCTCGGTCACATCGCCGTTCTCGGTGTCGCGCACCCGGACTCCGAGCACCCGGTCGGATTCGCGCAGAAATCCGGTGACCTGGGTCGAGGTCCGGATGACCGCACCGTAATTGGCCGCTGTGCGGGCGACCGTGAGGCTGTGCCGCGCGTCGTCGACGACGGTGTCGTAGTACCGGATCCCGCCGATGAGCGAGCTGCGCTTGAGTGCCGGGGCCACGCGCAGGGCACCCGATCGGGTGACATGACGCTGTCCGGGAACGGACTTGGCGCCGCCCATCCGGTCGTAGAGGAAGATGCCGGCTCCGACATACGGCCGCTCCCACACCCGTTGCGTGAGCGGATACAGGAACGGCAACGGCTTGACCAGATGTGGCGCGAGGAACCGGAGCGACAACTCGCGTTCGCGTAGAGCCTCACGCACGAGGCCGAATTCGAGCTGCTCGAGATAGCGGAGGCCGCCGTGGAACATCTTCGACGACCGGCTCGATGTGCCCGAGGCGATGTCGCGTGCCTCGACCAGCGCGACGCGCAGACCGCGTGTCGCGGCGTCGAGTGCGGCACCGACACCCACCACGCCGCCACCGATGACCACCACGTCGAACTGTTCCTCCCCGAACCTCCGCCACGCCTCGGCGCGGTAGAGGGGCCCCATGTCGGCGGGCCGGTCCGCGTTGAACTCGGTGTTCATGGTTGCTGAGCCTAATTGATCTCTGTGGCCTCGACAGCGTGCGACACTGTCCGGCGTGGGTAGGTCAGGCAAATACGTGGCGGCAATCGACCAGGGCACCACCTCGACCCGGGCGATGATCTTCGATCACGAGGGTCGCGTCGTCGGCGCCGAACAGCTCGAACACGAACAGATCTTCCCGCGCGCGGGCTGGGTGGAACACGACGCCGCCGAGATCTGGCGTAACACCCGCCGCGTCGGCGCCGCTGCCCTCGCGTCGGCCGAACTGACCGCGAAGGACATCGTCGCCTGCGGCCTCACCAATCAGCGCGAGACCACCGTGATCTGGGAGCGCGACACCGGCAAGCCGGTGCACAACGCCATCGTGTGGCAGGACACGCGAACCGATGATCTGTGCACCGAGCTGGCCGGAGATGTCGGCATGGACCGGTTCTGCGATCGCACCGGCCTGCCGTTGTCGACCTACTTCGCCGGCCCCAAGGCCCGCTGGCTCCTCGACTCCGTCGACGGCCTCCGCGAACGCGCCGAGAACGGAGAATTGTGTTTCGGCACCATGGATTCCTGGATGGCCTGGAACATGACCGGCGGGGTGGACGGCGGCCGGCACGTCACGGATGTCACCAACGCATCGCGCACCATGTTGATGGACCTGCGGACCCAGACCTGGGACGCCGACATCTGCGCCGAGATGGGCATCCCGATGGCCATGCTGCCCGAGATCAGGAGCTCCTCGGGCGATTTCGGCGCCCTCCGGGGCAACGGCCCACTCCCCGGGGTACCGCTCGCCGGCATCCTCGGCGACCAGCAGGCCGCGACCTTCGGCCAGGCCTGCCTGGAACCCGGCGAGGCCAAGAACACCTACGGGACCGGCAACTTCCTGCTCCTCAACACCGGCACCGAGCCGGTCTTCAGCGAGCACGGACTGCTCACCACCGTCTGCTACCGCATCGGCGAGCAGCCCGCACGATACGCACTCGAGGGCTCGATCGCGGTGACCGGTTCGCTCATCCAGTGGCTGCGCGACAACCTCGGCCTGATCCCGCAGGCATCTGACGTCGAGAAACTGGCCGGCGGGGTCGACGACAACGGCGGCGTCTACTTCGTCCCGGCGTTCTCCGGACTCTTCGCGCCGCGCTGGCGCCCCGATGCCCGCGGCGTCATCGTGGGTCTCACCCGGTTCGCCGACAAGGGCCACATCGCCCGAGCCGCACTGGAAGCCAGCGCCTTTCAGACGCGTGAGGTCATCGAGGCGATGCAGGCCGACTCCGGGGTCGAACTGTCGACGTTGAAGGTCGACGGCGGAATGGTCGTGAACGAACTGCTCATGCAGTTCCAGGCCGACATCCTCGACGTACCCGTCGTGCGGCCGGTCGTCAACGAGACGACCGCCCTCGGCGCGGCCTACGCGGCCGGCCTGGCCGTCGGTTTCTGGGAGAGCGAGGACGACATCCGCGCCAACTGGGCCGAAGACCGCCGGTGGGAGCCCGGGATGGCCGCCGACGACCGCGACCGCCTCTACGCGGGATGGAACCGAGCCGTCGAGCACAGCTTCGGCCTGACCTGACCGGCGCGACGGTGCCGCCGCCTCACATCACGTGGTCGGCGAGGATGGCGACCACACCGGCCGTGCCGCCCAGTGCCGCGGCGGCCTCGTAGGCTGATTCGCGGAGCGCATCGCGCAGCGACTCACCAGCGGCGGGCGTCGACATCGCGGCCACCAGGCAGTCGACGGCGCGGGCGCGGCGGAAGCTGTCGCGCTGGGCGTCCACGTCGCCACGACGCTGATGCGCGAAGGCGTCGAAGTCGTGCTGTGCCGCGACGAGCCGCAGACGTGCGATGCCGGCCGTCGACGCACCGCCCTGCCGCCGCCACTGGCTGATCGCCTCCCGGATCTCGGGCGTCGAGACCGCCGTGACGTCCAGGACGGTCGCGACGATCAGGTGCAGACACGCCGTGAGGTCCTCGTCGGGCACCGAGTCGACGAGGCGGGCGACGCCGCCCGGTAACCGGTCGACACGCTTCAGCCCGGCGTTCACACGGTCTCCGGTCTCGACGTGGCCGAACCGCCCGACGGTGCATCGGTGTCGTCCGAGACCTCCTGCGCCGCACCGTCGACGGGGGTCCGGGAGACGGCGTCGCCGGGTGCCGCGGGCCGCAGGGACAAGGCCTGATCCGGCCCGGCCGGCGCGGCGTCGTCGACCGCCGGGGATGCCTGCCGGATCCAGTCGCCGATGACGGGCGGACCGACGAGCGGCATGTCGCCGACGAGCTGCGCGCCGTGTTCCCGAGTGTGCAGGTACGGCGCTGCCCGGTGGCTGTCGTCGTCGGCGCCGGGCCGCCGTCCGCCGCCCGGGGCCCCGGCGAGCGGCATCCCCGTCGGGCGCTGGGCAACCGGCCCGGCGGTGGCGGGGGTCGCCGGCGTCGGTGAGCCGCCGGCGACCGGGGTCGGCGTCGGCGCCGACGCGGGTGGGAGCAAGCCGGGAGCGGGCATCGCGACCGGGACCCCGGCGCCTCCACTCGCCGGCGCACCGCCACCGGAACCGGATCCGCTGTTCTCGCCGATCCCGTCGGCGCCTCCCGACCGGTGCGTTTCGGGAGCCGCGGCGCCGCGGGTCGTCGACTCGGGCGTCGCCCGACCACCACGCACCAACCCGTCGGGGCCGTCGGTGTTGCCACGACCGGATGGTCCGCCGCCCGGACCCGCAGGCCCTGGCGGCGTCGACGACGCACCGGGTCCGCCGCCACCGGGTGGTGGACCGCCCGCAGCGACCGGCACCGGCCCGGCAGTCGGAGTGGCACGCCCGAAGTCGCCGGCGTCGACGGTGTTGGCGGCCTGACCGCGGGGAGCGTCCGGCCCGGACCCCGCGGCGCCGGAACCGCCGGCGGTCGGCCCGAAGCCGAGTCCTGCGGTCACCCCGTTCGCCCCGGTCGGGTCGTTCGGCAGGGAGCGCTGCAGCCCGATCATCGGCGAGGAGTAGGCGCCCGTCATCGCCCGGTCGACCTCATGCCGGACAGCCGGCGCGTCCTCGGGATTGTCACGGATGTGCTGCTGCAGCTCACGCAACCGCCCCTCCTGACCGCGAGCCGATCCGAGGATGCCTGTCGCGCCGGCCAGCGCATCCCCGATCTGGCCGGCGGTCTCCGAGGTCGTCGCCAGATCGGCCGACAGCGACCGGCCCGCCTCCAGCGCCGCGTCGGAAGCCTGACCGAGCATGCCGTCGCCGAACATCGCGTGCATCCGTTCGGCCGCGCGGCGGACGGACTCGATCGCCTGCAGGATCGTGTTGACGTCACCGCCGGCACGACCGGGTTCCATCGTGCTCAGGACGTTGAGGATCTCGTCGATGCTCATGCCCGCCCACTGCGTGCGACCGCGAGCGAACGCGCGGTCGTTGCGACTGCCGTAGGTGTTGTAGGACTGCTGCGGCGAGCTCACGACACCCCCTTGGTCGCCGGCCGGGACGAACGAATTCGTCCGACCCTACCGTGACGACGCACCCGGCGGCGCACACCGGCACCGGCTGTGCACAGTGGGCGGGCGGCGCTCAGTCCAGGTCGTCGTGCCGAACCAGCTGCCGCGCCGCCTCGGTGATGGACCCGGTCAGCGACGGGTACACCGAGAACGTCTGGGCCAGGTCGCCGACGGTGAGCTTGTTCTGCACCGCGAGGGCGATGGGCAGGATCAGTTCGGAGGCGTTCGGTGCGACCACGACGCCGCCGATGACCACACCGGTGGCCGGCCGGCAGAAGATCTTCACGAAGCCCCGGCGCAGACCGCTCATCTTGGCGCGCGGGTTGGTGGCCAACGGCAGCATCACGGTGCGCGCCGGGTACTCACCGGTGTCGATGGCGTTCTGCGACACCCCCACCGTGGCGATCTCCGGACGCGTGAAGATGGCGGACGCAACGGTTTTCAGCTTGATCGGGCTCACGCCCTCGCCGAGTGCGTGGTACATCGCGATGCGGCCCTGCATGGCGGCCACCGATGCCAGCGGGAACAGCCCGGTGCAGTCGCCGGCCGCATAGATCCCCGCGACCGACGTGCGGGACACCCGGTCGACCTCGATGTAACCGCCCTTGCCGACCGCGACCCCGGCACGATCGAGTCCGAGATCGGTGGTGTTGGGGACCGAACCGACGGTCATCAGCACGTGGCTGCCGGTCACGGTCGAGCCGTCGGCCAGATGCGCGGTGACCGAATCGCCGTGCCGCTCGACCTTGTCGGCGCGGGCGTGCTTGACCAGTTCGACGCCGCGTTCGGCGAGTGCGTCCTCGAGCACCAGCGCGGCGTCCTCGTCCTCGTGCGGGAGGACCCGGTCGCGGCTCGACACGAGCGTCACCTTGACGCCCAGTTCGGTGTAGGCGTGGACGAACTCGGCGCCGGTGACGCCGGAACCGATGACGACGAGGTGTTCGGGCAGCTCCTCGAGGTCGTAGAGCTGACGCCAGGTGAGGATGCGCTCGCCGTCGGGTTCGGCGTCGGGCAGCACGCGGGGCGAGGCGCCGGTCGCCAGCAGGACCACATCGCCGTCGTAGCGTTCGGTGGTTCCGTCGGCGAGGGTCGCGACGACGGTGTGCGTCGAGACGCCGACCTGCCGCTCGTCGAGAACCGCGGTACCGGAGACGAGTGTCACGCCTTCGCTGATGAGTCGTGAGCGGATGTCCGCGGACTGGGCGAACGCGAGGTCGCGGACCCGCTGGTGGATCTGCGGCAATGTGACGGAGGTGTCGTCGGTCTTGATGTTGATACCCAGATCGACGGCGCGACGGACCTCGGTGCGGATGCCGGTGGACGCGATGAACGTCTTTGACGGGACGCAGTCCCACAACACGCAGGCACCGCCGATCCCGTCCGAATCGATCACCGTGATGTCGGCCCCGTAGGCGGCCGCCGCGAGCGCCGCCTCGTAACCCGCGGGTCCGCCGCCGATGATGACGATCCTGGTCACTGTGACTCCTGTTCTCCACGCCGGCTCGCCGCGTCCTTCGTGGGGAAGCTGCGCCCGGCTGTGTGTCGTGGCTCGACGGGAACGCGGGGTGACACGCTCCTCGGGTCGCGCGAGACGGTCGACCCCGTTCGCGCCGCCTACCAAACTAGTCGGGCGGGTCCGTCGTTGTGAACGTGGTCGCACACCGGGGCCGGGCCACGGTGTCGCCTTCCGGACTCGGCGGAGACCATCTAGGCTCCATCCGTGCCCATCTATGCCGCCTATGGATCCAACATGCATCCCGAGCAGATGGCCGAGCGCGCGCCGCACTCCCCGATGTCGGGCACCGGATGGCTCCGCGGCTGGCGTCTGACGTTCGGCGGCGGCGACATCGGGTGGGAGGGGTCCCTGGCCACGGTCACCGAGGACCGCGACGACCCCGACGCCCGGGTGTTCGTCGTTCTCTACGACGTCACCACCGAGGACGAGGATCTGCTCGACCGGTGGGAGGGTTCCGAGCTCGGCATCCACCGCAAGATCCGCGCCCGCGTCGACACCGCCGACGGCCCGGTGCTGGCCTGGTTGTACGTCCTCGACGCCTTCGAGGGCGGGTTGCCCTCGGCGCGCTATCTCGGCGTCATGGCCGAGGCCGCGGAGATCGCCGGCGCACCCGCGGAGTATGTGCAGGACCTCCGGTTGCGCGAGTCGCGCAATGTCGGACCCGGGCCGGGGCCCGCGGAATAGACCGAGTGTCCTAGCCGGCGGCGCTGGTCGCGTTCAGCACGATCCCGGCGAGCGCGCGCACACCGATCGCGAGGGCACGTTCGTCGAGATCGAAGTTGGGCGCGTGCAGATCGACCTGCGGTCCGAATCCGTCCCACACGCCGAGGCGGGCCATCGCTCCCGGGACGTGTTCGAGATACCAGGAGAAGTCCTCGCCGCCGGGTGACTGCGGGGTGTCCGCGATCGCCTTGGACCCGATTGCGGCGACGGACCGTTCGAACATCCCGACCGCGACCTCGTCGTTGACGACCGGCGGCACCCCGCGGAAGTACGAGAGGTCGTACCGGACGCCGAGCGGTGCCAGCAGCTCGCCGACGACGCTGCGGACCAGCGGCTCGAGCTGGGCCCAGGTGGCGTGATCGCCGGTGCGGACCGTGCCGCGCATGCGACCTTCCTGCGGGATGGCGTTGGCGGCGCTGCCGGCGTTCGCCGCGCCCCACACCATCACCGTGCCCGAACGCGGGTCGATCCGTCGCGACAGCACCCCGGGCAGGCCGGTGATCACCGTGCCCATCGCGTAGATGAGATCCCCGGTGAGGTGCGGCCGCGACGTGTGCCCGCCGGCCGAGTGCAGTTGCAGATCGATGTGGTCGGCCGCGGACGTCAACGGGCCGGACCGCAGGCCGACCGTGCCGACCGGCAGGCGAGGGTCGCAGTGCAAGGCGAAGATGCGGCCGAGACCGGTGGTGACGCCCGCCTCGATGGCGTCGAGGGCTCCGCCGGGCATGACCTCCTCGGCGGCCTGGAAGATCAGACGCACGCCGACCGGAAGTGGTTCGGCCGCGGCGAGGAGCTTCGCGACGCCGATCAGGATGGCCGTGTGCGCGTCGTGACCGCACGAGTGCGACGCGCCCTCCACCGCCGAGGTGAACGGCAGGCCGGTGTGTTCGGTCACCGGCAGGGCATCCATGTCCGCGCGCAGCGCGATGCGGGGCTCACCGGCAGGACCGAGGTCGCACACCACTCCGGTGCCCAGCGGCAGCCGGCGCGGGGTGAGTCCGGCGGCGGTGAGCTCGCTCATCACCAGCTCGGTGGTGCGGACCTCTTGCCGGGACAGTTCCGGATGCGCATGGATCTGCCGGCGCCACGCGATGAGATCGCCGCCGTGCTCGGCGAGCCAGGCGTCGATGGGATCGTCCGCCGCGGCGAAGTCCGCTCCCGCGGCCGACATCAGAAGACTCCGGGCGGGGTCTGACGTGCGAGGTCGTCGAGCAGGGGGCCACGGAGTCCGCGCTTGATCAGCGCCAGGTTGGGTCCGGCGGTCGCGGAGCGGGCGGCCGCGATCTCGGTGGCCCGCTTCACGAGGAGCTCGGCGTCCACGGCCTCGTCGACGATTCCCGCACGCACCGCGTCGTCGGCGCCGTACCGCCGGCTGGTGTACATCGCCTCGGTGGCGGTGCGATCGGTCAGTCGGGTGCGCAGCAACGTCGCCATCCCACGGGTGAACGGCATGGTGAGAGCGGCCTCGGGCAGCGACCAGAAACCGCGTTCGGTGCGCATCAGGACGTGGTCGGTACACAACGCGAGCATCGCTCCGGCGCCGAAGGCGTGTCCGTTGACGGCGCTGACCGTCGGAACGGGCAGGGTGAGCACCTTCGCGTACAGGGCGTGCACGCGGTCGAGGTAACCGGGCAGCTGGTCGGGAGCGGCGAAGATGTGGTCGGTGTCCAGGCCGTTGGAGAAGAACTTCCCGGTGGCGGTGATCACCAGCGGTCGTGGCGGGTCGGCGACCACCTGGTCCAGCAGTGCATCGACCTCGTCCAACCAGTGGGTCCGGAAGCGGTTCTCCGGATTGGACTCGCTGATCTCCTCACCGCGCGCTCCGAGATGGAGCTCGACGACCTCCCCGTCACCGTTCAGAAATGGCATGTCCCGACCTTATCGCTCCCGGTCTCGTCGCCACCGACCCGATCGGTCGGCGCGCTGCGACGCGCGGCCGTGTGGGCCTGGGAACGGTTTAGGGTTGGCGCATGGAGCCCACCGCCGACCCCGATGCCGCGGCCATCGTCGCCGCGGCCACGATCGCTGCCGAGACCGACGCCGCTACACACGATGTGGCCGTCATCCTCGGGTCGGGATGGTCACCCGCCGCCGACGCCTTCGGGCGGCCCATCCGCTCGTTGCCGATGGCGTCGATCCCGGGATTCGTCCCACCCAAGGCCGCCGGCCACGGCGGCGTGGTCCACTCCGTCCGGATCGGTGATCGACGAGTCCTGTTGATGCTGGGACGTATTCACGCCTACGAGGGCCACGACCTCGCTCGCGTGGTCCACCCGGTCCGCACCGCAGCCGCGGCCGGTGTCCACACCGTCGTGCTCACCAACGCGGCGGGCGGTCTGCGCGAGGACATGTCGGTCGGGCAACCCGTGCTCATCACGGATCATCTGAACCTCACGGCCCGCTCCCCGTTGGTCGGTGCCCAGTTCGTCGACCTTGTCGATGCCTATTCACCGCGGCTGCGACAGATCGCGCGCGGCATCGACCCGGGCCTCGCCGAGGGGGTCTACGCCGGGCTCCCCGGCCCGCACTACGAGACCCCCGCCGAGATCCGGATGCTGCGGACGATGGGTGCGGACCTGGTCGGGATGTCGACCGTGCACGAGACCATCGCGGCGCGCGCCGCCGGACTCAACGTGCTCGGCATATCCCTGGTTACCAACCTCGCGGCCGGCATGACCGGCGAACACCTGAGCCACGCAGAGGTCCTGGAGGTCGGCCGCGCGTCGGCAACCAGGATGGGCGAGTTGTTGGCCCGGATCATCGGCGAACTGTAGGACCGAACGGAACCGGCGGCCGGCCGAACCGAAGGAGCGAGATGACCTATCCACCGAGCGGTCCAGGCGGCCATCCCCAGGGTGGCTATCCGTCGGGCGGTTACCCGCAGGGCCCGGTGCCACCTGGCCCGCCGCGGTCCCCGTGGTCGTCGCCGGCGGTGCTGGTGGCGATCGGCGCGGGCGTGCTGCTGGTGGTGGTGGGCGTCCTCGCGGCGCTGCTCCTGATCCCCGCGGACGACGAGTCCGCGGACCGCGACAGCGCGGACGGCGGACAACCGTCGGCGTCGACCTTCACGAGTACCGTCACCCGCCCCGCGGAGACGACGACCCCCACCACCGCGACCACCACCACGACGACGCCGCCCCCGGTTCGGCCGACCCCCACCGTCGCCGGCGCGGACTGGCAGGGATTCACCAGCGGTCCCCGCTGCAACGCCGCCGACGACCCCGCCGTGGCCGTCGGACAGACCGCCCGGTCGCGCGTGGTGATCTGCCAGGTGGGCACCCAGACGGGCCGCTTGTACTACAAGGGCGCCGCACCCGAGGGCGGGATCGAACTCCAGTTCCCGACCCGCACCGGAGACACCTTCGAGGCGCGCAACGGCTCGGTGCGTTACCTCGTCTCGCCGACAAGTCTCACCATCGTCGACGGCGGCGCCGTGCTCACCGAGGAGCCGATGCTCGCGTACTGGTCGCTGCCCGGCTGAGACCCGCCGCACCTCCCTGACCGCGGTTCGGCTCAGCCCGGTCACCGAAATGCGAAGCGTGCGTGACGGGATGACCGTTGCGTCCGACGTCGCCGCCCGCCGCTCGGGCCGTCGCCAATTGGCTTGGAACACAGACGACGCCGATATCGAGATCACCCGGTGGAATGCGCTGACACAAAGCCGGACGCTCGCTCAGCGCTCAACAGTTCCCATCCACTGCGTCGAGACGGGCCGGTCTCGTACGGGGGGCGGTTGCCTCTGGGGTGACACTGTGGAGTTGTCAAAGGACGGATGCGGTCCCGGGTATGGCCCGGGTGCGGAAGGTGCTACGCGAAAGTGGTTGTCGGACGGCCGGTCAGGCGGCCTCGTCGAGGCGCATGGTGCGCCGGTTGTAGGCGGGTAGCGGTCGGCGTTGCGGGTCGATACTGGCGGGTGGGACGAGCCAGGGATGGCGGTCGAATCCCATCACGATGTCCCAGCCGTGGTGGTGGACCTGCGTATGGCAGCGCTGACACAGCAAACAGCCGTTGTCGAGGTCGGTGGGTCCACCGTCGGCCCACGACTTGATATGGTGAACCTGGGTATGTGACGGTGGTGCACCGCATTTGACGCAACACGCGTCGCGGACGATCACCGCCTTACGTAGGTGCGCCGGATACAACCGACGGGTGTGACCCATCTGCAGCGGTACGCCCTCACTGTCGAGGACGATCTCGGTCAGGGATCCGTCGCAGGAGACCTGTTTCGCGGTGGCATGGCTGACCGTCCCGGTCCACGGCAGCGTTGCGAGTTCTCCGGTGGCGGGGATGGTCAGCATCAGTTGCGTGCGTGGACTTCCGACGGTATCGATGGTCGCGCCGATCGCGGCTTGGTCGAGGATCAACTCGAAAGCGTCGGCGCGACGCTGCTCGGCGGTGCGACGATCCTCGGCGCCGTCGGGTTCGGGCCGTGGACAGGACCGTTCGTCGATCATCGCCAGGAACTTCTCGCCGACCAACTGGGTGAGGTCAGCGCGGACCTCGACGCGCCCGTCGTCGGTGGTGTGCACGTTGACCGCGTTCAGCGATGGGTCGTCGGTGGCCGGTACACCGGTGTCAGAGTCGTCGCAGAGTGTGTTGCTGATGGCTCGAGCGTGCTTGAGTACTTCAGTCGGTGTCGCGCCCGACAGCGCCTGGGCGACGAGCTCGCTCTCATACCGGGAGCGATCGTCGTCGGAAAGCGCCTCACCACATCGTTTCTCGATCTCGTTCATGCCGCGGACGATGGCATCGACGATCTCGCCGGACAGCCGCCCATCGGCGGCATGACGCGCCAAAGCGGGCAGGTTGGGCAGCGCGTCGACACTCCGCATGGTGCGGAGGGCGGAGGCCGGCGCATGTCCTGACTCGATCAGCAGCTTCTTGGTGGTGCTACCGGCTTTCTGCGCGACCCCGAGAGCATCGAGTTGCGCTGCGTTCGTGGCGATTTGATGATCGGCAAGGTTGCGGATCAGGCGCCACGTGTCGAGGGCGTCGAATGTCGCTCTGCCGGTTGGGTCGTTGGTGGGCGGGGTGGTTCCGATGAGTTGATCGAGGAGAGTGGCTAGCTCTGACATGACTCCAAGGTACAGGAACATGCGTTCGACCACGAAGAGTTTCCACAGGCCCAGAAATAGCGAAACTATCCACTGTGCAGCGTTTTTCGTCGACTGTGCGCTGATTCTCGTTGACTGGCGTAGATCGTTGACAGCGGTGAACTTCAGTCACACCCGTTTCAGATTTCATTCTGTAAGCGAATAATTCGTCACGATCCAGCGCTTCTATGTCGCCGCCCCGGCCCCCGCGATCGCTCACGACAAGTGGCGCTCCCAGGTCGGCGGACCCTGTCACTGATCGTCGTCGAGCCAGGCTCATGAGGCCCCTCGCTACTGCGACCGTGATCATTGCGTGGATGTCGATGACCATGGCTTGGCTGTGTTTGCAACGTGTGTGGCGTGAGACAGAGGAGGCGGGGTTCGGCGCAAACGCGCGGCCGCACCGGCGCGGCACTGGGCGCCCACCGAGATGCAGACACCCGGATGCCCCGCCGCGCCTGGGTGTCCGGCCACTGGCGAGTCGAGTTCAATGACCCGAATCGGTCAGCGGAATCGACGGCTGGATATGCGGTTTCAGCGATCCCCTGCGTTCAAGCCAACGGTCAGAAGCGGCGCGACGAGCTCGCTCGGGTGGTCCCGACCCTCACAAATACCTCGGACCGAACTGCCGGTCGCCCGCGTCACCGAGACCGGGCACGATGTAGTTGACCTCGTTGAGACCGTCGTCCACGGCAGCCACGACGAGCCGGCACGGGTGTCCCGAATTCTCCAGCGCCGCAACCCCTTCAGGTGCGGCGACGACACATACGGCGGTGATGTCGGTGGCGTTGCGGGCGACCAGCAACTCGATGGTGTGGAGCATGGAGCCGCCGGTGGCGAGCATGGGGTCGAGGACGAACACCGGCCGTCCCGACAGGTCCTCCGGCAGCGACTCCAGGTACGGCACGGGTTGTGCGGTCTCCTCGTCGCGGGCGAGGCCCACGAAACCGACATGCGCCTCGGGCACCATCGCGTGCGCCTGCTCGACCATGCCGAGTCCGGCCCGCAGGACCGGGACCAGGAGAGGCGGGGATGCCAGCCTCGATCCCGTGTGCGCGGTCATCGGCGTGTTGATCGCGACGTCGGCGCGCGGCGCACCGGCAAGCGCCTCGTAGATCAGCATCTGGGTGAGGTCAGACAGCGCAGCCCGGAATCCGGCGTTGTCGGTGGTCTCGTCGCGCATCGTGGTCAGACGCGCGGCTGCGAGGGGATGGTCGACGATCAGGGACTCCATGCCGACACCCTATTTCCTCCCCGGCGCTCGCGTGCCGCTTGGGCGAGCTCCACCACGCCGGTCTGGGTCGCCGCGAGAATTTGATGGAACCCAACGGGGCCGCGCCGCGTCGAAAACCCATGAGCCCGTCCTCCCCCCATCCCTATCCCGCACCCACCCGGCCAGGCCCGGACACAGGTGGCCGACTGTTCGCCGATTCGTCTGCGCTGCACGAGTTCTCCGGCGCACACCGCACGAACGCCCAGATGCTCGAGGGCGGGACCGGCAGCGACGACGCCGCCGTGGTCGAACTCGCCATCACCTTCGGTCTCATCGGCATCGAGTTCCTCACCGCCGTCGTCGAGTTCCTCGACCTGCACCGTCGCACCATCGAGGCCGCGACGGCGCGCGAGGAACGCGTCGGACTCACGACGAGCTCGGCCGCAACGTCCTACGCCGACTGCGACTGCGCCGCCGCCGACCGGATCGCGACGGCCGGTGAGCTGACGCTGTGATCCCCGTCGAACTCCTCATCGAGCCACTGCGGCAACTGATCGCCGCGCTGGGGACCGGGATCCTGGCACCGGGCAACCCCGCCGAGCAGGTCCGGACCGTAGCGGGCACCGTCGAGTCGGTGCGCCAGCGGTCGACGTCGGCCGCCGAGTCCGTCCTCACGCGGTGGGACGGAGCCGGGGCCGCCGGAGCCGCAGCCGCGACCGCGGCGAACCAGCGCCGACTCACCGAACTCACCGAATGCGCCGCCGAGTTCGGCCGGCTCGTCGAGAGCGCCGGCCGTACCGTCCACATGGCGTCGACCGCGCTGAACGGCCTCGTGGACTCCCTGGAACGGCATGTCCGTGGCCTCGCCGGCGGATTGGCCACTCCGGCAGTCCTTCTCGCGGTCCTGCCGATCGCCGTCGAGCATCTGAGCCGCGGCGTGGAGATCATCGGTCGTGCTCGCGCCGAGCTCGGCTCCGACACCGAGGCGATGGCCGCCCTGGCCCGCCGCACGGCGCCGGCCGAGATGGTCGGAGTCGCAGGCGGCGACGCCGCCAGACTGTCGCCCGTCCCCACGCCCGGCGGCGTCCCCATCACGCTGCCCGACGGCTCGGTCGCCCACGCTCCGAACGAACGCGCGGCGACCGCGGTGCGGGCCGCGCTGAGTCAACGCGGGGTGCCCTATGTCTGGGGCGGGACGACGCCCGACGGATTCGACTGCAGCGGCTTCACACAGTGGGCTTACCGGCAGGCCGGGCTCGAACTCCCCCGCCTCGCCCAGGAGCAGGACACCGCCGGGTATCAGGTGTCCCAGGCGCAGCTGCAGCCCGGAGACCTCGCGGTGTGGTCCGGCCACGTGGCGATGTACATCGGCAATGGTCAAATGATCGAAGCCGGTGACCCCGTGGGCGTCTCGCCGGTACGCACCTCGAACCTCGACCAGGCATTCGAAGGATTCTTCCGTCCACGATGAGAGCCGCGCCGATGGTCGCACCCGCGGGCGGGTCAGGAGTTCATCGAAAAGTCGTCGGCACACCACCGACCGTCTGTGGGGGCACTACTGGATCCGCCGCCGACAATCGCTAGGCTGTGTCCCCATGGCCGGAGACATCGTCCCGATTGAGCTCGGACTCACCGACGGAAACAGCTTCACCCTGTGGGCACCCCGCTGGCGTGAGGGCGACGATGAATGGGAGGCCTTCCTCGGACTGGACGAGGACCTGTACGTCCTGCCCTCTGTCGCCGAGCTCGCCGCGTTCATCCGCACCAACGAGGACAACGATCTCGTCGAGCACCCGGCGTGGTCGACCGTGGTCGGCCTGCAGGCCGATGAACTGGTCCCCGACGGGCGCCACAGCTACGACCTCGTCGGCGTACCCGAGCTCGCCGCGGAGGACCCCACCGCCGAGGTCATCGCCGAACTCGAAGACGCACTCGAGATCGTCCGCATCCTCGGTGAGGTCTGCGAATTGACACCGGTCACCAAGTTCTTCAACGGCAACCCGATCCTGGGCGCCGTCACCACCGGCACACGCAACTTCGACGGCCGCGAGGGCACCGACCTCTGGGTGCGCATCGGCCGGCTCATCGCCAAGCACTGGGATGACGTGCTCGATGCCATCGACGGTGTCATCAGCACACCGAAGGTGGACGCCAAGGCCGTCGAGACCGCCGAGGCCGAACTCGAGGCCGCCGCGTCCGCCGAGGACGAGGACGAGCCGACCGACGATGACATCGAGATCGTCGGTGCCCCCGACTCCGAGTCCTCGGACGCCGCCGACGACGATGACCTCGAAGAGGACACGGACGAGGAGGACGAGGACGACTACGACGACGACGATTTCTGGGCGTCGGTCGGCATCGACCCGATCAAGATCGTCACCAGCGCGAACGAGTACCTGACACTGCGGTGTTACCTCGGAGACGACCCGGTGTTCCTCGGCACCAAGGGCAAGATCTTCGTGTTCACCTCGGCGCGCTCGCTCTCGCGGTTCCTCGCCGACGACAACACGCACGACCTCGCCGACCTGTCCACGTTCGACGAGGTCCGCACCGAGGCGACCAACGGATCCCTCGAGTTCGACGTCATCGACGACAACGTCTACGTCCTGCCGGGTCTCGCCGACGACATCGCCGACGGCCCCCGCCGAATGGATCGCGACCAGCTCGACCTCGCCGTCGAACTCTTCACCGACGCAGCCGACTACGCCGGTGACAACACGGTCTCCGAGGCCCTCGGCACCACCACCCCGCTGGGATGGTTCGTCGACTACACCGTCAACCCCGACCCCAAGCGCATGGCGCCCAGCGGTCCGTTCGACAACGAGGCCGAGGCGTGGCGCGCGCTCGAGCACGACTTCGAGGCCCGGCTCACCAAGAAGGGCTGACGGGCGCAGTCCTCTCCGCCCATAACCGGCCGCGACGGTGCTGCTCAGCCGAGCAGCACCGCGTAGCCGGGCTTGATCACGTCGTCGATGAACGCCAGCCGCTCGTCGAAGTGGATGAACGCCGACTTCATCGCGTTCACCGTGAACCGTTCGAAATCCGCCCAGCCGTAGCCGAACCGATCGGCGAGCAGGCCGAATTCCTTGCTCATGGTGGTGTCGGACATCAGTCGGTTGTCGGTGTTCACCGTCACCCGGAACCGTAGGCGCGCCAACACGTTGAACGGATGCTCGGCGAGTGAACCGACCGCCCCGGTCTGCACATTCGAACTCGGGCACAGCTCCAGCGGAATCCGCTTGTCCCGCACGATGTTCGCCACCTGACCCAGCCGCGCACCCGCGAACGAGTGCGCCGCGAGATCGACCCCCTCCGGGAGTTCGATGTCGTCGAAGACGCGGACGCCGTGACCCAACCGGTCCGTCCCGCAGAAGCCGATGGCCTCGTGGATCGACGGCAGCCCGAATGCCTCGCCGGCGTGGATGGTGAAGGGCGCACAGTTGGCCCGCATGTATTCGAAGGCGTCGAGATGGCGGGTCGGCGGATGCCCCGCCTCGGCGCCGGCGATGTCGAAACCGACGACACCCCGGTCCCGGTAGCGGACCGCGAGTTCGGCGATCTCGCGTGACCGGGCGGCGTGGCGCATCGCGGTGACCAGGCACCGCACGGTGATCGTCCGGCCCCGCTCGGCCGCGACCGCCTCGCCCTCGGCGAAGCCCCGCAGCACCGCCTCGACGACCTCGTCGAGGGTCAGCCCACCTTCGAGATGCTGTTCGGGCGCATAACGCACCTCGGCGTACACGACCCCGTCGGCGGCGAGGTCCTCCACGCACTCGCGCGCGACGCGTTCCAACCCGCCGACGGTCTGCATCACCGCGACCGTATGCGAGAAGGTCTCGAGATAGCGCTCGAGCGAGCCGCTGTCGGCCGCACGTCGGAACCACTGCCCGAGCGTCTCGGCGTCATCGATCTGCCTGCCGTTCTCATCCGCCGGGAGGCCGTCGTATCCCACCTCGTGGGCCAACTCGAGGACCGTCGCGGGCCGGAGTCCGCCGTCGAGGTGGTCGTGGAGGAGCACCTTCGGGGCGAGGGAGATGTTCGCCGGGGTCAGCGTCGTCATGATGGAAACCTAACGCGGTCGATGATCAGTGGACGGGTGCGCGCGCCGCCCGCGTGTTCGGCGGAGTCGGGCCCCACGGTCGTCGCCCCGGCCAGGCAGGAGCGGGCGCCGGGGATCCGGTCCTCATCCTGCGTGTGCAGGGTGAACAACGGTTGACCGGCTCGGACACGATCACCGGGCTTCGCATGGATGGTCACTCCCGCCTCTGCCGCGACCGCCTCCCCCGGCTTCGATCGGCCGCCGCCGAGGCGCCACGCGGCGTCGCCGACCGCGCGCGCGTCCATCTCGGTGACGATGCCGTCGCCCGACGCGGTCACGGTGTCGTGGTGGCGCGCCGTCGGCAGGGGCGCATCGGGGTCGCCACCTTGCGCCGCGATCATCGCCCGCCACGTGTCCATCGCCCGGCCGTCGGCGAGATGGGTTGCGGGGTCGGCGTCGACGAGCCCAGCGGCGTCGAGCATCTCCCGGGCGAGGGCCAGGGTCAGTTCGACGACGTCGGCGGGTCCGCCGCCGGCGAGTACCTCCACCGACTCGGCCACCTCAACGGCGTTGCCGATCGCGAGTCCGAGCGGTGTGCCCATGTCGGTGATGACCGCACGGGTGTCGACACCGGCGTCGTGACCGAGTTCGACCATGGTCGACGCCAGTTCGCGCGCGTCGTCCTCGTCGGGCAGGAAGGCACCCGACCCGGTCTTGACGTCGAGGACCAGCGCACCGGTGCCCTCGGCGATCTTCTTGCTCATGATCGACGACGCCAGCAGCGGAATGGACTCGACCGTGCCCGTGACATCGCGCAGGGCGTAGAGCTTGCGATCGGCGGGTGCCAGGTCGGCGCCTGCGGCACAGATGACCGCGCCGACCCGCTCGAGCTGGTCGAGCATGTCAGACGTGCTCACCTCGGCCCGCCACCCCGGGATGGACTCCAGCTTGTCGAGCGTCCCACCGGTGTGACCGAGCCCCCGACCGGACAGCTGCGGCACCGCGACACCGAACGACGCGACGAGCGGCGTGAGCGGGAGGGTGATCTTGTCCCCGACGCCGCCGGTGGAGTGTTTGTCCACGGTGGCCAGCGGCCGCCCGTCCCGCTGCAGACCGGACAGGTCCATCCGGCGCCCGCTGTCGATCATCGCGTGCGTCCAGGACGCGATCTCACGGCGATTCATCCCGCGCAGATATATGGCCATCAGCAATGCCGACATCTGTTCCGCCGCCACCTCGCCGCGGGTGTAGCCGTCGACCATCCACGCGATCTGTGCGTCGGCGAGTTCGTGTCCGCCCCGCTTGGTGGCGATCACCGACACCGCGTGGATGATCTCCCGGGCGTCGACCGTCATGAACGGACCGCCTCGAGATCGTCGGGTCCGAAGGCATCGGGAAGCAGCTCGGCGAGCATCCGGGGACCACCGGGGTGGTCGACGAGGAGCTCGCGCCCGCCGTGTTCGAGCAGGACCTGTCGGCACCGTCCGCACGGCATCAGAACCGCCCCGCGGGCGTCGCAGACGCTGACCGCCCGCAGCGCTCCGCCTCCGTCGTTCACCAGGGCCGCGACCAGTGCGACCTCGGCGCAGATACCCAGGCCATATGAGACATTTTCCACATTGCAACCGGCGACGACACCGCCCTCGGCTGTGATCCCGGCGGCGCCCACCGGGTACCGGGAGTAGGGTGCGTAAGCACGACCGATCATCGATCTGGCCTTGTCCCGCAACACATCCCAATCGATTTCTGTAACCACGTGGATCTCCTGTCGCCCGGCGTCATCGGCCGTTCATCCGGATTTCATCACCGCAAAGCTTGGGTAAGGCAAACCTAAGTCGTAATGTCTTGTCGCCCAGATCGGTTCGGGCAATTTACCACCGGAATGTGCATGGGTTTAGAGTCTCTTCGTATGGGTCCATGGTCGAGTCGGAGCATGCCGATTCGACGCGTCCATCGACGATGTTGGAGGCCACTTTCCCGATGAGCACCTCGACCGAAGTCGCACCCGACCCGGTGCGCAGACGATCTCTTTATCGCGGCGATCCCGGCATGTGGTCGTGGGTCCTGCACCGCATCACCGGCGTCACGATCTTCTTCTTCCTCTTCGTACACGTGCTCGACACCGCGGTCATCCGAGTCGACCCCAATCAGTACGACGAGATCATCGAGACCTACAAGACGCCGATCATCGGTCTCATGGAGATTGCCCTGGTCGCGTGCGTCCTGTTCCACGCCTTCAACGGTGTGCGCCTGATCCTCGTGGACTTCTGGTCCAAGGGACCCAAGTACCAGCGACAGATGCTGTGGGTGGCCATGACCCTGTTCGTCATCGTCTTCGGTGCCGGCACGGTCCGCCTGCTGCAGATCATGTTCAGCCACCTGTAGGAGACACCAGAGATGACCACCTCGGAAGCCACCGGTGTCGCCAAGACCCTCGGTACTCAGCACGACCGTCCCGCGAGCCTGGACAACCCGCGCTCGCCCCGCAAGCCCAAGGGCGGCAACTTCGAGAAGAACGCATGGCTGTTCATGCGGTTCTCCGGGCTGCTGCTCGTCGTCCTGACGATCGGCCACATGTTCATCATGCTGGCCTGGGACGGCGGCGTGCACCGCATCGACTCCTCGTTCGTCGCCGCGCGGTGGAGCTCACCCTTCTGGCAGATCTGGGACCTCACCATGCTGTGGCTGGCCCAACTGCACGGCGGCAACGGTGTGCGCACCGTCATCGCCGACTACTCCCGCAAGGACTCGACCCGTTTCTGGCTGAACGTGCTGCTCGCCGTGTCGATGATCCTCGTCCTCACGATGGGCACCTACGCCCTCCTGACCTTCGACGTCAACAGCGTCGGCTAGAGGAGACCCACAACAATGCAGGAACATCGCTACGACGTCGTCATCGTGGGCGCCGGCGGCGCAGGCATGCGCGCGGCGATCGAAGCCGCCCCTCGTGCTCGCACCGCGGTGCTGACCAAGCTGTACCCGACCCGCAGCCACACCGGCGCGGCCCAGGGCGGCATGTGTGCGGCACTCGCCAACGTCGAGGAAGACAACTGGGAGTGGCACACCTTCGACACCGTCAAGGGTGGTGACTACCTCGCCGATCAGGATGCCGTCGAGATCATGGCCAAGGAGGCCATCGACGCGGTGCTCGATCTCGAGAAGATGGGCCTGCCCTTCAACCGGACACCCGAGGGCAAGATCGATCAGCGACGCTTCGGCGGCCACACCCGCGATCACGGCAAGTCCCCGGTCCGGCGGGCCTGCTACGCCGCCGACCGCACCGGCCACATGATCCTGCAGACGCTCTACCAGAACTGCGTCAAGCACGACGTCGAGTTCTTCAACGAGTTCTACGCCCTCGACATCTGCCTCACGGAGAACGAGAAGGGCGAGCAGGTCGCGACCGGTGTCGTCGCCTACGAGCTCGCGACCGGCGAGATCCACGTCTTCCACGCCAAGTCGATCGTGTTCGCCACCGGCGGCTCGGGCCGTATGTACAAGACGACCTCGAACGCGCACACGCTGACCGGCGACGGCATGGGCATCATCTTCCGCAAGGGCCTGCCCCTCGAGGACATGGAGTTCCACCAGTTCCATCCGACGGGTCTCGCGGGGCTCGGCATCCTCATCTCGGAGGCGGTCCGCGGTGAGGGCGGCATCCTGCGCAACGCCGACGGCGAGCGTTTCATGGAGCGCTACGCCCCCACCATCAAGGACCTCGCGCCGCGCGACATCGTGGCCCGGTCGATGGTGCTCGAGGTGCTCGAAGGTCGCGGTGCCGGCCCGAACAAGGACTACGTCTACATCGACGTGACCCACCTCGGCGAGGACGTCCTCAACGAGAAGCTCCCCGACATCACCGAGTTCGCCCGTACCTACCTCGGCGTCGACCCGGTCACCGAGTACGTGCCGGTGTTCCCCACCTGTCACTACGTCATGGGCGGCATCCCGACCAACATCAACGGTCAGGTGCTGCGCAACAACGACGAGGTCGTCCACGGCCTGTACGCCGCCGGCGAGTGTGCGTGCGTGTCGGTCCACGGAGCCAACCGGCTGGGCACCAACTCGCTGCTCGACATCAACGTCTTCGGACGACGCGCGGGAATCGCGGCCGCGGACTACGCGAACTCGGCCGAGTTCGCCGAGCTCCCCGAGACGCCCACCGAGATGGTCGACTCGTGGCTCGAGCTGCTGCTCAGCGACCACGGACACGAGCGCGTCGCCGACATCCGTACCGAGCTGCAGGCCTCGATGGACGCGAACGCCTCGGTGTTCCGCACCGAGGAGACCCTCAAGCAGGCCCTGACCGACATCCACCGGTTCAAGGAGCGCTACGCCCACATCCGAGTCCATGACAAGGGCAAGCGCTTCAACAGCGATCTCCTCGAGGCCATCGAACTCGGCTTCCTGCTGGAGATGGCGGAGGTGACGGTGGCCGGAGCCCTGAACCGCAAGGAGTCGCGCGGCGGTCACGCACGCGAGGACTACCCGGATCGTGACGACGTCAACTACAAGCGGCACACCATGGCCTACAAAAAGGGCACGGACCTCCTTTCAGACATCGAGTTGGAGTACAAGCCGGTCGTGGAAACCCGCTACGAGCCGATGGAGCGTAAGTACTGATGACATCTGTTCTGGACAAGCCCGCACCGTCTTCCGACGATCCGCCGTTGCCTCCGGTGCCCGACGAGGCCACCATGGTGACGCTCAAGATCTTCCGCTTCAACCCGGAGAATCCCGACGCCCAGGGTTTCGAGAGCTTCCGCGTCCCGGCGCTGCCGACCGACCGCCTGCTCAACCTGCTCCTGTACGTGAAGGGCTACCTCGATGGAACACTCACGTTCCGTCGTAGTTGTGCCCACGGCGTGTGCGGGTCGGACGCGATGCGGATCAACGGCGTCAACCGCCTCGCCTGCAAGCTCCTGATGAAGGACATGCTCCCCAAGGACAAGTCCAAAGAGATCACCATCACCATCGAGCCGATCCGCGGCCTGCCGGTGGAGAAGGATCTCGTCGTCGACATGGAACCGTTCTTCGACGCGTTCCGCGCGATCAAGCCGTTCCTGATCACCTCGGGCAACGAGCCGACCCGCGAACGCATCCAGAGCCAGGCTGACCGCGCCCGGTTCGACGACACCACCAAGTGCATCCTGTGCGCCTGCTGTACGACGAGCTGCCCGGTCTTCTGGACCGAGGGTTCGTACTTCGGTCCCGCCGCGATCGTCAACGCGCACCGGTTCATCTTCGACAGCCGCGACGAGGGGGCCGTCGAGCGACTCGACATCCTCAACGACGTCGACGGTGTGTGGCGTTGCCGCACCACGTTCAACTGCACCGACGCGTGCCCGCGTGGCATCCAGGTCACCCAGGCGATCTCGGAGGTCAAGCGCGCACTCATGTTCTCGCGCTAGCCGATTCGAACTTTCTCTGCAGCCCGGCAACGGCCCGCACCCTCAGGGGTGCGGGCCGTCGTCGTCGGTGCCGGGGTCCCGACGGAAGATGCCGGCGACGATCGATTCCGCGCTCCGCGCCTCCTCGTCGGGTTCGGCGGGCCAGAGCAGCAGGGCGAGAACGGAACGGATGAGGAACCGTGCATCCGCGGGATCATCGGGGTCGACGCCGACCAGATCGGCGGCCACCGCGTGCACCGCGGGGGACGACAGGACGGTTGGCGTCGCGCCGATGAGGTTGTCGGGCCGGAGGAACTGCCGGATGACCCGGTCGCCGCGTAGTGCGCGCAGGGTCTCGATGATCGCCGTCTGGGCGCGATCGGGCCCGGTGAGATCCGCGACGGTCGCACGGATGGCGGCGAGCACCGGTGCCGACGTGGTGGCCAGCACGGACTCGATCAGCGCGGACCGACCGCCGGCATGGCGGTAGATCGTCGCCCTCGAACAGTGCGCCCGACGACCGAGCTCGTCGAGGTCGAACCCGTCGAGGCCACGGCGTGCGATGAGGGCCGCCGCGTGCGCGATCAGACGCTCGCGTGCAGCATCGTGCCGGTCTCCGTCGACCAGCCAGTCCCGGGCCATCGCTCCCCCGTTCTCATGGTGAGACGAACCATCCTGTCGATGAAGGACGTTCCAGCTGTTCACGAGGCTAGCCTGAGACACCGGATGGTGCTGTGACTTCTCACCGATCTCGACTTCGGGGATATGCGTGCGTCGACGGCCCGGGTTGCCCACGCTGGACTCCATGGACACCACCGCCGATCCCACGACCTTCTACTCGCGTCTGCACACCGGTTCGCCCGTGCAGCGAATCGGGGATTCATCGTTCTTCGCCGTCGGCTCCTGGGACCTGATCGCCGACGCGGTCCGACGCCCGGAGGACTTCTCGTCGAACCTGACCGCCACGATGGTGTGGCACGGCGACGGCACGGTCTCGGAGTTCCCGGTCGCCGGCCTGGGCGACGCTATGCACGTCCTCGCCACCGCCGACGGGGCCAGGCACCGCGATCATCGGAAGCTCGCCATGCGGTCGGTGTCTCCGGCACGTACCCGCGAGCTCGAACCGACCATTCGTCGATACATCACGGAGGCATGGGCCGACGATCTCCGTGGTGGCCGGATCGATTGGGTGAGCGCTGTCGCGCAACGGATTCCGATGGAGGTCGCCACGGCGGTGATCGGATTGCCGGTCGCCGACCGTGCCACGCTGACCCGGTGGGCGATCGCGACGAACGTCCTGATCGACGGCGTCATCACGCCGGACCAGCTGACGACGGCAACCGCGGCGGTCGGTGAGCTGACGGCGTATCTGTCGGCGGCGCTGCGCAACGCACACGCCCGGAGCGAAGCGAGCGGGCCGACCGCGTTGGTCGAGGTGGCACGCCGCGTCGCCGAGGGCAGTCTCGATCACGAGACCGCGGTGATGATCCTGTTCCAGCTGGTCGCCGCCGGGGCCGAGTCGACCACGAGCCTGCTCAACAGTGCCGTCTGGCTGTTGGACCGCCATCCCGACGTCGTCGAACGGTTACGCAGCGACCCCGGGCTCATCCCGGTGTTCGTGGAGGAGGCCCTTCGGCTCGAGACCCCGTTCCGTGGGCATTTCCGTCATGTGGTCGCCGACACCACGCTGGGTGACACCGCCTTGCCGGCGGGGTCACATGTGTTCCTGATGTGGGGTGCCGCCAATCGGGACCCCGGGCACTTCGACGATCCCGGCGCGATCGATCTCGATCCGGCGGCGCGGCGGTCGCACCTGGCATTCGGCAAGGGCCTGCACCTGTGTGTCGGGGCGACACTGGCACGATTGCAGGCGCGCCTCGCGGTCGAGCATCTGCTGCGCTCCACGACCGCTTTCCGGGTTGATCTGACGCAGACGGCGTGGGAGCCCGGGGTTCTCGTCCGTCGTTTCACCACGCTGCCGCTGACGATCACCCGCTGACAGCAGAATCCCGACTTCCGCTCGCTCAGCAGCGCGATGGAACCGATATGCCGTCCGATGCGTCGAAGGAAGACCGAGGAACCCGGCCCGTCGCCGGACCGGTGATCGCCCATCGAACGGAGTACTTCATGGCCCGCGCCCTTCTGTTCCGGCTGCTGCTGACACTCGCGGTGAGTGCGCTCGCGTGCCTCCTGGTGTTCGCACCGGCCGCGGCAGCACCCACCACCGACACGCAACGCATCACGATCACGCTGATCTCCGACCACGAGCACAACGGCGCCGCAGCGTGGACGGACGCAGACGGAAGACTCCGCACACAGTCCGAAGTGCCGCTGTCGCAACGAGATCCAGACGGCAAGTTCAAGGCGTCGTTGGTGTACACGCGGGCCGCGGCCGAGGCACCGGTCGACGCGCTGTTCCAGTCCGGCGGGCGGTTCGCCCGGTGCGAGATCACCGTCGACGGTGAACGGGTCGCCGACCACACCGCGCACGGGTCCCGTCCGACGAGTTCATGTCATTCCGGTTGACGCAGCCCGGCGTGGGTTCCGACCCCGCGTCGGCGAGAGGAATCGCCACCGAGACCGTACTCTTGCACTCGTCATGAGCACCAGAACACAGCCGGTCGAGCGCCCGCGGGAGCGGTTGCGGGTCTTGGAGATCCGGCACGCGGAGTCCGAACCACCCGGCGCCTACGGACCCGCCCTGCACGCGATCACCGAGACGGCCACCCTGCGGATCTGGCGCGAACCCGCGACCGTCGATCCAGCGGATTTCGACGCCATCCTCGTTCTCGGCGGAGCGATGGGAGTCGGTGACGCGGACCGCATCCCGTGGATCGCCGACGAGATCGACCTGCTCCGCCGTGCCCGTGAACGCGGTGTGCCCATCTGGGGTGTCTGTCTGGGCGCGCAGATGCTGGCAGCGGCTCTCGGTGGCGAGGTGCACACGAGCGACATACCGGAACTCGGTGTACGCCGGGTGCGTCTCAACGACGCAGGGATGGCCGACCCGGTGTGGGGCGGGGCGGTCATCGCACCCGCACCACGCGACATCGACACAGTCCAGTGGCATTTCGACACGTTCACCCTGCCACCCGGGGCCACCCTGCTCGCGTCCTCCGACGCCTGCGTCAATCAGTTGTTCCGCGTGGACAACTGCTACGGAGTGCAGTTCCACCTCGAAGCCGGCGGCGATCTCGTCCGGGGGTGGCTGTCACACCAGGAATCACGGTCCGCGGTGGCCGAGGTCCTGGGTGAGTCGGCCACCGACCGCTTCCCGATCGACGCCGCGGCCGCCGAGAAAGTGACCGTGCCGACGGCGGAGGCAGTGATGCGGCGCTGGTTGCACGATGTCGTCGGCAGCGCACGGCCCCGCTGGTAACGTGCGGCCGATGACCCCGACGTGGACTCGTCGTACCGCGTGCGCGCTCGTCGCCGTGCTGACCGTCGGAGTGCTCGGCCTCGTCCTTCGCGTCGGCCCGGCCGTGGCCGTCCCGCTGCCGACCGTACCGCCTCCGGCGATCACCACGCCGGTCACCGATCACTGCCCGCACAAAGTCGCCACGCCTCCGGCCGTCGACGAATCCGAGGTCGTCGCACCGGGTTCGACGACCCCCACTCCCCTTCCTGTTCCCGCACCGGCCGTCGGCGGTGACCAACTCGCCGGTTGCGGGGTCATCGCCGATCCGTCGGCCGGTCCCGTTCCGCCACTGCTGACCTCCGCGGGTTGGTTGATCGCCGATCTCGAGTCCGGACAAGTCATCGCCGCCAAGGATCCCCACGGCCGTTACCGGCCCGCGTCGACGATCAAGGTGCTGCTCGCACTGGTCGCACTCGACGAACTCGACCTCGCCGCGCCGGTCGTGCCCACCGTCGAGGACTGGAGCACCGAAGGCGACTCCTGTGGCATGGGGCCCGGTGGTGTCTACACCGTTCGCGACGTGCTCACCGGACTGTTGTTGGTGTCCGGCAACGACTGCGCGCATGCGCTCGCGCGTCAGCTCGGCGGCATCGACGCGACACTTGAGAAGATGAATGACCGGGCCGCGCAGCTGGGCGCGACGGACACGCGTGCTGCCAGCCCGTCCGGACTGGACGCCGCCGGGATGTCCTCCTCGCCCTACGATCTGGCGCTGCTGTTCCGGGCCGCGATGACCGAGCCGACCTTTCGCGAGATCATCGCGATGCCCACGTTCCGTTTCCCGGGCTACCCGCGGCGTCCAGATGTGCCCGGCGACAGAGATCATCCGCCCTACGACATGTACAGCACCAACCGCCTCCTCGTCGATGGGTATCCGGGAATGCTCGGCGGCAAGACCGGTTACACCGACGACGCACGGAAGACGTTCGTGGGTGCCGCCGAACGCGACGGCCGGACGGTGATCATCGTGCAGATGTTCGGCCTGTCCGTCGACGGGGATCTGTACTGGGACCAGGCGAAGGCGATGTTCGACTACGGATTCCGAACCGACCCCGCCATCTCGGTGGGCCGCCTCGTCGAGCCGTCGGCCGCGTCCGGACCGTCCTCGACACCAGCGCCGACGCGGACCGAGAACCGCGCCGTCGCAACAGGTTCCGACCAGGCGTCGTCGACCTCCGTCCAGATCCTCATCGGGCTCGTGGCCGCACTCGCGGCGGTCATCCTCCTGCTCATCGGGTTGAAGCTCGCCGGACGCCGCTGATCAGACGACCAGCGCCGGAGGTCAACGCCGCCGACGCGCTCCGATCAGCGCGGCCGCGACTGCGCCCAGTCCGACGGCGGCCGCGAGGGCGCCGGGCCGGGGCGCCGGGCTCACCTCGACCGTCGGCGAGATCTGGACCGGCCGGTGCAGTTCCGCGTCCGGTTCTTCCACCACCTGGTACTTGCTGTTGATGGGGTCGGTCGCGCACCACGCGGTGGCATACAGCACGATCCGCGACGCGAGGTACGCGAAGACGAACACACCGAAGATCGGACCGAACGCCACCCCGGCCGGCGAACCCAGGACCGATTGGAGATACAGCCCGCCAAGGGATTTCATCAGCTCGAACGCGATCGCGATGACCAGCCCGGCCTTCATGGCGTGCGTCATCGGCAGCGGCACCAGCGGTAGCCGCGCCAGCACGAAGGTGAAGAGCAGCCAGCTGGCGAACACCGACACGACGATGGCGACGGCCCGCACCACGACCGGGGCCCATGACGCGTCGTCGAGGCCCACCCAGGAGAGCATCGTGGTGGTGAGCCCGCTGTTGCCCAGCGTCGTCAGCGCCATCGTCACGGCGAAGGCCATGCCCAGCAATGCGAACGTGAGGAGATCCCACACCTTCGACAGCACGGGGTTGCGGTCGACGCGACCCCCGTACATCTCGGTGAAGGCCACCCGGACGCCGGAGATCCACCCGATCCCGGTGAAGGCGGCACCGATCAGACCGACGATCCCTACCGCGGCGCGGGAGGAGATCGCCGAATCGATGACCTCACTGAGCTGCTCGCCCATCTTGCCGGGCGCGGCGTCGACAACCGCCTGTTGCAGGTCTTCGAGCAGCTGTGGCTGATTCGCCAACACGAACGCGGCGACCGAGAACACCACCATGATGATCGGGACGAGCGCGAGGATGCCGTTGAAGCTGATGGCCGCCGCATACACGTTTCCGCGCCGGTCGTTGTAGCGTTCGACGGTCTGCACCAGGTGCTCGACGGCGGGCCACTTCTCCCGCGCCGCGGCGAAGGCCGACTTGCCCTTGTCGACGGTCGTCATCCCTTTGTCCACCGCCGATTTCGCCGTGTCCACCGGTGATCTCGCCGAGTCGCGCGCGGAGGTCATGGATCGCCTTCCTGGTCGGATCGCGGGACGGCGTCCGGCGGATGCGGTCTCACCGGCCAGGCGCCAGGAACCCCACCTTGTCATAGACCGACGCCAGCGTCTCGGAGGCGATGGCACGCGCGCGGGCCGCGCCCCGAGCCAGGATGGCGTCGAGTTCGGCCGGATCGGACAGGTACTCCTCGACCCGCCCGCGCAGCGGGGTGACGAACTCGGTCAGCACCTCCGCGGTGTCGACCTTCAGGTCGCCGTATCCCTTGCCCTCGTATTTGGCGACCAGATCGTCGACGCCGACACCGGACAGGGCCGACTGGATGGTCAGCAGGTTGGAGACACCAGGCTTATCGACGACATCGAACCGGATCTCCGAACCGGTATCGGTGACAGCCGACCGGATCTTCTTCGCCGAACGTTTCGGATCGTCGAGCAGATTGATCAGACCTTTGTCGGTCTCGGCGGATTTGCTCATCTTGGCCGTCGGGTTCTGCAGGTCGTAGATCTTGGCGAACTCGGCGACGATGTGCGCCTGGGGCACCTTCAGCACCTTGCCGAACCGGGAGTTGAATCGCTGGGCGAGGTCGCGGGTGAGTTCGAGATGCTGCCGCTGGTCCTCCCCGACCGGAACCCGATCGACCTGAAAGGCGAGGATGTCCGCGGCCATCAGGATGGGGTAGGTGAACAGGCCGACGCCCGCCGCGTCGACGCCCTGCTTGGCCGACTTGTCCTTGAACTGGGTCATCCGGCTGGCCTCGCCGAAACCGGTGATGCACGACAGGACCCACGTCAGCTGGGCGATCTCGGGGATGTGGGACTGCACATAGATCGTCGACCGCTCGGGGTCCACACCGACGGCGAGCAATTGCGCGACGCTCAGGCGGGTGCGTTCGGCGAGGACCTTGGGGTCGAACGGCACCGTGAGTGCGTGCATGTCCGGGATGAAGTAGAACGCCTCGAAGTCGTCCTGCAAGGCCACCCACTGCCGGACCGCACCGAGATAGTTCCCGAGGTGGAAGGAGTCACTCGTCGGCTGGATACCGGACAGCACACGCGGACGGGTCGGCATCGACTCGGCCGCGGGCTCTCCGTTGCGCTCTACGTCGCTGGTCATGACGCCCAGTTTGTCAGACCCGGTCACTCGTACCGCACGGTGACCGGAGCGTGGTCGGACCAGCGGAGGTCGTAGGCCGCCGCACGTTCCACCTCGGCCTTGGTCGCCCGGCCGGCCAGCATCTTGTTGGTGAGCTGATAGTCGATCCGCCATCCGGAATCGTTGTCGAAGGCCTTACCGCGCCACGACCACCACGAGTAGGGCCCGGCGTCGTCGGGGAAGAGTTCGCGCATGACGTCGCGCCACCCGGCGGCGAGCAGGTCGGCCACCCAGGCCCGTTCGTGCGGTAGGAAGCCGGGGCTCTTGAGATTGCCCTTCCAGTTCTTGATGTCGGCTTCGGCGGGCGCGATGTTCCAGTCGCCACCCACGACGACGTGGCGGCGTCGACGGACCAACCGATCCAGGTATGCGCCGAACTCACGCATGAAACGGACCTTCTCGTCGTGCTTGGCGATGTCCTTCTCGGCGTCGGAGAGCGCGGCACCCTTCGGCAGGTACAGGCTTCCCGCGGTCAGCGGTCCCAGGTCGGTGTCGACGTCGACTTCGAGATAGCGGCCGAGGTCGTCGAACTCCGCGCTCCCGAATCCGACGCGCACCGCCGACGGCGCGCTACGTGTCAGCACACCGACGCCCGCGTGACCCTTCACCGAGGACTCGCTCATCGTCAGATGCCATCCGGTGTCGAGCACCGGCGCCAGCGCGTCGCGGGCGAGTTCCTCGCTCGCGCGGACCTCCTGCAGCAGGACCACATCCGGTCCAGATGTGTCGAGCCAGGGCAGCAGGCCGCGGTTGGCCTCCGATCGATGTTTGACCGCTGCGCGGATTCCGTTGACGTTCACCGTGGAGATCGTGAGTGGCACGGGGCCACATCCTACGGCGGCGGTCCGACAGCCCATCGGCCGTGATCGCGCCACTCGGACAGCGTCGATAAAAGGTAAGGCAACCCTTGTGCGGACACCCTAAAATATGTAAGCATTGCCTAATCCAGGCACGAAGGTGAGTTTCCGAGATGTTCGTTTGCATATGCCGCGCCGTCACCGTGGACGAGGTCCATGCGCACTGCGATGCGGGCGCGTACACGGTCGACGCGATCAGCGACCGCTGCGGCGCGGGCGAAGGCTGCGGGACCTGCCTGGACGAACTGCACACCATCCTGAGCGAAAGGGCGTCAACCGCGACGACCGCTGCATGACCTGACCTCCGACCCGACGAACCTCGCGCGAGACGACGCGCGGGGGGTTTTGTCGTGTTACGGTTCGAACGGACATACACGGGAAATGGGAGGCGGACAGATGCGTGGCGACCCCGAGGTCATCGACCTCCTCAACGAACAGCTCACGAGTGAGCTGACCGCGATCAACCAGTACTTCCTGCACGCGAAGATGCAGCAGAGCTGGGGTCTCACCGAGATCGCCGCGAAGACACGGGCCGAGTCGATCGAGGAGATGACTCACGCCGAGGTCCTGACCGATCGCATCCTGTTCCTCGACGCCCTGCCCAACTATCAGCGCCTGCTGCCGCTGCGTATTGGGCAGTCGATCCGGGAGCAGTTCGAGTCGGACATGTCGATCGAGGTCGAGGTGGTGGAACGACTCCGCCCCGGAATCGCGATGTGCCGGTCCAAGGGCGATATCACCAGCGCCAACCTCTTGGAGCAGATCCTCGCCGACGAAGAGGAACACATCGACTATCTCGAGACGCAACTCGAGCTGATCAACAAGCTCGGCGAGCAGCTCTACCTGTCGAAGACGATCGCCACACCGCCCACGAACGGCTGATTGCACCGACTCGACGACACGAGGGCCGACCGGACTTATCCGGTCGGCCCTCGTCGTAGGTAGAACGGCCGCGCTCGTTCAGGACCCGACGGGCTGGTGCCGCGCGGTCGCGAGGGCCACGACGGTGACCGCGATACCCGCCACCGCGAGCATCACCCCGACCACCGACGGCGCCAGGTATCCGTAGCCGGCACCGACCACCACGCCACCGAGCAGCGCTCCGGCCGCGTTGGCGATGTTGAGCGCGGAATGGTTCAGGGCCGCGGCCAGGGTCTGTGCATCGGCCGCCACATCCATCAGCCTGGTCTGCAGCGCGGGTAGCATCATCGATCCCGTGAGCGCCACGAGGTAGGTGAGGATCAATGCCGCCCAAGCATTCTCGGCCAGCACCGCAAAAGCGCCGAGGGAGAGTGCGGTGGCGGTGAGTCCGCCGAGGATCGCCACCGCCACGCTGCGGTCCGCGACATAACCGCCGACGAAGTTGCCGGTCACCATTCCCAGTCCGTACAACATCAGGGCGAACGGCACGACCGACACCGACAGCCCGGTGTCGGTGGTCAGCGCGGAGTTGAGATACGTGTAGAACGCGAACATCCCACCGAACCCGACGGTTCCGATGACCAGTGTGAACCAGACCTGGGACCGCTTGAGTGCACCGAGCTCGGTGAGCGGGTCGGTGGTCTTCACCCCGCTGAGCGTGGGAAGCACCCGGATCAGCGCGACGACGGTGGCGATTCCGATCACGACCACGATCGCGAACGCGGACCGCCAGCCGAGCGTCTCACCGAGCCAGGCGGCCGCCGGTACGCCGAGGACGTTCGCGACGGACAGACCGAGCATCACCTGTCCCACGGCCTTGCCACGGTTGCGCGGGCCGGCCAGATGAGCGGCGACCAGAGCCGCGACACCGAAGTAGGCGCCGTGCGGGAGGCCGGCGACGAATCTCGCCACCAGCAGCAAACCGTAATCCGGTGCGAGGACGGTCGCGAGGTTGCCGACCGTGAACGCCACCATCAAGCCGATCAGAAGCGTCCGACGGGACATCCGCGCGGTGAGCGCCGCGATCAGCGGCGCACCCACCACCACACCCATCGCGTAGGCCGAGATGACATGTCCGGCAGTCGGTTCCGAGACACCCAGAGATCCGGCGATGTTGGGCAGGAGGCCCATGGCGACGAACTCGGTCGTCCCGATCCCGAATCCACCCAGCGCAAGGGCGAGGATCGTCCACCGACGCACCCGGCGGGACACCTCGGCCGATTCGGCCCGCGCGGGGCTGCGGAGTTCCCCGGCGGTGGACGGACCCGTCAGTGAGGGGTCGGCCGGGGCTTCGGTCGTCGAGAGAGCATCAGGCACGGTCGATGCCAACCCGCGCCCGTCAGCGCTGATTCCTCAGCCGGTGGTGAGTTCATTCACACACGCAGTGTCCTCAGCATCGCGCGGGGTGTCAGTCGCCGGCTTCGGAGCCCGCATCGCTGTCGGGGTCGGACGGGTCTGCGGAAGGCCCGTCCGGGTCCGAAGCCGTGTCGGACGAGCCGGCCTTCTCGCCGTCCTCTCCCCCGTGGCCGTCGGTTCCAGACGTCTTGACATCGCTTCCCGAGGGATCGGTGGCGGCCGGCGAGTCGTCGTCGCGAGGCGGGGCAGGCGCGGGGTCCGCGTCGGGCGTATCGGTCTCGGTATCGGTGCCCGTGTCGGCCCCCGACGACGTGTCGGTCGTGTGGCCCACCGGGGGCTGCTCGGCCGGTGACGGGTCGGTGGCATCCGGTTCGGCACCCCGGGCCGCCGACGGCTCGGACGAGGGGCCGGACCCGCCCACTTCTTCAGCGCGGACCGGCCCCACGGACTCGTCGGGTACGGCTGCCAGTCGCGCGAACGTGGACGATCGCAGGTGCGACGTGTCCGCCGCGAGAATCGTGACGGCGCCGCCCTCCGACGCCACCGGCCCGATGAGCGCGCCCGCCCAGTATCGGACGAAGTTGACCGGCAGCAGGACGATGCTGCGCACGCTGGCAGCCAGGGCGCTGACACCGCGCACGAACCGAGCCGGTGTCGCGGTGACGATGCCCTGCAGGATGTCCTCGAAGACGAAGATGTCGGGTAGGTATGCGCCGTACCCGAGACGTGGGAGTGGCGGCAGCAAGCCCTGCACCAGCCGGACCACCGGCTGCAGATTCGCCAGTTCGATGCCGAACGGAAGCCCGATGGTCGGGCGATCCGACAGGAAATCGCCGATGGCGCCCTGGTAGCCGAGGTTGCGAGCCCAGCCCTGGACGAGTTCGGCGAGTGCGGAGTCCGCAGCGACCATACAGACGCCGTCCGCACATTCGACCGGACGTTTCGCCCACGTGTATCCCGGCTGCAGCGGGTTGCCCGACATCTCCTCTGGATACAGGAAATGCTTGACCTGGTAGCCGAGGATGCCGTCGATGGCGCCGATCGGGTCGTAGACGGGATCGGGCAGGTCGCAGATCGGGTCGCCCTCGATGCACACCGACACGACCCGGTCGCTGACCGTCCCGAAGCCGGCGTCCGTGCTGCCGGCACCACGTGGCCCCGACATGGTCAGTCCGGGAATGATCCCGATCAGCGACAGCTCGATACCTCGCCCGGTCTTGTCACCGGCCTGCCGCGGATCCGAATACAGCTCGCCCGACACCCCGACGTCGGAGATCACGACGTCGTCGCTGGGATCGTCGGGCGTGTTCGCGACATCGAACTTCCGGCCGTTGCCGATACCGGCGAGCACGTCTCCAGCGATGCGCGCCCCTTGCGAATAGCCCGTCACCACCACCGGCGCCTCGGACCCGCACGCTTCTCGATACGACGAGATCGCGGACGCCGTCGATGCGATCCCCTGTTCGGTACTGCGGTCGTACCCCGTCGCTCCGAGCGGCCATATGGTCGCCGGGTAGGGCGCGTTGATCACCTCATAGCCCTGCTCGCGGTAACGCTCCTTGACGCCCTCGAGCAATAGCGACTCAGCGTCGACGGTCCCCCCGACCACCACGACGGCACCGCTGCACGAGGGCCCGCCGGCTGTCGCCGCCGCCACCCCGGTGAAGCCGAATGCGGCGAGGGTCGACAACGTCGACATCGAGGCGGCCAACAGAGCGACGCGTCGGGTCCGGAGATGAGCCATCACGGCCATGAGCGCTCCTGTGCGAACCCGGACCACCTGAGCGGAGCATTCCGGTGCAGCCGGGGCTGTCCCGAACTCTAGATCCGCGATCGCGGAACCGACAGCACGCTGAGCGTCGCTAACTACCTTGACCAGTGGTTTCGTATCTGACCACACCCGATTTCACTCGGTCGGAGGACAGCCACCGGCACCCTTCCGGTGCACTTCTCAAGGGTTGGGCGCGGCGTGACCGGGACGGTTCTCGGGCGCTCACATCCGTGTTATATCCTTGTCGCCAGGTCATGAGTATCAGTGCGAAGCCCCGGCTGGCTGATCGGCAACCCTCCTTCCGCGGTGGGGTGCTCCGGGTGATGACCGGGTTGCGGGATCGCAGTGGCGATCCCCGGCAAGCGCGGGTCCGAAGGTCGGACCCCAACAGGGTCGAGTTGGCCCTGCCGACCGTAGAAAGTGATGAATCGCCATGTCTGATGTCCCTGACGGCACCCTCGACAGCAACGATCCCAGCGAGAACTGGAGCTTCGAGACGAAGCAGATCCACGTCGGGCAGTCCGCGGACGCGGTGACCAACGCCCGTGCGCTGCCGATCTACCAGACGACGTCGTATGTCTTCAACGACACCCAGCACGCGGCCAATCTCTTCGGGCTCGCCGAACCGGGCAACATCTACACACGCATCATGAATCCCACGCAGGATGCCGTCGAGCAGCGGATCGCCGCGCTCGAGGGCGGCGTCGCCGCGCTGCTCGTCGCATCGGGACAGGCCGCCGAGACCTACGCGATCCTCAACGCCGTCGAGACCGGCGGGCACGTGGTGTCGAGCCCCCGCCTGTACGGCGGCACGTACAACCTCTTCCACTACACACTGCCCAAGCTCGGGGTCGAGGTGAGCTTCGTCGAGGACCCCGAGGATCCGGCGTCGTGGCAGGCCGCGGTCAAGGACAACACCCGCGCGTTCTTCGGTGAGTCGATCTCCAACCCCAACAACGAGATCCTCGACATCTCGGGGATCGCGGAGGTCGCGCACCGCAACGGCGTACCCCTCATCATCGACAACACCGTCGCCACCCCGTACCTGATCAGCCCGCTGGCCCACGGCGCCGACATCGTCGTGCACTCGGCGACGAAGTACATCGGCGGTCACGGCACCGCGATCGGCGGCGTCATCGTCGACGGCGGCACCTTCGACTGGCGGGTCCAGCGCGACGGGAAGGACCTGTTCCCCGGTTTCACCACGCCGGACCCGAGCTACCACGGTGCTGTCTTCGCCGACCTGGGCGCGCCCGCCTTCGCACTCAAGGCACGCGTGCAGTGGTTGCGTGACACCGGCGCGGCGATCTCCCCGTTCAACGCGTTCCTGTTGGCACAGGGCCTGGAGACGCTGAGTCTGCGCATCGAGCGCCACGTCGCCAACGCGCAGAAGGTCGCCGCCTTCCTCGATGCACACCCGCAGGTCGAGTCCGTGGCGTACGCGGGTCTGGAGTCCTCGCCCTGGTACAAGCGCGGTCAGGAATTGGCCCCGAAGGGTCAGGGTGCGATCATCGCCTTCGAGATCCAGGGCGGAGTGGACGCCGGCAAGAAGTTCGTGGACGCGCTCAGCCTGCACAGCCACGTCGCCAACATCGGCGATGTGCGGTCGCTGGTCATCCACCCCGCCTCGACCACCCACAGCCAGCTCACCCCCGAGGAGCAGCTCGCCGCGGGCGTGGCCCCGGGACTGGTCCGGCTCGCCGTGGGCATCGAGGGAATCGACGACATCTTGGCCGACCTCGAACAGGGATTCGCGGCGGCCAAGTGAAACAGGTGAGGCAGCTTTGTCGGTGAGTATCGACCTGAATGCGACAGCATCTGATCAGCCCGACTGGGAGACCCTCCCGGACGGGGAACTCGTCGGCATCCCCATCGGCTCGTTGCCTCTCGACAGCGGAGCACGGATCGACGACGTCACCCTGGCGTTCCAGCGCTGGGGGACGTTGTCACCGTCCCGCGACAACGTCATCCTCACGCTCCACGCATTGACCGGCGACTCGCACGTCACCGGACCCGCCGACGCCGACCACGACTCGGCCGGATGGTGGGACGGGCTGATCGGCCCGGGACAGGCCATCGACACCGACGAATGGTGCGTCATCTCCGCCAACGTCCTGGGCGGATGCAAGGGCTCGACGGGTCCGGGCTCCATCGCACCCGACGGTCGGCCCTGGGGCTCACGCTTCCCGCAGATCACCGTGCTCGACCAGGTCCGTGCCGAGGTGGCACTGCTGGACCGCCTCGGAATCCGCAGCGTCGGTGCGGTTCTCGGCGGTTCGATGGGCGGCGCCCGCGCGCTCGAGTGGGCCATCGAGTACCCCGACCGCGTCCGCAGCGCCCTCGTGCTCGCCGTCGGCGCCCGCGCGACCGCGGATCAGATCGGTATCCAGTCCGCACAGATCGCCGCGATCAAGGCCGACCCGGACTGGTGCGGCGGCGACTACCACGGCACCGGCCGCATTCCGTTGCAGGGCATGGGGATCGCGCGCCGGATCGCCCATCTCATGTACCGCAGCGAACCGGAGCTCGACTCCCGCTTCGGCAACGACGCCCAGGGCGACGAGAATCCCCTGACCGGCGGGCGCTACGCCGTGCAAAGCTATCTCGACCACCAGGCGTCGAAGCTGATGTCCCGCTTCGACCCGGCCAGCTACGTCGTCCTCACCGAGGTCCTCAACCACCACGACGTCGGCCGTGGTCGCGGCGGAGTCGCCAAGGCGCTCAACAATTGCCGCGTTCCGGTGATCGTCGGGGGGATCGACTCCGATCGTCTCTACCCGATCCGGCTACAGGTCGAACTCGCCGACGAGCTGGGCAACTGCGTCGGCGGACTTCAGGTCGTCAACTCCGAGACCGGCCACGACGGATTCCTGACCGAGTTCGATGCCATCAGCGATCTACTCAAGCGCACGGTCGAACTCGCGCGTCGCGACGCCTGACGGACCTGTCGGCGGCGTCTCGTCAGCGCGGCGCCGGGACCGACGGGACCGGGCTGCCGGACCGAGGTACCGGAGTCACCGGTGAGCGCGACTCCCCGTCAACGGATTTCGCGGGCTCGGGTACACCCGGAATCTGAGTCGACCCGGTCGCGCGGGTACTGCTCGGGCGCGGCGGGGCGCTGGGCGCGGAGCGCAACGTCGACGTCGAGTACGTGGGCGGCGGCGGAGTGGGCGCCGCACTCGGCGGGCGCAGACCCGGAGGGAGCAGGTCCGGCGGGATCGTCGGTGTCGAACCGGGCGGGAAGGTCAGGTCCGGCCACGGGAACGGCGAGAGGGTGCGGGTGCTGGTACTTGTCGAGGGCCGCGTCGGCGGCAACTCCGTGGTCGCCCATGCCGGCGGGTCGTTCCAGCCGGTCTCGGGCGCGGGCCGTTGCGTCGGAACGGGAGTGACAACTGTGGGCTCGACGGGTTCGGCCGGGATTCGGGTGATCGGCTGGGAGGTGGGCCGCGCGGTGGACGGCGGCTCCTCCTCGCTGGTCGCCGCCGCGGGGGGCACACTGCTGACCGACGGCTGCGGCTCGACGGCCGGACGGTCGGCGAACGACGAGCTCACCGCGTAGATCGTCATCAATGTGGCCGCGATGACCGCCCCGGCAACCGCAATTGGGGTCGCGGAAAGCCACTCGCGCTGCCGCTTGCCCCCGATGAACGCCAGACGCGCTGCGCCCGAATAACTCTGGAGGGCCAGCAAGGCTGCGCCGGTGGCCACGACCAGCTCCGGCGCCGTCGGGTTCACGACCTCGAGCTCATGCTCTGCCGCGATCGCGCGCACCGCGGGGAGGTTGGCGAGTCCGCCGATGAACACCACCGCGTCCGGTCGTACGCCGCGTGACCTGACGGCCGCTACATAGCGGGCGAACACTTCTTTCGCATCACCGATCATCGGCGCGATCGCCTGCTCGACCTGGGTCGCGGACAGCGCCACACGACCGGTGTTCGCCGAGACCGCGACGACCGACTCGGCGGCCGCGACGCCGCCGTAGGCGATCTCTTCTTTCGCGGTCCGGCACGCGCTGCGCAACTCGCTGCGCTCCGCCCGCGTCCGAGTGGCGTCGCCCAGGACGGGATTGTCGGCGGTCAGCTGGTCGACGATGGACCGGTCGAGACGACGACCGCTCAGCACGGTCGAGTGCTCGGCGTCGCCGATGCGACCCTCGCGGGGATCGACGGTGTAGAGCGACATGCCGGTGTCGCCGCAGTCGACGACGACGGCAGACGAGAAACGGTCGATCTCCCCGGTGTCGGTCAGGTAGGCCAGCACGGCCTCGTCCTCGCCGGCGAGACGGACCTGACGCCGGGGTCCGCTGCCCCGTGAACGCAATTGCCGACGCTGGCTCCCCGTGCGTGCGGCGACCCCGATCGGGCCCACTCGCGTCCCGGTCTCGCGGGCGGCGCTGAGCATCACGTCGATCCCGGCGTTGACCCGGCCGGCGGAATCGAGGCCGTCGGTGGGATCCACGTCGATCACGCGGGAATCGACCACACTGCGACCGAGATCGTCACGCGTCAAGAGGACGTAGTGAATCATGCCAGCCCCTGCTGACACGCCCATGGACGTCACTTCATTCACGGTGCCGTCGGTTGGTGATGCGGTGATACAAACTCCAGCGGTCGGTGTGTCTGCGCAGAGCAGCGGAAAATTGCCTGGTTGAGCGCATGACTGGTCCGCCAGGTCACGCTCAGGTCTCTATTGTAATCAATCCGTGCCCAAAGAGTCGATCGACGCCGCCAGCCACAGCATCACGCCGCCGACCGTGGCCATCGCCGTCACGTCGAACGATTTGCCCCTGACCTGCAACAGGCCTGCCCGCGACGACGGGATGAAGGCACGGAGTACGGCTCCGACGAGCAGAGCCGCCCCGAAGACGAAGGACCCACGCCGCCAGCGATCGAACATCACGAGCAGCGCGGCGGCCAGCACACCCAACATCACCAGCAGGTACGGGAGCTGGACGAGCACCGCCCGCAACCGGGAGGAGTCGGCGGCCCGACGCCCCCGGTGTCCGGGACGGGCGTCCGCGGCGCCGGGCGACTCGGAGTGAGCGGACTCACTCTGGTGCTCCTCTCGGGTCACGCGTCGCTGCCACTCCCCGAGGCGAGCATCTGCTCAGCGCGTTCGACCACATTGACCAGCAGGAACGCCCGCGTCAGCGGACCCACACCACCGGGGTTCGGCGAGACGTGGCCCGCGACCTCCCAGACATCGGGATGAACGTCGCCGGCGAGACGACCCTCGTCAGTACGGCTGACGCCCACGTCGACCACCGCGGCGCCGGGTTTCACCATGTCCGCGGTGATGAGGTGCGGGACCCCTGCCGCGGCGATGACGATGTCGGCGCGCTCGATCTCCGACGCCAGGTCGGTGGTGCCGGTATGGCACAGGGTGACCGTCGCGTTCTCGCTCCGGCGGGTCAGGAGCAGCCCGATGGGCCGGCCGATGGTGACCCCGCGCCCGACCACCGTGACCCGGGCGCCGGCCAGCGGGACGTCGTAGCGTCGCAGGAGGTGGATGACCCCGCGCGGGGTGCAGGGCAGCGTCGACTCCTTGCCCAGCACCAACCGCCCGAGGTTGATCGGGTGGAGTCCGTCGGCGTCTTTCAGCGGGTCGATCCGCTCGAGGGCGGCGTTCTCGTCGAGATGCTTGGGCAGCGGCAGCTGCACGATGTAGCCCGTGCAGGCCGGATCGGCGTTGAGCTCGTCGATTGCCGCGTTGAGCTGCTCGGTGGTGGCATCGGCCGCCAGGTCCTTGCGGATGGAGGCAACGCCGATCCGGGCGCAATCGGCGTGCTTTCCCTTGACATAGTAGTGCGAACCCGGGTCGTCGCCGACCAGAACGGTACCCAGACCAGGCGTGATGCCCGCCAGCCTGAGCTTCTCCACCCGCTCGGCCAGATCTGCGAAGATCTCGTCGCGCGTGGTCTTGCCATCGAGTCGTATCGCCGTCACGCCGACATTCTTCCACGGCGCTACTGTCGGAACGGTGACCGTGGTGCGCAACGACGTCGTCCTCGCCCGCGCGGCGATCGCACCCCACCTCCGTCGCACGCCGACACTGCGCACGACGATCGACACCGTCGACGGGCCGGTCGAGGTGGTTCTCAAACTCGAGTACACCCAGCTCGGCGGGTGCTTCAAACCGCGCGGCAGCCTGTGGGCCACGCTGCACGCCCGTGACCATGGGTTGCTGACCGACGCCGGCGTGCTCGTCGCCTCCGGCGGCAACGCCGCGATCGGCGCGACGATCGCCGCGCGGATCGTCGGCGTGCCGGTCACCGTGGTGATCCCCGAGACCGCGCCGCCGGTCAAGATCGACGCGCTGCGCGCCGCGGGAGCGCGCGTCCATCTCATCGGACGGCGTTATTCGGAGGCCGCCGACGCCGCCGTCGCGCTGGCGGAGCAGACCGGCGCGCTCGCGCTGCACGCCTACGATCTTCCCGATGTCGTCGCGGGCGCCGGCACGATCGGTCTCGAGATCATCGACGACGTGCCCGGACCGCTCACCACGGTTGTCTGTGTCGGTGGTGGCGGCCTGCTGGCGGGCCTCACCGCCACACTGCGCCCGGGCGACCGCATCGTCGGCGTCGAACCACTCGGTGCGTCGTGTCTGCATCAGGCCCTCGCCGCGAGAGCTCCCGTACCCGTCGAACTCGAGAGCATCGCCGCGGACTCGCTCGGCGCCACCAGCGTCGGCGAGCTCTGTTGGAAGGCCGTCGCCGGGAACCCGGCGGTCGGCAGCGTCCTGGTGACCGACGAACAGATCATCGCGGCGCGACGGATGCTCTGGGACACCCACCGCATCCTCGTCGAACACGGCACCGCCACCGCGGTCGCCGGTGTGGTCTCGGGAGCTGTTCGGCCGCAACCCGATTCGACGCTGTGCATCGTGCTCTGCGGGGCCAACACCGCGCTCGCCGTGTGACCGGCGCGATCGCGCGACATCTGCGACGGTCGTCACCGACTACGCTGACACCATCATGTTCCGAATCATGTTCTACCAGCCGTGCATCCCGCCGAACACCGGCAACGCGATCCGGCTGGCCGCCAACACGGGGTGCGAACTGCACCTCATCGAACCGCTGGGGTTCTCGATGTCCGACGCGCAGGTGAAGCGCGCGGGACTCGACTATCACGAGATGGCCAACGTCACCGTGCATCCGAACCTGGTGACCGCCTGGACGACGCTGAAGCCGGAACGGGTCTTCGCGTTCACCGCCCATGCCGAGCGCTATCACACCGACGTCGACTACCAGCCGGGCGACGTGTTGCTGTTCGGCCCCGAGCCGACCGGGTTACCGGCGGAGGTCCTCGACGAACCCGAGGTGACCGACCGGGTCCGCATCCCGATGCTCGCCGGACGTCGTTCCCACAACCTCGCCAACGCCGCGAGCATCGTCGTCTACGAGGCGTGGCGTCAGCACGGTTTCGCCGGCGCGGTGTGATCAGCCGACGCGGTAGCGCTTGATGCGTGCCGTGGCACCGCCGATGAGCGCGATCTTGCTCTTCGGGACCCCGAGGTGGGCGGCGAGCAGTTCGGAGACGGCCTTGTTCGCCCGGCCCTCGGTGGCCGGCTCGCGGACGTAGACGGTGATCGCGCCGCCGGGACCCGTCTCGACCAACGGGCCCTTGCTGCTCTTCGGTTTGACGGTCACCACGACCTGTTGCGGCATGACTCTTCCTGTTCTTCGTGAACACCGATCCGGCTCGGACATCCCGGCGCGTCCGCCGGAGGACTACTGCCAGTCCCGGGATCTGCTCCCCACCCGAAGATCCATGCGCTGCAGTCGATCTGCGACGACGGTCACAGCGCCTTCGGCGTTCTGCACCCGGCCGCGGATCAGCAGAGCGGGTGCCGTCTGAGCGAGTACACGGTACCGCGCCCACAAACCGACCGAACACACCACGTTGACCATCCCGGTCTCGTCCTCGAGGTTGATGAAGGTCACCCCGGACGCGGTGGCGGGACGCTGCCGATGGGTCACCGCGCCACCGACCAACACGCGCGAACCGTCGGGCACCGACAGCAGGCGATCGGCGGCCAGCACTCCCATCGCGTCGAGCCGGGGACGCAGGAACTGCGTCGGATACGACGTGGGGGTGATCCCCGTGGCCCAGGCGTCGGTGGCCGCCAGCTCGACGTCGGAGAGACCCGGAAGGGTGGGGGTCGCCTGCGCCGATTCCAGGGCCAGCTGATCGTCGCGCACCGTCGCGGCGGCCCCGGCCTCCCACAGGGCCTGACGCCGGCTGAGGCCGAACCCGTCGAAGGCGCCGGCACCGGCGAGCCCCTCGAGTTCCTTGGTCGTCAGCCGGGCGCGCCGGGAGAGATCGGTGATGTCGAGGTAGGGACCGTCGGACCGGCGGTCGACGATGCGCTGCGCCGCCTCCTCCCCGACCCCGCGTACACCGTCGAGACCCAACCGGACATCGAGACCCTCGTTCTCCAGAGTGGCGTGCGCGAGTGAGGCATTGATGTCGGGGCGATGGACCGCGACACCGTGCCGTCGGGCGTCGGCCACCAGGGTCTGCGGTGAGTAGAAACCCATCGGTTGCGCCCGTAGCAGCGCGGCGCAGAACGCCGCCGGGTGATGCAGCTTGAACCACGACGAGTAGAACACCAGGGACGCGAAGCTCTGCGAATGACTCTCCGGGAAGCCGAAATTGGCGAACGCGGCCATCTTCTCGAAGATGCGGTCGGCGGTGTCCCCGGTGATGCCGTGCAGGTTCTCCATGCCCTCGTAGAAACGTTGCCGCAGGCGTTCCATCTTCTCCGGCGACCGTTTGGAACCCATCGCCCGGCGCAACTGGTCGGCCTCGGAGGCGTCGAATCCGGCCACGTCGACGGCCAACTGCATCAGCTGCTCCTGGAACAGCGGCACCCCCAGGGTGCGTTCGAGCGCCCTGCTCATCGACGGATGCTCGACCGTCACCGGCTCTTCCCCGTTGCGCCGTTTGATGAACGGATGCACCGAGCCGCCCTGGATGGGGCCGGGCCGAATCAGGGCCACCTCGACGACGAGATCGTAGAAGCAGCGCGGTTTCAGCCGCGGGAGGGTGGCCATCTGCGCACGGGACTCCACCTGGAACACGCCGACCGAGTCGGCGCGACAGAGCATCTCGTACACAGCGGGTTCAGCGAGGTCGAGGGTGGCGAGGTCGACGTCTATCCCCTTGTGTTCGGCGACCAGGTCGATCGCATAGTGCAGCGCGGAGAGCATGCCGAGACCCAGCATGTCGAATTTGACCAGCCCGATGGCGGCGCAGTCGTCCTTGTCCCACTGCAGCACGCTGCGGTTCTCCATCCGCGCCCACTCCGTGGGGCAGACATCGGCGATCGGCCGGTCGCAGATCACCATGCCGCCGGAGTGGATGCCCAGATGCCTTGGCATTCCGAGGATCTCACCGGCGAGTTCGGCGACGTCGGCGGGAGCGGTGTCGGGCATCTTGGCCCAGGCGTCCTGCTGGCCGGGCGCGTACCCGAGCGCCCGGGCCATGTCCCGGATCGCCGACTTCCCCCGGTAGGTGATGACGTTGGCGACCTGCGCGCTGCGCTCCCGGGTGTAGCGGCGGTAGACGTACTGGATGGCCTCCTCGCGTCGGTCGGACTCGATGTCGATGTCGATGTCGGGCGGGCCGTCGCGCTCGGGGGCCAGGAACCGTTCGAAGAGCAGCGTGTTGGCGACCGGGTCGACGTTGGTGATCCCGAGGGCGTAACAGACGGCCGAGTTGGCCGCACTCCCCCGGCCCTGGCACAGGATGTCGTTGGCCTTGCAGTAGTCGACGATGTCGGCGACCACCAGGAAGTAGCCGGGGAACGTGAGCGTCTCGATGATGGCGAGCTCGTGCTCGATCTGCCGGTAGGCCTGCGGATGTTCGGCGGGGGTGCCGTACCGGCGGCGTGCCCGGGTCATGGTGAGTTCGCGCAACCAACTCGCCTCGGTGTACCCGTCGGGGACGTCGAAGGGTGGCAACTGCGGTGCGATGAGGCCCAGGTGGAATGCGCAGTCCGCGGCGATGCCCACCGCGTTGTCGATGGCATCGGGATGTGCGGGCAGCAGCCGCGCCATCTCGTCGCCGCTGCGCAGATGTGATCCGGCGACGCCGGGCATCCACCCGGAGATGGTGTCGATGTCGGTGCGGGCCCGGACGGCGGCCATCGCCATCGCCAGCCGTCGGCGCCGGGGCGCGGCGAAGTGGGCGCCGGTGGTGGCCACGGTCGGCACGCCCGCCCCGGCGGCGAGGCCGGCGAGCACCGCGTTGCGTTCGTCGTCGTCGGCCATGCCCTGCGCGGTCAGCTCGACGACGATGTTGTCGTGGCCGTAGGTCTCGATCAGTTCTCGCAGCGCCTGCTCGGCGGCCGGGACGCCGCCGCGGTCGAGGGCGCGTCGGAGGGCACCCTTCCGGCATCCGGTGAGGATGAGCCAGTGCCCGCCGCCGGCCGCGGCGAGCGCTTCGCGGTCGTAGCGGAGCAGACCCTTCTCCCCTGCGACCATGTGCGCCTCGGCGATGGTCCGTGACAGACGGCGGTAGCCCTCACCGTCCCGGGCGAGGACCAGCAGATGCTCGCCCGGTGGATCGTTCTGACCCGTCCGCGCGATGTCGGGTTCCAGTGACAGCTCGGCACCGAAGACGGTCGGCATGCCGAACTCACGGGCCGCCTCGGCGAAGCGCACGATGCCGTAGAACCCGTCGTGATCGGTGACGGCCAGTGCGCGGAGTCCGAGCCGTTGCGCCTCCTCCACCAGCTCCTCCGGCATCGACGCACCATCGAGGAAGCTGTACGAACTGTGGGCGTGCAGTTCTGCGTAGGGCACCGCCGACGAGCCGCGCGCGATGTCCTCGGCCTGATAGGCGCCGCGTTTGCGCGACCAGGCCGGACTGTCGCCGCCATCCCCGGGGAACGGCGCCCATTCGCTGAGGTCGGGACCGAACTCGGTGCCGGGCCGGTCGGCACTGCCGGGCGCTCGGCCGGCGAGCACCCGTTCCATCTCCGACCACGTCGGTGGTCCTTGATCCCAGCCCACCCGCCAAGCTTATCGAACACAAGTTCGATGCAACAGCGGGGAGGACTCAGCTGTTGGCCCGGCCCCGCTCGACGATGCCGAACCGACGATCGGCCACCCGAGCGGGGTCGAAACCTGCCATCCACTCGACCGACGTGTCCTTTTCCACGTCGAGCGCCGGGCCGACGAGATGCTGCTCGGCACGTCGATACGAGTCGAGCATGGTCCGCACCGCGAGTTGGTCACTCCCGGCCATGGACACCGCGAGTTCCATCGCCGAGGCCATCAGCTGATCGTGGGCCACCACCTCGGTCACCAAACCGACCCGCAGCGCCGTCTGGGCATCGACGAACTCCCCGGACAAGCTCATGCGGCGCGCGAAACCCCGGCCGACCGCTGCCGGCAATCGGGACGTCAGACCCCAGCCCGGCAACACCCCAACCCGCGAATGGGTGTCGACGAAGCGAGCCCGTTCGGACGCGATCAGGACATCGCACGCGAGGGCGAACTCCAGACCACCGGTGGCGGCGACACCGTTGACGGCGCCGATGATCGGCTTCGAGATGGGGCGCCACGGATGCCCGACAGGTACGTCCGCATGATCGAGCAGTCGAGCACTCTCGGTCGACGAGCCCAACTCGGCCAGGTCCAAGCCGGCGCAGAATGCCGAGCCCGCGCCGGTGAGGATGACGACGTCGACGTCATCGTCGTGATCCGCGTTCGCCAATTCGGAACGGAGAGCGTCGATCAGGCCGGAGCTGAGCGCATTCCGGACCTCCGGACGGTTGAGGACCAACGTCCGCACCCGTCCGGATTGCTCGATCAGCAGAAGCGGTTCTCCCGACGTGGCCGTGTGGTCACTGGTCATGCGATGACTTTCGGTGACGTCGGATCAACCCGCCGACTGCGGACGCTCGGCGAGCCCGAGCCGCAAGTGTTCGCTGTGGTAGACCGCCTCGTCGAGCAGCTGGGCGACATGGCTGTCATAGAGGCTGTAACTGATCGACCGACCCGACCGGGTGCCGGTGACCAGCCCGAGGTTGCGGAGCAACCGGAGCTGATGGGAGACCGCGGACTGCTCCATGCCGACGGCGTCGGCGAGATCGGTCACCGAACGCGGTCCGGACCGCAATTCGGTGAGGATGAGCAGCCGGCTCGGGGTTGCCAGCGCCTGCAGAGTGGTGGCGACGTGCACGGCCGATTCCGGATCGAGCCGCGCAGCCGGCCGCATCCCTTCGTCGATGCCGTGTCCCATGCAGCGGATGCTACCGGTCGGACATCATATGAAAATATCTTCATATGAACTGTTACTGTCTGAGAGGTGGTTGTCGGCAAGTGGCTTCGACTCGGCGCCTCGCTCGCGCTCGGTGCCGGCTCAACCAGCAGGAAGGTGGCTGTCGGCAAGTGGCTTCGACTCGGCGCCTCGCTCGCGCTCGGTGCCGGCTCAACCAGCAGGAGGGTGGCTGCCGGCAAGTGGCTTCGACTCGGCGCCTCGCTCGCGCTCGGTGCCGGCTCAACCAGCAGGAGGGCGGCTGTCGGCAAGTGGCTTCGACTCGGCGCCTCGCTCACGCTCGGTGCCGGCTCAACCAGCAGGAGGGCCGACGACAGACGGGAGACACGATGGGTACGGCGGAGACGACGGAACGAACGGCCCGCAACTCGACGCGCGCGGGAGCCGACCGCGGGAGCACCCCGCCGTCGATCCTCCGGACGGGACTCCGGCTACCCGAGGTGCGCTGGGCGGGCCTCGCGCTGGCACTGTTCCTCGCGGGTTGGTTGCTCCAGATCAGCCAGGCGCCCGAATGGTCCTGGTGGACCGCGTATCTCGCGTGCTATCTGGCCGGCGGATGGGAACCGACCCGATCGGGCCTGCAGGAACTGCGGGGACGACGACTCGACGTCGATCTGCTGATGATCGTCGCCGCCGTCGCCGCCGCGTCGATCGGGCAGGTCTTCGACGGCGCGCTGCTGATCGTGATCTTCGCGACCTCGGGAGCTCTGGAGGTCGTCGTCACCCAGCGCACCGCCGATTCGGTGACCGCCCTGCTCGGACTGGCCCCCGAACGTGCCACCCTGTATGCGCCCGACGGCACGACACGCGAGATCGACTGCCGCGAACTCGAAGTCGGCCAGCGTATCCTCGTCCGTCCGGGCGAACGGGTGGGCGCGGACGGCGTCGTCGTCGACGGCCGCAGCGAGGTCGATCAGCAGGCCGTGACCGGCGAGTCGGTCCCGATCGTGCGGGCGGCGGGCGACGACGTGCTGTCCGGCACCGTCAACGGCACCGGCGCGCTGATCGTCGAGGTCGCCCGTCCGGCGTCGGAGTCGGCCATCGCCCGCATCGCGACGCTCGTGGCCGAGGCATCCGAGACGAAGGCACCGACCCAGCTCTTCATCGAGAAGGTCGAGCAGACGTACTCCGTCATCGTCGTCGTCGCCACCCTGCTGGTGCTGGGCATCCCGGTGATGTTGTTCGGCAATACTTTCGACGAGGCGCTGCTTCGTGCCATCGTGTTCATGATCGTCGCCTCGCCCTGCGCCGTCGTCCTGTCGACGATGCCGCCGCTGCTCGCGTCGATCGCCAATGCCGGTCGGCACGGCGTCCTGGTCAAGTCCGCCGCGGTGATGGAGTCGGTGGGACGGACCTCGGTCGTCGCGTTCGACAAGACCGGCACCCTCACCGAGGGACGCCCGCAGGTCGTCGACGTGGCGGCGCTCGACGGTCACGACCCGTCGCAGGTGTTGGCGCTGGCCGCCGCGGTCGAGTACCCCAGCGAGCATCCCCTCGGTCGCGCGATCGTCACCGCCGCCGCCGACCGCGGACTGGACGTCGAATCGGTGGAGGGTTTCCGGGCGCTTCCCGGACGCGGGGTGACGGGGGCGGTCGGCGGGCGCCGCGTCACCGTCGAGCGCACCGTCGCCGGTTCGACCGGGACGGTGGTCGGCGTACTCGTCGACGGGCGGGAGATCGGCCGGATCGAACTCGTCGATCGCCTGCGGGACGACGCCGCCGAGGCGGTGCGGCTTATCGGCGACGTCACGTCGGGTTCGGTCCTGCTGCTGACCGGCGACCGGCCATCGGTCGCCGCGGACGTCGCCGACCGGACCGGAATCCGCGAGGTACACGCCGACCTGCTGCCGGAGGACAAGGTCCGGATCGTCGGCGAGATCGAGGGACACGTGCTCGTGGTCGGCGACGGCATCAACGACGCACCGGCACTCATGGCGGCCGGGACCGGCATCGCGATGGGTCGTCGCGGTGCGGACCTCGCCGTCCAGACCGCCGACGCGATCATCGTGCGTGACGACCTCACCGCGGTCCCCGCGCTGATACGGCTGTCCCGCCTCGCCCGCCGTTACGTCATCGCCAATCTGTGCATCGCCGCCACCGTGATCCTCACCCTCGTGACCTGGGATCTCATCGGCACCCTGCCACTCCCCCTGGCCGTGGCCGGGCACGAGGGTTCGACCGTGCTCGTCGCGCTCAACGGCGCCCGCCTGTTGCGGAAGTCGGCCTGGTCGGGCGATCGCGGTGCACAATCGACGGGGTCGAACGCACAGTCGACGGAATGAGACGCACGATCGACGCGTACGGGCGCGCGACGCCGCGCGCGTAGTCATTGCCATCGCCGCAAGTTAGTGTCACCCTGAGTACCAGACAGATCCGCGGCCCGCGGACCGTGGACAGCCAGCGGGCCGTCGGCCCGCCCATCTGATGGGATCTCTTCCATGACGAGCTACTTCATCACCGGGGGCAGCGGGTTCATCGGGCGACGCGTACTCGAACGTCTCCTGACCGTCGCTCCCGACGCCACCATCCACGCACTGGTACGCGAGACCTCGCGCGCGGCGTTCGTCGCCATGCTCGACGACCTCGACGCGGGCGACCGCGTGACACCCGTGGTCGGCGACCTGACCGCACCCGGACTCGGTATCGCACCGGACACCGTCCCCGCGATCGATCACGTCATCCACCTCGCGGCGATCTACGACATGGCCGCCGATGCGGAGTCACAGCGCGCCGCCAACGTCGTCGGGACCTCGCGCGCCGCCGACTTCGCGATCGCGCACGATGCGCTGTTCCACCACGTCTCCTCGATCGCCGTGGCCGGTGACCACCGCGGGCGGTTCACCGAGATGGACTTCGAAGTCGGACAGGGCTTTCCGACTGCCTACCATCGCACCAAGTTCGAGGCCGAACGTGTCGTGCGCGAACGCGAGGGACTCCGCTGGCGCGTCTACCGGCCGTCGATCGTGGTCGGCGACTCGCGCACCGGCGAGATGGACAAGATCGACGGTCCCTACTACTTCTTCGGCCACCTCGCGACGCTCGGCCGACTGCCCTCGATGCTGCGACTGCCGATGCCCGATCTCGGGACGCTCAACATCGTGCCGGTCGATTACGTCGCCGCCGCGATGGTCGCCCTCCTCGGCGTGAACCCCACGCGCAGCGGTTTGGTGTTCCATCTCAGCGACCCGAAGTCGCTCACCACCACCGAGATGTACAACGCGCTGGCACCGGCGTTCAAGGCGCCGAAGGGGTTCGACGCCATCCCACGGGCTGCGGTGGAACCCGTGATGACGTTGTCCGGCATGGGGATCGCGCGCGTCGGACGCAACCTCGTAGCCGCCCAGCAGGGGATCCCCGGGGCAGTACTCGACGCGGTGACGCTGCCGGTCGACTTCCGCGCCGACACCACCGTGGCGGTCCTGGGTGACCTCGGCATCACCGTGCCCGACTTCGCCGACTACGCCCCGCGCCTGTGGACCTACTGGTCACGACACCTCGACCGGTCACGCAACCGGCGCACCGATCCGCGCGGGCCGCTCGTCGGCAAGAACGTTCTCATCACCGGCGGGTCGAGCGGGATCGGCAAGGCCACCGCACGGATGTGCGTCGCACGCGGGGCCAACGTCCTCATCGTCGCCCGCAACGCCGACGAACTGGAATCGGCGACCGAGGAATTGAACTCGACGACGAGCAAGAAGGGCATCCCGCCCGGTCAGGTGACCGCATACCAGTGCGACATCACCGACGAGGAATCGGTCAATGCGCTCGTCAAGACCGTGCTCGCCGCGCACGGTCACGTGGACGTCCTGGTCAACAATGCCGGCCGGTCGATCCGTCGTGCCACGATCAACTCGGTGGATCGGTCTCACGACTACCACCGGGTGATGGCGGTCAACTACTTCGGCGCGGTGAACCTCGTCCTCGGACTGCTGCCGCACATGATCGCCCGGCAGGCGGGTCATGTGGTAAACGTGACCTCGATCGCGGTGCAGTCGCGTGGCCCGCGGTTCGGTGCCTACGCGGCGTCAAAAGCCGCTCTGGAGGCCTTCAGCGACGTCACCGGCACCGAAACGGTGTCCGACCACGTGACCTTCTCCAATGTCCGTCTCCCCCTCGTGAAGACGCGGATGATCGCGCCCACCGAGGCCTACGACAACCAGCCCGGGACCTGGAACGTCGACCGGGCCGCGGCGCGCGTGCTGCACGCGATCATCGATCGACCCAAGCGCGTCGACTCGCTGGTCGGGCTCGTCGCCGAGATCGGGCACCGCGTCACCCCCGGACTGACCACCCGCATCCTGCACCAGGAGTACCTGGTCTTCGGCGAATCGGCGGCGGCGCTGGGCCGTTCGGATCGTGACGCCGGCGGGCGGGACGCGTGATCGACACCCCGTATCTCGAGGTCGACGTCGACCGCATGACGCGCAACCTCGCGGTGCTCGCCGACCGCGCGCGATCGGCGGGCGTCGACTTCCGGCCGCATGCGAAGACCCACAAATGCGCCGAGATCGCGCGGATGCAGATCGATTCCGGTGCCACGGGGCTGGCGGTGGCCACCATCGGCGAGGCCGAGGCCTTCGCCGACGCCGCCGACATCACCTCGTGCACCGACATCTTCATCGCCTATCCCATCTGGCCGACCCCGGCGAAAGCCGCCCGGTTACGCGCCCTCGCAGACCGGGTGTCGCTACGGGTGGGTGTCGACTCGGCGGAGGGCGCACGGCATCTCGGGGCGCTGCTCGGCGGGCAGCGGGTCGAGGCACTCGTCGAGGTCGACTCCGGGCAACACCGCACCGGGACCGCACCCGGGGACGCCGGAGGCGTCGCGGCGGCGGGCGTGTCAGCGGGGCTCGACGTCGTCGGCGTCTTCACCTTCCCCGGCCACGGCTACGGCGTCGGCGACACCCGCCGGCGGGCCGCGGAACAGGAGGTGGCGGCACTGCGTACGGCGGCGGAGAGTCTCCGAGCGCAGGGCATCGATCCGCGGGTGCGCAGCGGCGGATCCACACCCACCGTCGAATTCGTCGGCGACCCCACGTATGCGGGCGTGCTCACCGAGATCCGTCCGGGCGTGTATCCCCTCAACGACGCCCAGCAGGTCGAGATCGGCACCTGCGGATTCGACGACGTCGCTCTGACCGCGGTGGCAACCGTGGTGCGGAGCGAACCCGGACGGATCGTCCTCGACGCCGGCAGCAAGATCCTCGGCGCCGACCGAGCCGCCTGGGCGACCGGCCACGGACGCCTCCTCGATCACCCCGACGCCCGCGTCGTGCAGTTGTCCGAACATCACGCGGTGGTGGAGTTCCCGGCGGAATCGACGTCAGCCCCCCGGTTGGGCGACGTGATCCGGGTGGTGCCGAACCACGTCTGCACTGCGGTCAATCTCGTCGACGAACTGGTGGCGATCGACGGCTCGGACAGCCGGTGGCCGGTCATCGCGCGGGGGCACAACAGTTGAGTCAGATCGGTCGGATGCCTTCACGGACCAGGAATTTGCGTGCCCGTCCGAACTTGCGGTCGGTGGAGAACGCATACCACTGCTGACTCACACCCGCTTCGTGGACGACGTCCCGGAACCTGCGGAACGCACCTCGTCCCTCGATCGCGCGCTCCAGACGGTTTCGCAGGTCGGGATCGGTGGTGCGCGTGGCGAAATCGGCCATGTCCCGCCAGCTGTCGCGCGAACCGATGCAGTCGAAGCGCAGCCAGCGGTCCGGGTCCTCCTCGACGTCGATCTCCTCATCGAGCACGCCCGGGTCGAGCATCTCGTCGTTGTACACGAAGCCGGTGCTCAGGTCGATGAGTCCGCCGGTGGACCGGTTCGGATCACCCTCCATCTCGTCGCTGAGCATCTCGAGATCCACCGCGATCGGCCGTCCCGGCGCGGGTTCCCCGCGCAGGCTCGCGAGCAGTTCCTCGGCGAGTTCGGCGTCGCCGGCCTCTCCCCGTCGTTTGAGTTGTTCGACGATCGACACAGCCACCGGTTCGGCTCGCTCGCGGCGCTTCTGCAGTGCCATCGGTACCCCGGGGCCGACCTGCTGGAGTGCGTCGTGCAGATCGCATCCGATGACGGCATCCAGGAAACGATCGGCATCCGACGACGCGATCGACCCGCGTACCTCGCCCAGATCGAGTTCACGTATCTCCTTCTGCGCGGGCCACTGGCCGACGAGCATCGGATGAGGAACGGTGGGGCGTGGTGGCGTCTCGTCGTCCCCATCGGCCGTCCGTCGACCGTACTGATCCGGGATGTCGCCCCAACCGAAGTACGCCAGCGGCGCTGTCGGCTTGATGCCCAACACGTCCACCGGGTCGACCTTCAGATCTCCCACGACGCACCGATGGGTCCACTCGTCGCCTAGATCGAAGGTGTACTGGAACTCGGAACCGGTCGCTGCGAACGCGGCGACCTTGGCCGTGGCGATGTCCACGGGCTCGGAGATCGGGCCGCCGATACCACCGGCCAGGTCGGCACCGAGCGCGGCGTCGGCGACGACCCGGCCGTCGTCCAGGGTGAACAGTGACAGATGGGAACGATCCCATCGAGCGAACGCGTCATCGATGGCGGTCGCCAGATCCTTGAACGTGTGCGCCGGCCCGACCGCGAAAACCCTTCCGGGCCAGGGCCACAAATCGATTCCACGACCACCGAGCAGTTCCACGGTGACCGACAACCAGGTACGTGCCATGCGTCGAGAGTGGCATCTTCGAGGCGAACGCGCACGCTTTCGGTCGCGGCGTTTCTTCCCGAAGGCCACTCCGCGGGACGCAGTCACTCGTAGACACCTTCGACGATCCACTCCCCGGCGCGGTAGCACAGCAGCAGGGCGCGCGAATCGTCGAGCAGCACCTGCGCCCGCGCGGTCAGTCCGGTCTCGGCGGCTCCGGTCGGCACCGAGGCCCCGGCTGGCCGGTCGGCGCCTCCGACCGGCCACGGCCCGGCCCACCAGCACAGGCCCCAACTCGACCGGCGCGCCCGGGACGAGGCCAGCGCGACGGTCACCGGTTCGGCGGTGAAGGCCCCGCGATCGGTCACCTTCACCGGTTGCCCCACGGCGTCGAGCACGTGGATCGCGGTCTCCACCAGCACCGTCGGGCTGGGTTGTGGCAGGCGTCCGGGCCACGGCGCCGACGGATCCCGGCGCGGAGCCGGCTCGTCGCCCAGTGAGACCATGGTGATCCGTTCGGCGGGTCCACGACCACCGCTCAGCACGGGAATACGGACCGCATCCCCGCCCAGCAGCCCCTGTATCCGCACCAGCGAACGCCGGGCGCGCTCCTCCACATCCGGTTCACCGGCCAGCCCGCCACGGGAGAGATCGTCGGTGAGCTGATAGTGCAGGGCCCCGGCCTCGACGACCTCGACCGGTTCGAGCCGCAGCCGGACGATCGGCGAGTCGGGTCGGGCACTGCTCCTCGCTGCGCGCGGCTCGACCCGCGGGGAGGTGGGCCGCGCCGCGCCGGTCAGCCACCCCTCGAGTTGCCATCGGACACGATCCGCGGTCGTCTCCGGCGTCAGCGGTTGGGCACATCGCCAGGTTCGCGAATGCTGTTGTCCGCGTTCGGTGGTCGCGATGATGGTGAGTCGCGTGCAGGCCACCGCGGCATCACGCAGGCGTCGGTGCAGCACGTCGGCGAGGGTGCGACCGATGAACGCCGCGACGTCGATGCGGTCGACCGGCGGGTCGCAGGTGTGGTCGACGTCGAGTTCGGCCGGCACACCACGTGACGACGGGACACGCCCCGGCAGCGCATTGGCCAGCCGGTGCGCGACGACCGCATCCCGGGCGAACCGGGTGGCGACGTCGGTGACGGACATGTCGGCGAAGGCGCCGATCGTGCCGATCCCCAACCGGCGCAGCAACTCCACGAGATCGGCACGGGACGGATCGCTCATGCTGGGTTCGACGGCGAGGTCGGCGACGGGGCGGCCGGCGAGGTACTCCCGGTCACCCCCGGGCTCCACCTGATGCCCGTTCCGGGCGGCGAGGACGGCGGTGAAGATCTCGTCGGCGATGCCGACCTGCGACTCGATGCCGCACGCCGACACCACGTCGACGAGCTCCTCCGCGAGGGCCTCCATCCCGCCGAAGTAGCGGGCGGCACGGTCGCCGGCGATCACCAGGAGACCCGGCCGGAGCACTTCGAGGGCGGGGATCACCTCGGCGACCGCGGCGACCACCGGTTCGAACAGCCGTCCGTCCCGGTTCTCGTCGGCGGCGACCACGGTCATCTCCGTGCACGCCGCCTGCGCCTGTCGCTTCCGCATTCCCCGCCGCACACCGGCGGCCCGTGCCGAGGCCGAACAGGCCACCACCCGATTCGCCGACAGCACCGCGACCGGATGCAGCGGGGGCAGATCCGCCTCGGCCGCCGCGGCCATCGCCGGCCAGTCCGGGCACCAGAGCGCGAGGATACGCCGGGACCCCTGCTCTCCGGAGGGCATCAGTTCGCCACCGCGAGCACCGGGGAGACGGTCGCCGCCGCGACCATCTCGACCGTGCGATCGGCACCGTGGCCCGTCGCCCGGAGTTCGACCTCGGTGCTCTCGGATCGCCGGCCGCGGCCCGACACCGTGACCTCCAGCCGCATCCCGCCGATGCGGCCGTAGCCGCTGCGTGCGGAGTCGAGACCGGCCGCGCGGGAGGCGGGAGCAGACCGGCCGGGCAGGCCCGGACTGTGCCGGTAGGTGAGGACACGGGCCTCGAGGGCCAGTTGCGCACCCGGCCATGCACCACCGGTCACCAGCAGCACCGACGACTGTTTGCGCACGCGGCCCATGACCACCCGGGCACGCGAGGGGGCCACCATCTCGTTCCGCGGGCGAGCACCCTCGCCACCGCTCCCCAGGTCCAGGATCACCAGGTCCATACCGTCGAGCAGCACCGCTGCCACCTCGACCGGGTCGGGACCGGGATCGGGGATGGTGGCGATGCGGGACAGGTCGGCGCCCATCTCCGCCGCGGGCAGCAGACTCAACCGGGGCAACCCGACGATCCCCACCTGTCCACCCGCACGGGTCACCGAAGCGATCATCGCGATCAGCACCGAACGGGCGCCGTCGAGCCGGGCCACCGACCCTCGCGGAATACCGTTGTGCGGCAAGATGTCCGACAACGATTCCGGCACGGGAAGGACACCCACCGACCGGTCTCGGACCTCGACCACCCGCTGGTCGGGCCGACCGGACATGGCCGCCATCCGCCGGCGCAAACCCGCCAGCTCGTCGGCCCGGCCACCGGCCGCCGTATCGGTCACGGCATCGGTCACGGCCACACCAGCAGAGACATCCATCCGGCACCCTCCAGTCGACATGAGTAGTTCTCGAGCGAGCCGGGAAGGTGCGCGCCATCAGGGTTCTCGACACAGTTCCCGAACGATCCCGAGGAGGCCCCTCGTCCGCCGATCATTCGAACACTGTTTCGATTGTTCGAGAGTAGAACCAACCACCGACAAGCGTCAACCGAAGCCGAAAGCCGTTGCGCAGCACAGGATGTTTGCATCCACGCCGAAAACAGCCCAGCTCAGGGGCGCGGTCAGGACGGCACGGGTCAGAACAGGGTGAGGGCGTGCCGCAGCTCGGGCGCGGCCACCGTCGCCGGCGAGTCGGGACCCGATTGCCGGAGACCGCCGGAACCGGCCAGGCCATGCCGGTGCACGAGCGGCTTCATCCGGTCACGCAGCCACGAGGAGTACTCCGGGGTGACATAGGCGCCACGCCCGTAGAGCCCCCGGTACCGGCGGATGAGCGCCGGATGCTCCTCCGCCAGCCACTCGAGGAACCACGGCTTGGTCGAGGATCGCAGATGCATCGGGAACGCGGTCACACCAGACGCGCCCGCCTCGGCGAGTGCCTCGAGCAACGAGTCGAGATGCGCGGTCGAATCCGTGAGGTACGGGATGACGGGGGCCACCATCACATGCGGCGCGATGCCGGCATCGGCGAGATCGCGGATCACCGACAGCCGCGCCTGGGGCGACGGCGTCCCCGGTTCGATCTTCTTCTGCAGGTCCTGATCGAGGATCGCCAGCGAGATCCCGACGCTGACCGAGACCTCCCCCGCAGCCTGACGCAACAGCGGAAGATCCCGACGGATCAAGGTGCCCTTGGTCAGGATGGAGAACGGCGTCCGGGACTCGGCGAGCGCGGAGATCACGCCCGGCATGAGTCGGTACCGCCCCTCGGCACGCTGATACGGGTCCGTGTTGGTGCCCAGCGCCACCGTCTCCCGGGTCCACGACCGGCGTTTGAGTTCCTTGCGCAACACCGCCGCGACGTTGAGCTTCACCACGACCTGGGTGTCGAAATCGGTGCCCGCGTCGAGGTCGAGGTACTCGTGCGTCGGACGGGCGAAACAGTAGCGGCAGGCATGCGTGCACCCGCGAAAGGTGTTGACCGTGAACTGAAACGGGAGCTGCGAGGCCTCCGGCACGCGGTTGAGCGCACTCTTGGCCAGCACCTCGTGGAATGTGACACCCTCGAAATCGGGCGTACGCACCGACCGCACCAGACCCGAGCGGCTCAGCCCCGGGAGCGACCCGTCGTCGACCTCGACCGCCTGATCCGACCATCGCATGATGGGAGTCGAACATACGTACGAGATGGCTGTCAAGTGCGGTGCCCGCGGCGTCGACCTCGCCGCTATCATCTCCGTATGTCGACGACCGCCGGAACCCACCATGCGCCGGGTCCCCAGTACCTGGTGGCCGGCCGGTACCGTCTGAAGTCGCGCATCGGCGGCGGCGGCATGGGAACCGTGTGGCTCGCCCGCGACCAGCTCCTCGACCGTGACGTCGCCGTCAAGCAGGTCGTCTCCACCGAGGGCCTCACCGAGGACTCCGCCGACAACGTGCGCAAGCGGGCCATGCGGGAGGGGCGGATCGCCGCGAAGCTCTCCCACCGCAATGCGATCGCCATGCACGACGTCGCCCTCGACCGGGGTGAGCCCTGGCTGGTCATGGAATACCTACCCTCCCGCAGTGTGGCCCAGATCTTGCACACCACAAAGACTCTCGCGCCCGCCGAGGCCGCCCAGATCGGCGCCCAGGTGGCCGATGCGATGGTCGAGGCCCACGCCGCGGGGATCGTGCACCGCGACATCAAGCCCGGCAACATCCTCATCGCCGAGGGCGGACGGCAGACCGGCCTGGTCAAGATCACCGACTTCGGGATCTCGCGGGCGAAGGACGATGTCACTCTCACCCAGACCGGCGTGATCACCGGAACGCCTGCGTATTTCGCTCCCGAGGTCGCGCGCGGCGCCGATCCGCAGGAGGCCTCGGACGTCTACTCGCTGGGCGCGACCGTCTACACGATGGTGGAGGGTCAGCCGCCCTTCGGTGTCGACGACAACTCGATCGCGCTGCTACACAAGGTCGCACGCGCACGCATCAATCCCATGCAGAATGCCGCCGAGCTCGAGCCGATCCTGCTGCGCCTCCTGGAACCGAGCCCGACCAAACGCCCGACGATGAGTCAGGCACGAGACATGCTCACCTCGTTCGCGGCCGGTTCCCGAGGCACCCGCGACCAGGTCCTGACCGGCCTCATCACCCGGCCCGGAGCGGGCACGCCGACCTGGTCACAGCGCGGCGGCCGGTCGTCGACGACCGGTTCGCATCGTCCGGCCGGTGCCACCCTGCCCCCCTACGCCCCGACGATGTCCGCCGATCGCGGCTCCCGCGACCTTCCGGACACACGTCGCGGCATGTCCCCGACCCTGATGTCGACGCCGCAACCACATTCGTCGACGCCGAGACCGCCTGCCTCCCAGCAGTACTCGTCCGAATCCCGGCAACCGAACCCCGGTCCGCCGGCGCCGGGCACGTCGAGCACGGCACTGGCGGTGTCGATCTTCGTGTTCTTCGCCGTGCTCGCGGTCGTCGTCGTACTCGCGATCGCGCTGTTGCGCTGAGCCGGCGCCGCTGCGGTCAGCCGATGTGACGGGTGGCCGCCCATCGGGTGAGGGCATTGCGGTTGGACTGCTGGGTCTTCCGCAAAACGTTCGACGCATGTGTCTCGACCGTCTTGATCGAGATGAACAGCTCCTCGGCGATCTCCCGATAGGTGTACCCGCGCGCCAGCAGGCGCAACACCTCCAGTTCGCGCCTGGTCAGCGAGTCGAGTTCGGGGTCGAGCGGCGGTTCGGGTGCCGAGGATTTTCCGGTGAACGAGTCGAGGACGAAACCCGCGAGACGTGGGCTGAACACCGCGTCGCCGTCGGCGACCCGGCGGACCGCGTCGGCGAGTTCCGGGCCCGCGATCGTCTTGGTCACGTAACCGCGGGCACCGGCCCGGATGGTCGCGATGACATCCTCGGCCGCGTCCGACACACTCAGGGCCAGGAAGACCGGCGGTGTCGAACCCGTTGCATTCGAACCCGTTCCGTTCGATCCGAGTCGATCGAGCACCCCGCGCAGGACCGCCACCCCGCCGCCGGCCGGCATGTGCACGTCGAGCAGGACCACATCGGGAGCCGCCGCCACGATCCCGTCGATTGCCTCGGGTACGGTGCCCGCCTCGCCGACGACGCGCAGGCCCGGCTCGTCGGCCAGTTCGGCACGGACCCCGGAGCGGAAGACCGCATGGTCGTCGACGAGATAGAAGGTCACCGGACCGGGGCCGGTCGGGTCGGAACTCGGGGAACTCGGCGTCATCGTGCCTTCCTGTTGTCGGTCGGGGCGACCGCGTCGACGGTCACCTCGGCAGAGCGTCGGGTGTCGTCCGCTCTCTCGTCGATCGATCCCGATCCCCCGTCACCACGCGGCATCATCAGACCCACGTTCGTCCCGCGCCCGGGGGTCGACGTGATCCGCACGCGGCCGCCCATCCTCTCCACACGTGCGCGGATCGACCGGGAGATGCCCTGGCGGTCGTCGTCGACGGCGTCGGGGTCGAAACCGATTCCCCGGTCACGGACATACACCTCGACCTCGTCGTCGGTGATCTCGCCGTACACGTCCACGGTGCGTTCACCGGAGTGCTTGGCGGCGTTGACCAGCGCCTCGCGGGTGGCCCCCACGAGAGCCGACCAGCGTTTGGCGTCCCGGGTGTTGTCCGGACGCAGATCGCCGACGGTGATGATCTCCACCTCGATACCGTAGGCGTCCTCGACCTCGGCGCCGACACTCCGGAGTGCGGCCGCGAGCGAGCCGCGTTCGGTGGCCGGGTCGCCGAACAGCCAGGCCCGCAGCTCGCGTTCCTGACTCCGGGCCAGGCGTGCCACCTCCTCGGGGCGGCCCGCCTTCTTCTGGATCAGGGCCAGGGTCTGCAGGACCGAGTCGTGCAGATGCGAGGCGATCTCCTCGCGCTCGGCGTTGCGAATGCGGGCCGAGCGCTCCTCGTTGATGGTGCGCAGCATCCGCATCCACAGGGGCACGGTCAACAGGACGACGCCGATCAGGGTCGCCCCGACCGCGAGGATCGTGGAATTGAGACCGCCGAAGCTGCGATCCCCGGCCACCACCACGACCACGAGGCCGCCGACAACGAGCGCGACGCCGCCGATCAACCGCGTCCAAGTGCGCAGTGGGGTGCGGGGTGCGCGCGGGGATGTATCGAATTCGCGCCACACGAGGGCGGCGCCCAACGCGATGAAGACGAACGGGATGAGGTACTCCGCCGGGGTCCCCGACGCCGCGAATCCGACCACGCCCATGGCCACCAGCCCGACCATCGCCAGACCGAGGGATTGACGACGCTCTCCCGGTGCCGGTGACGCGGTGTCGTCGCCCTGCGGGCAGAAGAACCACAGCAGCCCGTAGGCGGCGACCCCGGCGCCGGCCAGCGCGGCCAGGACCACGAAGACGATCCGCACGCGGAAGACCTCGACCCCGAGATGATCGGCCAATCCGCCGGCGACACCGGCGACGACGCGGCCGCCGTCGCGGCGCACCAGTTTCGGGACCGGCTCGACCTCCATTCGACTCACTCCTCGATCGTCCCATGCGATCGGCTTCGCGACATCGGGGTCAACCCCGGTTCATGCGCCGCGATCTCAGGGTGTGTCCGCTCCGCCGCCCCCGGGCCTGGCGGATTCTCCGGGGGACAATTCAGGGGATCACCCGATGTGTCCGGGGCCGGACGGGCGGCACGATGATCGTCATGGACACCAAGGAGTTCCAGCAGCAGATCCAGGGCCTGTGGGCGACCCGTCCGTATCGGCCCGACGATCGGACGATTGCCGGCGTGTGCACCGGCATCGCCGCCCGGTATCGCGTCGACCCGACTCTGGTGAAGGTCGCGTTCGTGGTGGCCGCCTTCTTCGGCGGCAGCGGACTCATCCTCTACCTCGCGGCCTGGGTCGCGTTCCCGGGCGCCGGACGCGCCCGCGCCGATGCGCTCCGTGTCGATTCCCCCCGGGCCGGTCACACCGCGTCGCACAACTCGATGCACGGCCTGGGGAATCCGCAGGTGATCCTGCTGGTCGTGCTCGCGATCGTCATCGTCACCTCATTCGGCCCCAATCGCACCTGGGGCTCGGGCGGGCTCGTCGGCGCGATCCTGATGCTCGGCGGCTGGTACCTGCTGTACCTGCGGACCCCGACTCCACCGGCCGGTACCAGCATCGACACCGCGGCGGTCACCGACATCGTCGTCCCGCCACCGGCGGCCGGGCAGTTCGAACGGTGGGTGCCGCGCGCGATGAGCCACCCGGCCCCCGGCGCGGTCACCCCCACGGACGGCCCCCAGACCCCAGGAGTATCCATGACCAAAGCACCGGGCCCGTCCGCGATCGGCGGGAATCCGGCCACCGAACACCCGGCCACCCCGGTGCCGGAAGTCGAACTGTCGAAGAACGAACCACTCGAGGCGAGTCCACCCGCGTGGGATCCGTTGGGAGCGGCGCGGTTCGCCTGGGATCTGCCCGAACCGACCCGCCCGGCCGAACCGGCCGTCCGTCGGCACCGTCGCTCACCGCTGACCCTGATCGTGGTCGGTCTGGCGACCATCGTGGGTGCGATCGGTGCGGGCCTGCACCAGATGGGTGTCGAGTGGTTCACCGTCCCCCACATCCTGTCGCTCTCCCTCGCCGTGATCGGAGCCGGACTCCTCGTCGCGGCCGTCGTCAAGCGTCGCACCGGCGAGCACAGCACGGGCCTGGCGCCCATCGCGGTCTCTCTCGGTGCCGCGGTCATCGTCACCACCGTGATCTCCGGGGTCAACGGCCTGTCCGGCCCGCTGCCGCCCGGCGGGGTCGGTGACCGCGAGTGGAAGCCGTTGACCGAGAACGACATCCAGGCCGAGTACTCACTCGGCATCGGCGAGATGGCCCTGGACCTGCGCGCGGTCGAACTCACCGCCGACCGGACCGTACGACTCGAGAGCGGGGTCGGCAAGATCACGGTCCACGTGCCGGAGACGATGAACGTGCGTGCCGACTGCCAGACCGGTGTCGGCGACTACAACTGCCCCACCGGGCTCGACGGCGGACGTGACGGCACCGATGGCCCGGTCCTGCAGATCGAGGCCCGCACCGGATTGGGAGAGGTAGAGGTCCTGCGATGAGCACTGAGATGAACGCTTCCGGCACCGATGACGACCGAGGTTGTGGCGCCACCCATCGCGCTCCCGGTCTGGGGCTGCTCGGACTCGCCGCCCTTGCCGTGGCCGGGTGGGGGCTCGCCGACGGGCCGGCGCTTCCCGACGCCGCCGACCTCGGATGGGTCGTCGTCGGGATCGGGCTGCTGGTCGGACTCGTGCTGATCGTGTCCGGCACGCGTTCCCGGCGCTGAGACCCGGCACGCGCAGACGAGAGCGGCCGGTGGCAGACGCCACCGGCCGCTCTCGTCAGCTCATTCCCACTCGATGGTGCCCGGCGGCTTGCTCGTCACGTCGAGCACCACCCGGTTGACCTCGGCGACCTCGTTGGTGATGCGGGTGGAGATGATCTCGAGGACCTCGTAGGGCACACGCGTCCAGTCCGCGGTCATCGCGTCCTCGCTCGACACCGGGCGCAGCACGATCGGGTGGCCGTAGGTGCGGCCGTCTCCCTGCACGCCCACACTGCGCACGTCGGCCAGCAACACGACCGGACACTGCCAGATCTGCGAGTCGAGGCCGGCGGCGGTCAGTTCCTCGCGCGCGATCAGGTCGGCCTTGCGCAGCGTCTCCAGTCGGTCGCCGGTCACCTCGCCGACGATGCGGATCGCCAGGCCGGGCCCGGGGAACGGCTGGCGGGCGACGATCTCCTCGGGCAGCCCCAGTTCGCGGCCGACCGCACGCACCTCGTCCTTGAACAGCAGACGCAGCGGTTCCACGAGACTGAACTCGAGGTCGTCGGGCAGACCGCCGACGTTGTGATGACTTTTGATGTTCGCGGTGCCGCTGCCGCCGCCGGACTCGACGACGTCGGGGTACAACGTGCCCTGGACGAGGAAGTCGACCTTCTCCCCCGCCTCGGCCTCCTCGCCGAGGACCTCGCTGACCGCACCCTCGAACGACCGGATGAACTCGCGGCCGATGATCTTGCGCTTGGTCTCGGGGTCGCTGACGCCGGACAGCTCACGCAAGAAGGTGTCGGCGGCGTCGACCGTCACCAGCTTCGCCCCGGTCGCCCCGACGAAATCGTGCTGTACCTGTTCGCGTTCTCCGGCGCGCAGAAGACCGTGGTCGACGAAGACACAGGTCAGACGATCGCCGATGGCGCGCTGCACCAGCGCGGCGGCCACCGCGGAATCCACGCCGCCGGAGAGCCCGCAGATGGCCCGCCCGTCACCGATCTGGTCGGCGACCGCGTCGATCAGCGCGTCGGCGATGTTGGCCGCCGTCCAGGTGGCCTCGAGACCGGCGATCTCGTACAGGAAACGGGTGAGGATCTGCTGGCCGTGCGGTGTGTGCAGCACCTCGGGGTGGTACTGCACACCGGCCATCCGGCGCTTCAGGTTCTCGAAGGATGCGACCGGCGCGCCGGGCGTCGACCCGGTGACGGTGAACCCCTCCGGCGGGGACTGGACGGCGTCGTTGTGGCTCATCCAGACCGGCTGGGTGTCCGAGAGACCTTGGTGGAGAACGCCTTCGCCGTTGGTCGTGAACGTCGTCCGGCCGAACTCGCGCCCGCCGGTGTTGGCCACCTCGCCGCCCAGCTTGTCCGCCATCGCCTGGAAGCCGTAGCAGATGCCGAAGACCGGGACGTCGAGGTCGAAGAGGGCGGGATCGAGGTCCGGCGCGTCCTCCGCGTACACCGACGACGGTCCGCCCGACAGGATGATCGCGACCGGATCCTTCTCCTGGATCTCCGCGATCGGCGCCTCGTGCGAGATCACCTCCGAGTAGATCCGCGCTTCCCGCACCCGACGCGCGATCAGCTGCGCGTACTGCGCGCCGAAGTCGACGACGAGCACCGGCCGCGGGCCCTCGAGGAAATCCTCGGGAGAGGACGAGTTCGCAGAAGAAGTGTCTGTCACCGGGCCGAGTCTAGTGGGCGGACCGGCGTCGATACCTGGTCACCCCGCCCGGTGGGTGCGGCTGCGCCGCCGCCGCGTGAAATACTCCGGAATCGACATGACTGCATCGCCGAAATCCCCCAACCGCTGGTCGCTGAGCATCGGCGACCTCACCCAGGCCGCCGTGTTCGCCGCGCTGATCGCCGCGCTCGGCCTGCCCGGGACCATCAACATCGGCACCAGCGGTGTGCCGATCACGTTCCAGTCGCTCGGGGTCATCCTCGCCGGGGCGGTCCTCGGCCCGCGGAAGGGCACGCTGGCCGTGGTCATCTTCATGGTGCTGGCGATCGCCGGACTCCCGATCCTCTCGGGCGGACGCAACGGCCTCACCGCGCTGTCCTCCCCGACGGCCGGATACTTCATCGGGTTCCTCCCGGCGGTCATCGTCATCGGGGTGCTGACCGCACTCATGGTCTCGACCGGCGGGAAGACGGGCTCCGGGAAATATCGCGTGCTGTGGGGCATCGGCATCAACGCGCTCGGCGGCATCGTCGTCCTCTACGCCTGCGGGGTGCTCGGCCTGCTGGTGCGGACCGACCTGACACTGTGGGCGGCCATCGCGACCAACGGTTCGTTCATCCCCGGCGACATCGCCAAGTGCGTCATCGCGGCCCTGGTCGCGGCCCAGGTCCACCGCGGCCGGCCGGGCCTCATCGAACCGTTGCGCGCGCGCCGATCCGGCACCGTGGCCGGCTGAGAAGCCGCCCCACCCCAGCGGCGATGATCGAATTCACCGATGTCACCCACGCCTACGGCGACCGGGTCGTCCTGCGCGAGGTCTCACTGACGTTGTCGGAGAACCGGATCGGGATCGTCGGCGCCAACGGCAGCGGCAAGTCGACGCTGGCGCGGATGATCAACGCGCTCGTCGTGCCCGACTCCGGGACCGTCATCGTCGACGGGCTATCGGTCGCGAAGAACAAGCGTGAGGTCCGACGCCGGGTGGGCTTCATCTTCTCCGACCCCGACCGTCAAATCATCATGCCGACGGTCCGCGAGGACATCGAACTGTCGCTTCGTCGAACCGATCTCGACAAGTCCGCGCGCGCCGAGCGTGCCGGCGAGGTGCTCGCCCGATTCGGCCTCGCCGACCACGCGGACCATCCGGCCCAGCGGCTCTCCGGCGGGCAGAAGCAGCTCCTCGCCCTGGCGTCGGTGTTCGTGACCGACCCCGCGATCATCGTCGCCGACGAACCCACCACCCTGCTCGACCTGCGCAACACCCGCATGCTCACCGACGTGTTCGCGACCCTCGACGAGCAACTCGTCGTCGTCAGCCACGATCTCGACATCCTGGCCGACTTCGACCGCGTCATCGTCATCGACGAGGGGCGGGTCGTCGTCGACGACGAACCTCGGCCTGCGCTGGCCGCCTACCGCGGGATGATGTCGTGAACGTCCTCGGCGTCTACCGTCCCGGCAACACGCTGCTGCACCGACTGCCCGCAGGCGTCAAGTTCGTCGCGATGGGCGTGGTGATCCTGGTGCTGTCGCTGACGGTCCGGTCGCTCACCGCCCTCGGCATCGCGACGGCCGGGGTCGCGGTCGTCTACGCGCTGGCGGGGATCGGGCCGCGCGAGGCGTGGCGGCAGCTGCGGCCACTGATGTGGTTGCTGCTGTTCATCTTCGCGTTCCAGGTCGTCTTCACCGACTGGCGGCGGGCGGTAATCGTCTGCGGCGTCCTCGCGCTGTCGGTCGCACTCGCCGCGGCCGTCTCGCTGACCACCCGCACGACGGACATGCTCGACACGATCGTCCGTGCGCTCGGCCCCCTGAGACGGCTCGGGGTGCGCGTGGACCTCATCGCCCTCGCGCTGGCGCTGACCATTCGGGCGATCCCGCTGATGGTCGAGGTGGTGCGGGAGGTCGACGAGGCACGCAAGGCTCGCGGGCTCCGGCCCGGTCCACGCATCCTCGTCGCGCCGGTCGTCCTCGCCGCCCTGCGCACCGCCGACGGTTTCGCCGACACCCTCACCGCGCGCGGACTGGACTGAGGCGACCTCTCAGAGCAGATCGGAGAGTGCGTCCTCGAGCCGTGGGAAGCGGAATTCGAAACCGGCGTCGGCCAGTACATCAGACCGCGCGCGGCGCCCCGTGAGTCCGAGGGCCGGGTCCGTGCGCAGCACCACCGCACCGAGCTTCAGCAACCACGCGGGCGTCGGCGGCGCGGGCGGCCGTCCGATCTCCGCGCGCAGCATCGCCATGAGTTCGGAGTTGCGCACCGGATTCGGACTGGCCGCCACGACGACACCGTCGGGCAGCGACACCGCGCCGTCGACCCGCAGCGCCGCGCGGGCGATCGCGAGCCAGTCGTCGATGTGAATCCAGCTGAACCATTGCCGGCCGTCGCCGACCCGCCCGCCGAGTCCGAACCTGGTCAGGCCCACGAGGCGTCGGATGGCCGGCGAATCCGCATCGAGCACGATCGAGGTGCGCAGCACGGTCAGATGGTCGGTGTTCGCGCCGTCCACCGCCTCCTCCCAGGGCTGCGCCACACCGGTCATCTGCGGGAGGCCCACCGGGATCGGCGTCGATTCGGTGCACCACAGTTCACCCGCGTCGCTCCAGATCGCGGTCGTGCTGGACTGCAGCCAGTACGAGATCGGCGTCGTGCGTTCGCGCGATGCGGTGACGAGTGCTCGCGTCGCGTCGACCCGACTGTTCCGCAGTGCGGCGATGTTGGCGTCCGTGGGGCGGCAATCCACGAGTTTGCCCGCGAGGTTGACCACCGCCGTCGGACGATCTGCGGCCAGCGTCTCGACCCAGTCGCCCTGGGTCCTGCCGTCCCAGACCACCTGCTCGAACGGCGACGACGGATCGACCCGCCGCGTCAGGATGACCGGATGGTATCCACGCTCGGCGAGATCGGTCGCCAGATGCGTTCCCAGCGAGCCACTTCCGCCCGCCAACACCACGGTCAGCGGCTCTGTACCCGACATGCGTCTCCCCCCGTTCGGCACTGGACGACGACACTACCCGCCGACGCCTCCGACCGGGATTTCGTGGTCACAGTGCGCGTGACGGCGCACCGGCGCTACGAGATGCGTTGTGCCGTGAGTGGAGTGGCGGGGACGACCGGGGTGATCGGCAGCCGCAGGGCGCCGGGTGCGTCGGCCGGCACCACCGGGGACGCCGGCGTCGTCGGCTCGATGCGGCGGTACGGGTCGCCCTGCGCAGGACGCCGGTCCTGTTCGCCCTTGTTCGGCCACAGTGCCGCCGCGCGTTCCGCCTGCGCGCAGATCGTCAGCGACGGATTGACGCCGAGGTTCGCCGACACCGACGCGCCGTCGGCGATGTGCAACGTCGGGTAGTTCCACACGCGCTGGTAGGGATCGATGACGCCGTTGTCCGGGTCGTCGGAGATCGCGCAGCCGCCGAGATAGTGCGCGGTCAGCGGCATGTTGACGATGTCGCCCCAGGTCCCGCCGGCGACGCCGCCGTCGAGTTTCGCCGCGATCCGGCGAGTTGCCTCGTTGCCCTTCGGAATCCACGTCGGGTTCGGCTCGCCGTGGCCCTGCTTGCTGGTGACGTACCGCACCGGTCCGCGCTTGCGGACGAAGGTGGTCAGCGAGTTGTTGTTGTTCTGCATGACCAGGGCGATCACGGTCCGCTCGCTCCACTGTCGCACCACGAGCAACCGCACCAGCAGGAACGGGTTGCGGGCGACCTGACGCAGGAACTGCCCGAACCGATTGCGCCGGGACCCGCCGTCGGTGAGCAGGGTCTGCAGGTACGCGATCGCGTTGGAGCCCTTGCCGTATCGCACCGGTTCGATGTGCGTGTTCGGCTCGGGATAGAACGACGAAGTGATCGCGACGCCGCGCGAGTAGTCGTTCTCCGGATCGATCCGCGACCCCATCGCACCCAGTATCGACTCCGAGTTGGTGCGCGTGAGCCGACCCATCGCGTCCGAGATCTGCGGCAGCGTACCGAGTTTCGCGTGGTGCAGCAGTCGTTGGGTGTTGAACGTGCCGGCCGCCAGGATGACCTGACCCGCCGTGATCGTGCGTCGACGGCGTCCGAGCGGACCCCACGACGACGAGTGATGCGTGCCCACCTCCCAGACATCGTCGGCGCGCTGCCGGAGCGAGTCCACCGTGGTCCGGTCGATGATGGTGGCGCCGTGGCGTTCCGCGAGGCCGAGATAGTTCTTCAGCAGGGTGTTCTTGGCACCCACCCGGCACCCGGTCATGCACGCGCCGCACTCGGTGCAGGCGGTCCGGTCCGGACCCGCACCGCCGAAGTACGGGTCGGCGACGGTCTCGCCGGGCGCCCCGGACAGACCCGTCTTCGCACCGAAGAACACACCGACCGGCGTCGGGGTCACCGTGTCCCCGACACCCATCTCGGCGGCGACTTCGGCGACCACGCGGTCGGACGCGGTGACCGTCGGGTTGGTGACCACGCCGAGCATCCGCCGGGCCTGGTCGTAGTACGGGCTGAGCTCGTCCTCCCAGTCGGTGATGTGATTCCACTGGGGATCGGTGAAGAACGGCGTCGGGGGCTTGTAGAGCGTGTTGGCGTAGTTGAGCGAGCCGCCGCCGACGCCCGCCCCGGCGAGGATCATCACGTCTTTCAGGGCGTGGATGCGCTGGATGCCGTACAGGCCCAGCTTCGGTGCCCACAACCACCGGTTGAGGCGCCAGCTGGTCTTGGCGAAGTCCTCGTCCTCGAACCGGCGCCCGGCCTCGACCACGCCGACGCGGTACCCCTTCTCCACCAGCCGCAACGCACTCACGCTGCCGCCGAACCCGGAGCCGACGATCAGAACGTCGAAGTCGGTGGCGTGTTCGGTCGACTTGTCGAATCCCATGCCGAACATACTAACGCGCATTGTCACATAAAGAGACCCAGGTCACCCTAACTATCAGCCGCGGACGGACAACCCCACGCGCTGGAATTCCTTGAGGTCGCAGTAACCGGCCTTCGCCATGGCCCGACGCAGTGCGCCGACGACATTCAGTTCGCCGTACGGGTCGTCGGAGGGGCCGTAGAGAACCCGCTCGAGACTCGGTCGGTCTTCACCCGCGGCGACCTGCAGGAGGGCGCCGCGCGGGGTGTCGGGGTGAGCAGCGGCCGACGGCCAGTACCATCCGTTGCCGGGCGCGGAACTCGTTGCGGCGAGCGAGGTTCCGAGGACCGCGGCGTCGGCTCCACAGGCGATCGCCTTGACGATGTCGCCCGAGCTGTGGATGTCGCCGTCGGCGATGACGTGGACGTAGCGACCGCCGGTCTCGTCCAGGTAGTCGCGACGCGCGGCGGCGGCGTCGGCGATGGCGGTGGCCATCGGCACACCGATGCCGAGCACCTCGCCCGTCGTGGTGGCTCCCGCGGCGGAACCGTAGCCGACGATCACGCCCGCGGCACCCGTCCGCATCAGGTGCAGCGCGGTGCGGTGGTCGTGCACGCCGCCCGCGATGACCGGTACGTCGAGATCGGCGATGAAGGTCTTCAGGTTCAGCGGTTCCCGCTGCGTGCCGTCGGCATCGACCTGCGCCACGTGCTCCGCCGAGATGATCGTGCCGTGCACCACCAGGATCTCCACCCCGGCGGCCAGCAGCGCCGGGGTCAGCTCGGGTGCGTGCTGCGGGCTGACGCGGACGGCCGTGGTGACCCCCGCGTCGCGGACCTGGGCCACGGCCTCGCCGAGCAACCCGCTGTCGAGCGGGGCCGAGTGGAGTTGCTGCAGGTGTCGAACCGCCGCATAGGGATCCGGGTCCTCCGCCGCGATGGCGACGAGTTCGGCGATCTTCGCCTCGACGTCGCGGTGACGGGCCCACAGCCCCTCACCGTTCAGGACGCCGAGCGCGCCGAGCTTGCCCAGTTCGATCGCGACCGACGGCGACACCAGGGCATCCGTCGGGTGGCTCAGGATCGGCGAGGAGAACCGGTAGGCATCGATCTGCCATGCGGTGGAGACGTCCTTGGACGAACGGGTCCGACGGGACGGGACGATGCTGATGTCCCCCAGCTCGTAGGTCCGTCGGGCTGTCCGGCCCATGCCGATTTCGACGAGGTCACGCACCACTGCGCCTTTCTGCGGAGTTCAGCTGCACAACGACCCTACGGCCTGGCCCCCCGGACGAGTCCGGCGGGAACGACCTCGGGGAGTTCAGCGGGAATAGTAGTTGGGTGCCTCTGCGGTCAGCGTGATGTCGTGCGGGTGGGATTCCTTCAGGCCGGCCGCGGTGATCTGGACGAACCGCGCGGTCTGCAGATCCGGGATCGTCGACGCGCCGGTGTAGCCCATCGCGGCACGAAGGCCGCCGACGAGCTGATGTATCACCTGCGACAGCGGACCGCGGAACGGCACCCGTCCCTCGATGCCCTCGGGAACCAGCTTCTCCTCTTTGAGGACGTCGTCCTGGAAGTAGCGGTCCTTGGAGTACGACTTCGCCTGTCCGCGACCCTGCATCGCACCCAGCGAACCCATGCCGCGGTAGCTCTTGAACTGCTTGCCGTTGACCAGGACCAGCTCGCCGGGGGCCTCGGCGGTGCCGGCGAGGAGCGAACCGAGCATCGCGGTCGACGCCCCCGCCGCGAGGGCCTTGGCGATGTCGCCGGAGTACTGCAGACCACCGTCGGCGATCACGGGCACTCCCGCCTTCTGACAGACCGCCACGGCTTCGAGGATGGCGGTGATCTGCGGGGCACCGACACCCGCCACGACGCGGGTGGTGCAGATCGAGCCCGGTCCGACGCCGACCTTCACCGCATCGGCGCCGGCGTCGACGAGGGCCTGCGCGGCCTCGCGGGTCGCGACGTTGCCGCCGACCACGTCCACCCGATCGCCGACCTCGGCCTTCAACTTGGCCACCATGTCGAGCACGAGCCGGTTGTGCGCGTGGGCGGTGTCGACGATGATCACGTCGGCCCCGGCGTCGGCCAACGCCATCGCCCGGTCCCACTGCGGGTCACCGGTGCCGACGGCCGCCCCGACGAGCAACCGTCCGTCGGAGTCCTTGGTCGCCAGCGGATGCTGTTCGGTCTTGACGAAGTCCTTGACGGTGATGAGTCCGGTCAGGCGACCGTTGCCGTCGACGATCGGCAGCTTCTCGATCTTGTGCCGGCGGAGCAGTCCCAGTGCGGCCTCTGCGGAGACGCCCTCCTGGGCGGTGATGAGCGGGGCCTTGGTCATCACCTCGGCGACCGGACGGCTCTGGTCGACCTCGAACCGCATGTCGCGGTTGGTGATGATGCCGACGAGCTCACCCTTGTCGTCGACAACGGGCAGACCGGAGATGCGGTAGCGCGCGCACATGGCGTCCACCTCGGCGAGCGTGTGCGTGGGGGTGCACGTCACCGGATCGGTGACCATGCCCGCCTCGGACCGCTTGACGGTCTCGACCTGGCCGGCCTGCTCCTCGATCGACAGATTGCGGTGGAGGACACCCATACCCCCGGCGCGCGCCATCGCGATCGCCATCCGGGACTCGGTCACGGTGTCCATCGCCGAACTCACCAGCGGGACACGCAGCGTCACGTTCTTGGTCACCCGCGACGAGGTGTCGACCTCGCTGGGTATCACGTCCGACGCCGAGGGCAGCAACAGGACGTCGTCGAAGGTCAGGCCGAGCATCGCGACCTTGCCGGGATCGTCTCCACCGGTACGAACAGCAGTCATCGGACCATGGTATCGAGTCCCTTGTTGCGGCGATCGTCACACAGGAGTCTTCGCGCCGATGAGGTCGCCCGACCCACTCTCAACAGGTGCGCTCGACCGGTGAACGCCTGCGGCGCGCGCACCCGCGGATCGGCTACGGTGGTGTGGTGCGTGACCACCTGCCACCCGGCCTCCCGCCGGATCCGTTCGCCGACGATCCCAGCGATCCCGCATCCGCATTGGACAGCGTGGAGCCGGGTATCCCGTTGGACGAGAACGAGCGGCTCGCGGTCGAAGAAGACCTCGCCGATCTCGCACTCTACGAGGCCCTACTGGCCAATCGCGGTGTACGCGGCCTGGTCGTCGTGTGTGAGGACTGCCGCGAGGACCACTACCACGACTGGGACATGTTGCGCGCCAACCTGATCCAGCTTCTCATCGACGGCACCGTCCGGCCGCACGAGCCCGCGGTGGATCCCCGTCCGGACGCCTACGTCACGTGGGATTACTGCCGCGGTTACGCCGACGCCCGTAGTCATCTCGACGACGAGCGCTGATCCTCCACGGACGCGGCGGTAACTGTCGCCGACTCTCCGGCACCACCAATGAGCGAGGCCCCGCACCGATCGATCCGGTGCGGGGCCTCGCTCATGATCTCCAACGACCGTTGGGGCCGGCGATGGTGCGGTCGCGTCAGCCGATCGGCCGACCGGCGTCCACGCCGGGCGGCGGCGTCCACGGGATCTCGGGGAACTCGGCCGGGAAACGGGTGACCTTCGTGCTCGACGACGGCGTCGACGGTTCTGCCGGCTCGCTCGAGGGCGGGACCGACGACGGCTCCTGCGGGTCGCTCGTCTGCTCGGACGGCGTGGTCGGTTCATCCGTCCCGCCGCCCGGAGGCGTCGACGCGTCGGGTGAGGGCTGGTCCTCGGAGTTCCGGAGATCGGGCCGGGTCGGGTCGATCGTCCCGGGCTGTTCCGCACCGGTCGACGGTGCGGGATCGGTGGTCTCGGTCGGCAGACCCGCACCCGCGCGGATGCGGTTCATCCAGTCCGTCATCTCGTCACGCATCTCGTTGTCCATCGGACCCATGCGCTCCTGCGCCTCGGCCAGCAGGCTGGCCGCCGCACCCGGATCACCGGCGGCGATCGCGGCCTCGGCACGCTCGAGGTTGTTCCGGACGTCGTGGGCCGCCTGCGTCTGCGACGCGGCCTCGGCGAACACGACCTGTTTGATGCCCCACAGCGGGTCGCCGGGTTGCGAGCCCTCGGAGAGCACGGTCAGGCCGGCAGCCGCAACGATGACGATCGCGGCGGCACCCGACACGACGCGCAGGTGACGGACCATGCGGCGGCCGCGACTCGCGCGCTCGCTGGTCCCGATTGCCCGCTCGACGTCGTCGACGGACAGCAGCTCGGGCTCGGGGGTGGACACGATCTCCGACCGCCAGCCCGACAGCATCTCGGCCAGCTGATACTCGGCCGCGTCGCGGGTCGGCACCGGCACATCGCGGGTCAGCGCGTCGAGGAAGTTCTCGTCGAAGTTCAGTTCGGAGAGATCGAGCGCGTCATCGGAAGCGGAGAGATCGAACGCGTCGAGTCCGGACTCCGCGTCCGAGGAGAACGGGTCAACCGGGCGGGGTCCGGGCCCGGCGGGCGCCGGGCCGCTCGAACCGGGCGCGCGACGGTGCGCCGGCGGCTGACCGGGTCGATTCGGCTGGTCACCACCGGCGACACGGCGTCTACGCCAATCAGACTGTCCGCTCATCGTGACCTCCTGTCCGTCTCAACTCGTCTTTCAATTTCGCCAGCGCTCGATGCTGGGCGACTCGTACTGCTCCCGCGGTGCTGCCGATCGCCTGCGCGGTCTCCTCCGCCGACATCCCGACGATCAACCGCAGGACCAGTACCTCGCGTTGTTTCTCGGGGAGGATGCCCAGCAGGGCTCTCATCCGCCTGCTGCCGTCGGCATCGATCGCGAACTGCTCGGGGCCACCGGTGACGTGTGAGACCTCGGGGATCTCCTCGACCGGGTCCGACTTCACCCGTGCCGCCACCCGCATGGCGTCGGCGACCTTGTGCGAGGCGATGCCGTAGACGAAGGCCATGAACGGTTTGCCCTGGTCACGGTACCGTGGTAACGCGGTCATCACCGCCATCAATGCCTCCTGCGCGATGTCGTCGGCGGAGAACAGATGCCGTTCCCCTACCCCGATGCGTCCTCGGCAGTAGCGCAGGATCGGTTCCTGCACGCTTTCGAGAACTGACGTGAGAGCTGCCCGATCGCCTTGGCCCGCGGCCCGAACGGCGTCGTTCAACTCACCACCTGTCAACTTCATCGCGCGTAGGAATCCCCGTGTTACAAGTCGGCCAACCGGTCTAATTGCCGGTCCTGGTCCGGGCCCCGGCACGGTGACGCCGCCGGTGGCGATCGTCGTGGCACGCGGCTGGAGAGCGCGTTCCGGCGACGTCTCCGGCGGCGACGACGTGGCAGACCCCAACACACCTTAGCGATCAACCGTCCGGCATCAGCGCCATGCCCTTGCCGATCAGCGTGGCGCGGAGCCGGCGGTGGTGAACGGCCTCGTCGCCGGACGCGGCTCCGGTGCCCAGCAGCAGGCTCATCGCCGCCCACTCCAGGGGCAGGAGGGCCTCGTCGCGAGCGTCGGCGACGACGTCCCGCGCCGCGTTCGCGGTGCCACCCCGATCCCCCGCGCCCGCGGCGGCAGCCGCGGCGATCAACGCGGTCTTCACTCGATGGCGGGCCGGGACCGGAGTCGCCGCGTCGTGCATCTCCCGCACCAGCAGTGCCCCCGCTCGGGCGTGTTCGAGCCCGGACGCCACGTCACCGCGGTACAGACCGAGTTCGGCGCTCACCCATTCCCAGCGCAGGCGGCAGCGCGTGGCCGTCATCCAGTCCGCGTCCGCCGGCCGCCAGGACCACTGTTCGGGGTTCGCCCCGACCGGCCGCTCGTCCGTGGGATCGAGGACCGTTCGCGCCCGGTCGAGCAGCCGACGGGACGCATCGAACCGCAGCAGACCCAGATTGTCGGCCGCGAGCCCGACGAGTCCGTCCGCGACCGCCGCTCGGATGAGCGAGACCTCGCGTGGCCCGGGGCCCGGTGCACCCGGCTCGGCCCGGGCGCCGGAGATGCCGACGGTGAGGAGGGCTCGACCGTCGACCCCATGCGAGATGTGGTGTCGCCCGGCCTGGCGGATCAGCGAGGCCCGCGTGCTCTGACACAGAGACAGCACGGCGAGGTGGGGGTCGGTGGGCGCGAATCCCCGCGCTCGCACACCGGCGACCCGTTCGAGGGACGCGAGCTCGGTGAGCGCGCGGGCGTAGTTCCCGTCCCCGCCGGCGGAGACCGCCGCGGCCCACGCATGCAGCAGCGGGACCACCGAAGGTCGCATCGAGGGGTGTCGACGCAGCTCAACGGCTTTGTCGAGCGTCGAGGAGGTGTTCTTGGTCACTCGATCTTTTTCGGTTTGCATGAATTTAACGAACGATTCCCAACGTTAATTCTCTGGACAGATCACGGGTGCATCATCGGAAGATTTCCGCCGTGTAAATCGGTTCGATCGACGTCACCACACCCCTACGTCCGACGCACTGGACAGACACCTGGACCCGGCAGTCATCATTGCAGGTCACACCGGGTCGGTCACCCCGGATCAGGGGGCACCGCAACGACGCATCCGCGCTGTGCTATCCAACCGCGATCACCTAACCCGCCGTTAACATTTCTGAGACTTTCGCAGCAATCCGGTCCCATTTCAGGGCTATTGACGCAATTTCTCAGGCCCGCTTAATGTGAGTTCAGCGTTGCAGGAAATCGACGTTTCCCACCGAAGCACCCCGGTGCGGCCCACGACAAGGAGTAGCTGTCATGCCTCAGCCCAATCATCTCCCCGGCCCCAACGCTGACATCTGGGACTGGCAGATGTCAGGACTCTGCCGCGGCGTCGACTCGTCGATGTTCTTCCATCCGGACGGCGAACGCGGCCGCGCCCGAGCGCAGCGTGAGCGACGCGCCAAAGAGATGTGCCACCAGTGCCCGGTCATCGCGCAATGCCGGGAGCACGCACTCGCGGTGGCGGAGCCGTACGGCATCTGGGGCGGACTGTCCGAATCCGAGCGCAGCATCTTGATGAAGCGGGGCGTCGGCCGCCGGATGGCCAGCTGAGGCCAGGGGCGTCGAACCCGACCAGACCACGACCGCGAGAGCCGGGCATCCCTGCGAGGATGCCCGGCTCTCGTGTTCGTCGAACTGCGCGGAGTTACGTCAGTGCGCGTGCCCGTGTCCCGCGTGACCGGCCGGTTCGTCGGCCGGCTGATCGGTGATCGCCGTCTCGGTCGTCAGCACCATGCGGGCCACCGACGCGGCGTTGACGACCGCCGACCGGGTGACCTTCACCGGGTCGATGATGCCTTCGGCGACCAGGTCGCCGTAGGACAGGCTCGCGGCGTTGAACCCCGAGCCCTCGGCCCCACCGGCGACCTTGTCGACCACGACCGCACCGTCGAGTCCAGCGTTCGCGGCGATCCAGTAGAGCGGCGCCCGCGCGGAGTCGCGGACGACCCGCACACCCAGGGCCTCGTCACCGGTCAGGGACTCGGCGAGGGCGTCGAGCTTCTTCGACGCCTGCACGATGGCCGAGCCACCACCGGGGATGATCCCCTCCTCGACGGCGGCCTTGGCCGCCGCGACGGCGTCCTCGACGCGGTGCTTGCGCTCCTTGAGCGCGGTCTCGGTGGCCGCACCCACGCGGATCACCGCGACACCACCGGAGAGCTTCGCCAGACGCTCGGCGAGCTTCTCCTTGTCCCAGTCGGAGTCGGACTGCTCGATCTCCCGTCGCAGCTGCGCCGAACGGTCCGCGATCGCGTCCTTGGTGCCGGCACCCTCGACGAGGGTGGTGGCGTCCTTGGTGACGACGACGCGACGGACCGAGCCGAGCACGTCGAGACCGACCGTCGGCAGGCTCAGGCCGATGTCGGAGGAGACGACGGTTCCGCCGGTGACGATCGCGAGGTCTTCGAGGAAGGCCTTGCGGCGGTCGCCGAAGAACGGCGCCTTGACGGCGACGGCGCGGATCGTCTTGCGGATCGAGTTCACGACGAGGGTCGACAGCGGCTCGCCCTCGACATCCTCGGCGATGATCAGCAGCGACTTGCCTGCTTCGACGACCTTCTCCAGCAGCGGCAGGAAGTCCGGCAGGGAGCTGATCTTGTCGCGGTAGAGCAGGACCAGCGCGTCCTCGAGAACCGCTTCCTGGCTGTCGAGATCGGTGACGAAGTAGGGCGAGAGGAAGCCCTTGTCGAACTGGACGCCCTCGGTGATCTCGAGGTCGGTGCTCAGCCCCGAGCTCTCCTCGACGGTCACGACACCATCGGCGCCGACCGCGGTCATCGCCTTGCCGACCATCTCGCCGATCTCCTCGTCGCGGGAGGACACGGTGGCGATCTGGGCGATGGCCTGTTCACCGGCGACGGGGGTCGCAGCGGCGAGCAGGGCCTCGCTCAGCGCATCGGCAGCCTTGCTGATGCCCTGCCCGAGAGCGATCGGGTTGGACCCGGCGGCGACGTTGCGCAGGCCGGCCTTGACCATCGCCTGTGCCAGCACGGTCGCGGTGGTGGTGCCGTCGCCCGCCACGTCGTTGGTCTTGGTGGCGACGGACTTCACCAATTGCGCGCCGAGGTTCTCGAACGGATCGTCGAGCTCGATGTCGCGCGCGATGGTGACGCCGTCGTTGGTGACACTCGGTCCGCCGAACGCCTTGGCGAGGACCACGTGCCGTCCGCGCGGGCCGAGGGTGACCTTCACGGTGTCGGCGAGCTGGTCGATGCCTCGCTCGAGCGCCCGGCGCGCGGTTTCGTTGAATTCAATCTGCTTGGCCATGAATCACTTTCTGCAACGGGAGCCTGTCGGCGTAACGCACATCGCCCCGGTACCCCTGCACGGGGCGCCGGGGCGATGTGAGACGCGATGAAGGCTCGCGGGGTCTAACTCGGCCGGAGTTCGGTGCCGGTCCTACTTGCCGATGACGGCGAGGACGTCGCGCGCCGAGAGGATCAGGTACTCCTCGCCGGCGTACTTGATCTCGGTGCCGCCGTACTTGCTGTAGATGACGGTGTCACCTTCCTTGACGTCCACGGGGACGCGGTTGCCCTGCTCGGTGACCCGACCCTCGCCGACAGCGATGACGGTGCCTTCCTGCGGCTTCTCCTTGGCGGAGTCCGGGATGACCAGGCCCGACGCGGTGGTCGTCTCGGCCTCGACGGCCTGCACCAGGATCTTGTCCTCAAGCGGCTTGATGTTCACGCTCGCCACGATGTGAGTCCTCAACTTTCGTACTGAGAAAGAATCTGCACGTTCACGGCCCTGCAAAACCCCGTCGTCGCGGGTGTCCGAGGCTTCGGTCAGCGCCATCTAGCACTCTATACATGCGAGTGCCAGCACTCAAGGGTGGAGGCTGCAAAAACCCGGCCGTGTTCGCTCCCCGCGAAGACGGCCGGGCTCCGTCCGCTACAGCTGACTGACACGCACCGACATCGCCGGGTCCGACGCCACGGTCAGCGGCGAGGGCGCCGCGCCCCCGCCGATCACATGAGCGCCGAGCGTCGCGATCATGACGCCGTTGTCGGTGCACAGGCGCGGCTTCGGAACCCGCAGGTCGATCCCGGCCGCCGCGCAGCGTTCCTCCGCCAGCGATCGGATGCGCGAATTGGCGGTGGCACCGCCGCCGAGGACCAGGGTGTCCACCCCGAGGTCACCGCAGGCCCGGACTGCCTTCATCGTCAGCACGTCCGCCACCGCCTCCTGGAACGAGGCCGCGACGTCCGCCACCGGTACCTCCACACCGTCGCGCACGCATTTCTCGACATACCGTGCGACCGCGGTCTTGAGTCCGCTGAAGGAGAAGTCGTGCCGCGAGTCGCGGGGACCGGTCATACCGCGTGGGAAGGCGATCGCACCCGGGTCACCCTCACGGGCGACGCGGTCCAGCGCCGGCCCCCCGGGAAAACCGAGATCGAGCAGGCGGGCGACCTTGTCGAAGGCCTCCCCGGCCGCGTCGTCGACCGTGGTGCCCAGTTCGACGATGGGCTCGGCGAGATCGGTGACGTGCAGCAGGTGCGTATGTCCACCGGAGACCAGCAGTGCGACGCACTCCGGCATCGGTCCGTGCTCGAGGGTGTCCACCGCGACGTGCCCGCCGAGATGGTTCATCGCGTACAGCGGCACGTCCCAGGCGAGTGCATAGGCCTTCGCCGCGGCCACCCCGACGAGCAACGCGCCGGCGAGTCCCGGCCCGATGGTGACCGCGATGGCGTCGGGGCGGTCGATCCCGGCCGCCTCCCGCGCCCGACGCATCGTGGGGACGATCGCCTCCAGGTGCGCTCGGGAGGCGATCTCGGGGACCACGCCGCCGAACCGGGCGTGTTCGTCCACGCTCGACGCGACCTCGTCGGCCAGCATCGTCGCGAATCCGGGTGTGTCGCCGTCGCCCGGCGTCCACCGGACGATGCCGACACCCGTTTCGTCGCAGGAGCTTTCGATGCCGAGAACGATCACGCCGGGCCCTCCTCCGGTTCGAGCGGCCGGCCCGACACCGGGAGCCGCAACATCGTGTAGGCATCCGCGCCGGACGGCTGATAGTAGTTGCGGCGAAGACCCGCGGTGCTGAACCCGTGATGTGAGTACAGCCCGATAGCCACCTCGTTGTCGGTGCGTACCTCCAGGAACACCGCGGCGTCGTTCTCGTCCGCGACGGCGAGCATGGCCTCGAGCAGCGCCCGGCCCACTCCCCGTCCCCGATGGTCCGGATCGACGGCGATGGTGTGGATCTCGCACTCCCAGGCGTCGGGTTGCCCGAGCGTGGAGATCCCGGCGTAACCGATGACGTCGGCGCCGAGGCGCTCCCGAGCCGCGAAATAGGTGTTGTACGGGGCGTTGAGTTCGGCGCGGAAAGCCGCGGCGGGCCAGGGTGAGTCGTCGGCGAACATCCGCCGTTCCAGCGCGGCGCAGCGCGGGATGTCACCGAAGGTGAGCGCGTCGATGACCAGCTCCGGTGTGGTCATCGCGCCGCACCCGCCCGACGGGCCTTCTGCTCGACCGCGTCGGGGCGTCGTAGATACAGCGGCACAAGGGGTTCGGGTTCGGCGCCCGCGACGATGTCGGCGGCAGCCGCCATGACCACCCCGCGTACGGTCGGCACGCCGGTCGCGGGTGGATCACCGGTCCAGCCGGCGAGTTCGAGGTGGGCCGCAGAACCCGCCACCGCACCGATCCGCCCCCCGGCGACATCGGGGGCGAGCTCCTCGGCGACCACCGCGGGCGCGGTCACCTCGGGGCCGCGCACACGGCGGCCACCCTCGTAGAGCGCCCAGTAGACCTCGCGCCGGCGCGCGTCGGTCACCACCAGAGCCCGCGATCCTGCGTCGTCCGGACCGGCGTCGACGGCAAGCGCATCGAGGGAGCACACGCCATACGCCGGTATCCCCAGCGCGTCGGCGAAGGCGGCGCCGGTCGCCATCCCCACCCGGAGTCCGGTGAACGGCCCGGGCCCGCAGCCGACGACAACCGCGGTCAGTTCGGTTCGGGCCGTGCCGGATTCGGCAAGACACTCGGCGACCAGGGTGGTGAGCAGTTCCGCGTGCCGTCGGTGGTCGGCGACCACCCGTTCGGCCAGCACGCGCACCTCACCGTCGCGCAGTTCGGCCACTCCGGCCACCACCGAATCGGTGGCGGTGTCGACCGCCAGCACCAGACCCTGACTCATTCCGCGCTCACCCACTCCCACTCGGCGTGTCGCACATCGGTTTCGGTGTCCCGTCGCAGCCGCACGACCAGATGCCGGTCGGCGAGCCGCTCGGCCACACCTTCGCCCCACTCGACGACGACGACCGCCTCGTCCAGGTCGGAGTCCAGGTCCAGGGCATCGAGTTCGTCGAGCATCCCGGACCCGCTTCCCGTACCGCCGAGCCGATAGGCGTCGACGTGGACCATCCCCGGGCGGTCGGGCCGGCCCGGCCGGTGCTCGCGGGCGATGATGAACGTCGGCGAGGTCACCCGCCCCTCGACGCCGAGACCGGCACCGATCCCGCGGGCCAGCGCCGTCTTTCCCGCGCCCAACGGACCGTCGAGGATGACCACGTCACCTGCTGCGAGGGTCGACGCCAGCTCGGCGCCGAAGGCCTCGGTGTCGTCGACCTCGGGGAGGTCGCGCGTACCGCGGGGACCCACGCCGCTCATCGGCGGCCTCGCTTCCACCAGCGCCGACGGGGGGCCGGCAGAGCGATCCGCGCGCGATCCACCAGTTCGGCGATCGCGTCGCTGACGAGCCGGGGCTCCTCCATCTGGACCATGTGGCCGGCGCCCTTGGAGACGACCAGGCGGGAATCGGCGCCCAGCTGGGAGTACATCCGGACCGAGTTGCGTAATGGTGTGAGCCGGTCCCGGTCTCCGCACACGACCGTGGTCGGCACCTGGGCGACCACCGGCAGGGCGGTCGACTCGTCGTGGATCTCCAAGGCGTGCAAGAAGTTCACGATGGTCTCGATCGGCGTGCTCTGGATCATCGTGTCCACCGCGGCGCCGAGGGCCGGACTGTAGAACGTCGGCCCGAAACTCGCCGCGACCAGCACCGGTTCGAGGGCGGCGCGGGTCAGTCCGCGGCCCGCCTGGACCAGGCGCGGCGCGCGGCGCACACTCATCCGGAAGGCATCCACCACCGGATTGCGCAGTCCCTCACCGAGTCCGGCGTCGGTGACACCGCGCGACGCCGTCGCCACCAGCGCCACCCCGGCGACCGGACCGTGCGACGAGAACAATGCCGGGTGCCGGCGCGCGAGCCCCATCAGCGTCATCCCGCCCATCGAATGACCCACGAGGACAACGGGTCCCACAGGTACGGTGGCACGGATCACCGCTGCCGCGTCGTCGGCCAGCTGCGCGATCGTGCAGGTCTCGGTCGGGGCCGGGTCGCTCTCCCCGTGCCCCCGGTGATCGAAGAACACCAGCCGGTAGTTGCGATCGTGCCACTCGGCGGCGAGTTGCTCGCGCTGGAAATGCCAGCTCGACAACCGGAGGCTGAAGCCGTGCACGAACACGATCGTGAGGTCGGGCACGGAGCCTTCCGACACCGTCCCGAGGTCGACGATCCGCACCGCGAGATCCAGCCCGTCGTCGGCGGTGACCGTGGTCCCCCGCTCGCGGTAGAGCGCGGTGAGATCGACATCGGCGTGCGGATCCGGACGGCCCACCACGCTCTTGCGGGCGATGTTGCGCGCTGCCCCGACGGCTGCCATGCCGCCCAGGGCGGCGATCCCCGCCACCCCGGCCAGCAGTCCGACCCGGTCGGATTCCACCACTGCTGCCTCGCTCACTGTCCGGTCTCCGTTGTCTCGGCGGCGAGCCCGACCTGCCTCTCGCCGAGGTAACGACGGACCACGCGCGTCCCGACCTGGGAGACGATCTCGTAGTCGATGGTGCCGATCGCGTCCGCCCAGTCCTTCGCGGTGGGGCCGCCCGAGGCGCCGGTGCCGAACAGTTCGGCCTGGTCGCCCTCGCGGACACCCGCGCCGTCGGGTCCGAGGTCGACGACCAGCTGATCCATGCAGATCCGGCCCACCCCGTCGAACATCCGCTCGCCGATCCGGACCCGGATCCGGCCCGACAGCAGTCGCGGCACGCCGTCGGCGTACCCCGCGGCGACCACGGCCACCACCGTGTCGCGCGGCGCGATCCACGTCTCGCTGTAGGACACACCCTGCCCCGCGGCGACCCTCTTCACGAGCGCGATGGTCGCGGTCAGGGTCATCGCCGGGATCAGCCCGAAGTCGCCGCGTGCCGGTACCGGGGTCCGGCCGTAGACGGCGATCCCCGGCCGTACCAGGTCGCGGGCGAGATCCGGACGGGTCAGCGCGGCAGGCGAATTGGCGATGTGCACCACCTGCGGTGCAGCGCCGAGTCGGGTCAGGTCGGCGACCGCGGCGTCGAGCCGCTGCGCCTGTGCGTCGTTCAGCGGGTGATCGGGTTCGTCGCCACGCGCGAGGTGGCACATCGCCGCACGCAGGGCCACCGAGCCATCGACGTGCGCCTTCGCCACCCGCTCGGCGAAATCCGCCCATTCGTCCACCGCGACGCCGCTCCGATTGAGGCCGGTGTCCACCTTCGCGGTGACGACCGCGGACCGGCCGGTGCGGTGTGCCGCCGCGATCACCGCGTCGAGTTGCGAGATCGACGAGAGGGCGATGTCGATGCCGTCGGCGATCGCTCCGGCGAAGTCGGCTCCCGGCGTGTGCAGCCACGCGGTGATCGGGGCGTCGATGCCGGCTGCGCGGAGCGCGGCCGCCTCGGTGAGGTGCGCGACCCCGAGTTCGGCGGCGCCGGCGGCGAGCACGGCGCGGGCCACCGGCAGGGCGCCATGGCCGTAGGCGTCGGCCTTCACGACCGCCATCACGTCAGCGCCCGAAGCGGCGCGCAGCACGCCGACGTTGTGGGCGATCGCGCCGAGATCCACGGTCGCGGTCAGAGCAGGGGAAGTCATCGTCGACCATTGTCCCAGATCGCCGGGTGCGGTTCGTCCCGGCTGCCTCCGGCGTGAGGTGCGCGTCGTTCTGCGGAGATGGTCTGAGTAGTCACACCGATGTGCGGCGTCGGGCAGGACGGTTGAGTGGACCCCGACGCTGATCCCGAACCGCCGCATCCACCGGAAGTCACCATGTACACGAACTCGAATCCGCAGGACCCCGCCGTTCTCACCCCGGTCGGCCTCGTGCGCCCAGCCCACGACCTCGCCGGCTTCACGCCCGCCGGCTTCGTGCCCGTCGACCCGGTCGTCCCGCCCGCGCCTCCCGGTCGGCCGGGCCTGCGCGCATCGCTGACGTCGTGGGCCGCCAACACCATCGGGTGGGTGGCGTTCGCCACGGCCGCGGTGCTCTTCCTTCTCGCCCTCGGGCACGCCATGGCGGGCGAACCCGCCGACGGGTACGGGGTCGCGGCTCTCGTCGCCTTCGGCGTGGGAGTACTCGCGACGATCGTCGCCTGCGCGGGTCTCGTCGTGTCGTTCGTCCAGCGGGTCTGGCACGGCGCCTTTCGGCGCCCGGGCGTCATCGCCGACGCGATCGTGCTGTCGTCGGTCACCGCGTTCAGCGTGCTGACGGCGCTGTACCCGCTCGCGTTCGCGCTGGCGGCGTGGTGAACTCACGGATCGCCGGCCGCAGCGCCGCCAGCAGCGTCGACGCCCCGATCGGCGCGCCGCCACTCGCGAGCTGCGCCGCCCGGGCGTGGACGCGCGCCGCGGACGCACCGGCGACCAGCGGCGACCTCCCGGCGGCGAGCAGGGCCCCGGCGATCCCCGACAGGACGTCGCCGGCCCCGGCGGTCGCCGCCCACGACGACACCGCGTCGTTGCCCAGGACGTGACCCGTCGGGTCGGCGACCAGCGTGATACGTCCCTTGAGCAGCACCGTGACGCCCCACCGCGCGGCGAGACCGGAGACGGCGGTCAGACGGTCGGCGCCCAGTTCGGTACCGGTCAAGCGGGCGAATTCGCCGGCGTGCGGGGTCAGCAGCGTCGGTGCCGTCCGTCCGTCGACAAGGCCCGGGTCGCGGGCTATCAGGGTGAGCGCGTCGGCGTCGGCCAGGACCGGCAGATCCGTGTCCAGGACGGTGCGCAGGCTCGTCGCCGCCGCATCGTCGGTACCCATGCCGGGGCCGAGGACCCACGCCTGCACGCGTCCGGCACCGGCGAGGTCGGGCGTGGCGACGACCTCCGGCCACTGCGCCACCACCTCGGCGTGGGCGGAGCCGACGAACCGGGTCATTCCGGAGGTCGCGGTCACCGCCGCGCCGGTGGCGAGGACGGCCGCACCGGGGTACCGATGCGACCCGGCGATCACCCCGACCACCCCCTGCGTGTACTTGTCGTCCCCGGGACCCGGTGTCGGCCAATCGATCTCGTCGTCGGTCAAGGTGGCGAGCGCCGAATCGGCGGGGTCACCGAGGCCGGCGTCATCGAGGCCGATGTCGACGAGGACGACCCGCCCGCACTGTGGGGCGGCGAGCAGGTGGGCGCGGCGTAGGACCCCGAAGGTGACGGTGATGTCGGCACGGACCGCCGGGTCGTGGACCTCACCGGTGTCGGCGTCGACGCCCGACGGCAGGTCGACCGCGATGACGGTGGTTTCCGGACCGACCGCCGCGAAGACCTCGGCGGCGTTCGCCCGCAGCGGCCCCTGGCCACCGAGTCCGACCACGCCGTCGACGATCACCTCGAGGCCGTCGGGTAGCCGCTCGCCGATCCGTCCGCCGGCGGCGCGGAATGCCCGCAGCCCGGCGGCGTGGGCGCGGTCCGGGGCGAGCAGGACCGCGTCGACCCGCACGCCGCGGCGGCACAGCTCGGCACCGGCGAACAGCGCGTCGCCGCCGTTGTCCCCCGCACCGACGACCAGCCCGACCGGCCGTCCATAACATCCGCCGGTCCGGCTCAGCTCTGCCGCGATCACCCGGGCGACGCCGTGCGACGCCCGGCGCATCAGGACGCCGTCGGTGAGCAGGTTCCCCGTCGCCCGCTCGGCGGCGCGGACCTCATCGGCCGTCAGGTACCGGATCGGCATGCGGAACCGCTATTCGACGGTCACCGACTTGGCCAGGTTCCGCGGTTTGTCGACGTCGTAGCCACGGGCCTGGGCGACGCTCGCCGCGAACACCTGCAGCGGCACGGTCGAGACCAGCGGTTGCAGGAGCGTCGGCGTCTTCGGGATGGGGATGAACTCGTCGGCGACGGCACGGGCGGCCGCGTCGTCGGGCTCGGCGATGACGATCGTGCGGGCTCCGCGGGCCTGGATCTCGCGGATGTTGCTGACCATCTTCGAGTGCAGCACGGCGCGGCCGTCCGGCGAGGGCATGACCGTGATCACCGGGAGCCCGTCCTCGATCAGCGCGATCGGCCCGTGCTTGAGCTCGCCGGCCGCGAACCCCTCGGCGTGCATGTACGCGAGTTCCTTGAGTTTGAGAGCGCCCTCGAGCGCCACCGGATACCCGACATGCCGGCCGATGAACAGCACCGTGTTGTGGTGCGCCAGCGAACGCGCCAGCTCCCGGACCGGCTCCATCGTGTCCAGCACCTGCGCGACCGAGTCGGTCATCGCCTCGATGGCCGCGAACTCGCGGGCGACCTCGTCGGCGTACTTCGTGCCGCGTGCCTGCGCAAGCGCGAGCCCCACGAGATAGGCGGCGACGATCTGCGCGAGGAAGCACTTCGTCGACGCGACGCCGATCTCGGGGCCCGCGTGGGTGTAGAGAACCGCGTCGGATTCCCGGGGGATCTGTGCCCCGTTGGTGTTGCAGATCGCGAGGACGCGTGCCTTCTGGTCCTTCGCGTGCCGGACCGCCTCGAGCGTGTCGGCGGTCTCACCGGACTGCGAGATGGCCACCACCAGGGTCGACCGGTCGAGAACCGGGTCGCGGTAGCGGAACTCACTGGCGAGTTCGATCTCGACCGGGAGGCGCGTCCAGTGCTCGATCGCGTACTTGGCGAGCAGCCCGGCGTGGTAGGCGGTGCCGCAGGCCACCACGAACACCTTGTCGACGTCGCGCAGATCGTCGTCGGTCAGGCGTTGCTCGTCGAGCACGATGCGACCGTTCTGCAGGTGCCCGAGGAGGGTGTCGGCGATCGCGCGCGGCTGCTCGGCGATCTCCTTGAGCATGAAGAAGTCGTAGCCGCCCTTCTCCGCGGCCGCGAGATCCCAGTCGATGTGGAACGGCTTGCCGTCCCGGGCGTTCTCGTCGAAGTCGGTGACCGTGTACGAGTCGGCGGTGATCACCACGACTTCGTCCTGGCCGAGCTCGACCGCGTCCCGGGTGTGTTCGATGAAGGCCGTGACGTCCGACGCGAGGAACATCTCGCCCTGCCCGACACCCACCACGAGCGGGGTCGACCGCCGCGCGGCGACGATGGTGTCCGCGTGGTCGGCATGGGTGAACACGAGCGTGAACGCACCTTCGAGGCGACGCAGCGCCGCATACGCGCTCGCCACGAAGTCGCCGGCGGTCGGCCCGAACGCGTAGTACTTCGACACGAGGTGCACGGCGGTCTCGGTGTCGGTCTCGGACACGAACTCGATGCCGTCGTCCTCGAGTTCGGCGCGTAGCTCGGCGTAGTTCTCGATGATGCCGTTGTGGACGACGGCGAGCTTGCCGTCGTCACTGGCGTGCGGATGCGCGTTCCGATCGGTCGGCTTGCCGTGCGTGGCCCACCGCGTGTGTCCGATCCCGGTCGTGCCCGACAGCGACTCGCGCCCGACCGTGGCGATCTGCTTCTCGAGGTTCTCCAGCCGGAGTGCCTTCTTCTGGATCGCAGTGCTTCCCTCACCGTCGAGGATCGCGACGCCCGCCGAGTCGTACCCGCGGTATTCCATCCGCCGCAACGCGTCGACGACGATGTCCAGGGCATCGCGCCGCCCCACGTATCCCACGATTCCACACATAGCTAGTCAGGGTACCTGCGGACGCGCGGGCGGCAGCGCGGCGCGTCGGGTGCCGAGCGGGGGTCACAGCAGGCCGCCGTCGGGTGCCGCGGCACGGACGTCACTCAATGGTGTCGGGCACCACCGCGTTCGGGGCCCGGGACGGCACCGGGCTCGCCGCGCGGCGGCGTTTGCGTTCTTTCGCGCCGAGCAACTTGGCGATCTTGTCCTGGATCTCCGGCGGATCGTCGAGGTCCACCGCGGGCACCTTGCCGAGCTCGGTGTCGGCGTCGGCGAAGGCCTTGTACCGGCTGTCGTCGTCGAGGGTGTGCAGCAGGAATCCCGTGGTCAGGGCGCGTGCGGCGGTGTGCGTCTTCTTGTCGGCGCCGTTGCCGCCGAGGAGTGATTTGATCGACCGGTGCTCGATCAGCCCGCGGGACGTCGCGGCCGGCGGGGTACGCAGCACCACACCGGGACGGGGATCGGCGGCCGACTCCGACCCGTACGCCTGTGCCAGCGGCAGGGCGTTGCCGTCGATGGTGTCGAGTTCGCCGATCGCCGACACGATGAGTCCCGGAGCACTCACCCGGCGGGCCGCGGGCAGGAGTTGCGCAGTCGTCGGCGCCGGGAACAGTGCGACCACCCCCCGGGCCGGCGGTTGCGGCTGACCGTGCAGCACGCCCTCCGACGCGGCCAATACCGCTGCGGCGGCACCGAAGCCGTGGCCGGCGAACCCGATCTTGCGCGGGTCGACGGTGATCTCGCCGAAGCCGAGCGGGACCCGGGTCACGATCGACAGCGCTGAACGGAGCTGGGCGGCCATCGTGTCGTCGGACGCGAGCACGCCTCGCTGACCCGCCGGGACGGCGACGACGATGCCCCAGGACGCGAGGTGGTGGCACAGGTCGCGGTAGCGCTCGACCGACGTCATCCACCCGTGCCCGAACGCGATGGCGGGGAGTCGTTCGCCCTCGGCGGGAGTGAACACGACACCCGGGGTCCCGACGATCCCGAGGTTGCCGCGCAACACGCGATGGGGGCCGCGTCGGGCGAGCGCCTTCATCAGCTTCGCGGGCGACTGCGTCGGCTTCTGCTGCTTCTTGCCTGGCACAGCAGACAGCCTATGTGTTGCGCGGCGGCAGATGGGGACTGGCGTCGGCCACGTCGGCCGGCAACATGATGCCCGGGGTGGCGTCCGCGGCGTCGGCGGCGTTCTCGAGCTCGTCCCGGAGCTGCTGCGTCTCCGACCGCACCGCGTTGCGGCGATGCTCGTCCATGGCGAGTTCGAGGTCCCGCTGTCGAGCGGAGAACACGTGTGACGCCTCCGCGACGCCGGCGGTCGCGGTGCGGGCGAGGGCCTCGATCTGGTCGGCGAGGTTCACTGGTCACCCGCCAACGCCAGATCACCCGACGATCGGTCCGGCGATGCCTCCGGTTCCGGCCCCGACCGATTCTGTTCCGACCGATTCGGTTCCGCGGCTTCGGTTTCGGCGACCGCCCCGGTTGCCGCCTCGACGGTGGCCGATGCCGTCGGCCCCGACGCGACGGGCGCGTCGTGTCCCTCGGCGCCGCCCAGCCGGAACGGGACGTCGACGCCGTCGTCGCGGGATGCGCGCGCCGACTCGTCGGGCTCCGACGACCGTACGGACGCCGGGGGCTCGGACGCGGCGACACCTGACATCGACACCGGGGGCTCTGATCGTGCCGCGGCGGTCGCCGCCCCGGTTTCCGCCGGTCGGGCATCGGTGGTCGATTCGGCCATCCAGGTCTGGGGTCCCGGTGCGGGCGCGGCGACGGTCTGCGCCGGTGCCGCCGCGGACGGTGATCCCGGCGACACGACCGGGACGGCGCCCGGGGGCCCGGCGTCGACCGGATAAGCCTCGTCGTCGATGCCGTCGACGGACCGGTTCAGGAGGTCGAGGATTCCGACGATCCCGCGGGTCGTCGTCTCGAGCGAGGTGCTGAACAGGGCCAGCCGGGACGAGATGTCCTCGACCGCCACCCCGATCGGCACGCGACCGGTGAGCACCGCCTGCGGCAGTTCCGCCGGCAGCACCCCGGCCGCGGTCGGTGCCGACAACCGGGCGACGGCCAGATAGAAGGTGCGCAGCAGGCGGTCGATGCCCGACGCCGCGGCCGAGGTGGCGTCGGTGAGCGTGCGCAGGATGTGCAGATCCGATTCGGCGCGACGCTGATGGTCGATGACCGTCGTGAGGGCGACGGCCGCGGACTCGCTGTTCCAGCCGTCGTCGAGGCGGACCTGCTGTTCGGGGAGATGGTGGAGTTGTTCGGACACGGCCCGGTGCGCCGACACCAGGGCGCGGCTGTCCGCGGACAAGGCCGCGATGTCGAATCCGTCGACCACGCGGAGTCCGTTGCGGAGGGTGACATCGTCGGGGGCGGCGACCCCCATCAGACGCCCGGCCGCCACGAGTTCGATCAACGTCTCGACGCCACCCCGGGCGTCGGACCTCAGCACCGACAGCGAGTCCGCGCCGCGCCTCACCGGACGTCCACCTCCGAAGGCGGCAGCGCTCGCGAGATCTCGCCCGCCACGCGCCGATCCCCGTCCGCCATGGTCAGCGCACTGTTACGGAGAGTGTCAGCGAGCGCCGCAGCGGCCGTGGCCTGCACCCGTAACCGGCGCGACAGCGTCGCGCTCATCTCGGCGTACGCCGCGGCCGACGGCCCGAAGGCGACCGGGTTCCCGTCTGCTGCGATCGACTCCCGAGCCCAGGTCCCGAAGTCGTGTGCGGCCAGATCGTCGGCGACCGCCGACAGCACCAGCGAGGACCTGCGGTAGTACGCCGACACCGCGGACACCGCGGCGGTGTCCATCGAGATCGGGCGCGACCCGACACCGTCCGCACCGTTGCCGTTCATGTCACCCCTCCCCGACGTGCGCCCACCAGTTCACCGCGATCCCGTCCGCGCGGCCTGCATTCTTGGACGCACGGCAGCGGCCGTCGGTTCCCGGGACTTCTCCGGACACGCAGGGAATTGTCGCGTACGGAGGCACGAGGCGCCAGAGCGGCATCAGACGAGCGCTCAGTCGGGCAGTTCGATGCCGTTCGAGGTCACGGCGTCGAGCAGAGCGGTGGGCCGGTCGGCGGCCGGGACGTCGTGGACCAGCGCGAACGCGCAGCCGAGGGCGCGCGCCCCGCCGTCGGCGGTCTCGCTGTCCCCGACCATCAGCACCTCATCGGCCGGCACGCCGAGCGGGTCGAGCGCGGCGCGGAAGATCCGGGGGTCGGGTTTGATCGCCCCGACCTCGTACGACAGCGCGAACGCGGCGACGAGGTCCTCGACGCCGTGCAGGGCCAGGACCTTGCGCAGGTCGAAGGCGATGTTGCTGACGATGCCGACCGGAACCCCTGCCGCACCGAGCTTCTGCAGCACCGCGACGGTGTCGGCGAACGGAACCCACGAGGACGGGTCGAGCACCCGGTTGTAGAGAGCGTTCGCGTGGTCGGCATTGCTCATCCCGACCGTGCGCAGCAACGCCAGGTAACCGGTCCGATGCAGCGCCGGGTCGAGATCACGACGTTCCCAGGCATCCTGGTCGGCACCGACGACGCCGTCGGGCAGACCGACGGGTGCGACCATGCGCCGGATGATGTCCGCCTGACGGTCGCGGTCGAACTCGGCACCGGAGTCGTCGCGCAGGTCGGCGAACCACTCGTCGCGCGCCTCGAAGCGGAACAGGGTGCCGGAGAAGTCGAACAGGACCGCGCGCGGTGCCCCACCGGTCATGCCCCGGCCCCCTGGACGACGTCGGCCAGACGGCCGGCCACCGCCAGCGCCTGATCGGCGGTCGCGGCTTCGACCATCACGCGGACGAGTTGCTCGGTTCCCGACGGACGCAGCAGGACGCGACCGGTCTCCCCCAGTTCGGCTTCGGCGGCCACGACCGCTTCTTTCACCGATTGCGATTGGGCCACTGCGTGTTTGTCGCCGACGCGCACGTTGATGAGCTCCTGCGGCAGCACCGTCACGATGCCGGCCAGGTCGGCGAGCCGCGTCGACGTGGCGGCCATCCGCGCCATCAGCATCAGCCCGGTCAGGATGCCGTCACCCGTCGTGCCCGAACCCGGGACGACGATGTGACCGGACTGTTCCCCGCCGATCGAATAACCACCCCGCCGTAGTTCCTCGAGGACGTACCGGTCCCCGACCCCGGTGGTGTGCACGGTGATCCCGGCCTCGCGCATGGCGATGTGCAGTCCGAGATTGCTCATGACGGTCGCGACGAGCACATCGTCGTGGAGCTTGCCCTGGTCTTTCAGGGACGTCGCCAGCACGGCCATGATGGCATCGCCGTCGACGATCTGACCCGTGGAATCGACTGCGAGACAGCGGTCTGCGTCACCGTCGTGAGCGAGTCCGAGGTCGGCTCCGTGCTCGAGCACGGCCGCCTGCAACTTGTCCATGTGCGTGGACCCGCAGTCGGCGTTGATGTTGAGGCCGTCCGGCTCGGCGTGGATCGCGATGACCGTCGCCCCGGCGTCGGCGTAGACCTGCGGAGCGAGCTCCGACGCCGCGCCGTGCGCGCAGTCGACGACCACGGTCAATCCGTCGAGGCGGGTGTCGACGGCCTGTGCGAGGTGGCGCCGGTAGCGGTCGCCGGCGTCCGGCGCAGCGACGATCCGGCCCACCGCAGCCCCGATCGGGCGGATGAACTCGCCGTCCATGGTCGCTTCGATGCGGTCCTCGACAGCGTCGTCGAGCTTGTGCCCGCCGCCGGAGAAGAACTTGATCCCGTTGTCGGGCATGGGGTTGTGCGACGCGGAGATCATCACGCCGAAGTCGGCGTGGTAGTCCGCGGTCAGGAAGGCGACCGCCGGGGTCGGCACGGTGCCGACGCAGATGGCGTCGACTCCGGTGGCGGCGAGCCCCGCACACACCGCGGCTTCCAGCATCTCGCCGGATGCGCGCGGATCACGTCCGACGACCGCGCGCGGACGCCGGTGCGAATCGGTCGCCGAACTCTCTGCGAAAACGACCGCGGCGGCCGAGGCCAGGCGCAACGCGAGCTCGGGGGTGAGCTCGTCGTTGGCCAGGCCTCGGACGCCGTCGGTTCCGAAAAGGCGTGCCAAGATCAGCGCTTGGAGTACTGCGACGCCTTGCGGGCCTTCTTGAGGCCGTACTTCTTGCGCTCGACCGCACGCGGGTCACGGGTGAGGAAGCCGGCCTTCTTCAGGGCGGGACGATCCTCCGGGGTGACCTCGATGAGCGCACGCGCGATGGCGAGACGCAGCGCGCCGGCCTGGCCCGAGGGGCCGCCGCCGACGAGCTTGGCGTAGATGTCGAACGACTCGGTGCGCTCGACGGTGACCAGCGGGGCCTTGATCAGCTGCTGGTGCACCTTGTTGGGGAAGTAGTCCTCCAGCGAACGGCCGTTGAGGGTGAACTCACCGGAACCCGGCGCCAGGCGAACGCGGACGACGGCCTCCTTGCGGCGGCCGACGGTCTGGATCGGACGGTCGATGACGACCGGCTCGCGGACCTCTTCGACGACAGCGGCGTCGTAGTCGTCAGCGGCGACCTCGACGGCCTCCACGACCTCGACGGCAGCCTCGTCGACGGCCTCGACGGCGTCGTTGATGTTCTCGTTGCTCACTGGGCCACCTGCTTGATCTCGAAGGGGACGGGGCGCTGGGCCGCGTGCGGATGGTTCGGGCCGGCGTAGACCTTCAGCTTCGAGGCCATGGCGCGGCCGAGCTTGGTCGACGGCAGCATGCCCTTGACGGCCTTCTCGATGACCCGCTCGGGGTAGGTTGCGAGCAGCTCGGTGGTGGTGCGGGACTTCAGGCCACCGGGGTGCCCCGAGTGGGTGTAGTTCAGCTTGCGATCAGCCTTGTTGCTGGTCAGCGCGACCTTTTCCGCGTTGATGATGACGACGAAGTCGCCGCCGTCCATGTGCGGGGCGTAGGTCGGCTTGTGCTTGCCGCGAAGCAGGTTCGCGACCTGCACGGCCAGCCGGCCGAGCACCACGTTCTCGGCGTCGATGACATGCCACGTACGCGTGATGTCACCGGCCTTCGGGGTGTAGGTAGGCACAGTTGTCCTCAACTCTTGTCGAATGGATGCTGGTCGGGTGCACGGCAGAGGTTGTTCCCGGCGACCAGTGGGGACCCGGGCCTCCGCTGACCTGGACACACAGCTGTGCGCCGGGCGCCGAGCACCAGCGATCCAGGCTACGCGACCGCGCTGGTCAGGGTCAAAACGGACTCGGCCTCACGACGACGGCGACACCCGGACCGACCGCACCGCCGCCGCGCACTCGTCGTCGGCGGATTCGGCCGCGGTACCCGCCTGACAGCCGATCGAGACCTGCAGACCATCGTCGACCACGACGTACCAGCGGATCGCGCCGCCCGAGGCCGGTGACTCGCGGTAGCCGATCACGTCCCGCCCGCCGAACCGGGTGGCGGCGGAGAACTCGGTGACGACGTCGTCGCCGCGCTGCTCGATCCGGTTGCGCAGGCTCCCCGCGACCGATTCCCGGGTGGAGCCGGCGCGCACCTCGGTGAGGACGGCGATGATGCGCCGGCCGTCGTCGGGATCGACGAACACCGCGCGAGTGGTCGAGGGGTCGTCGGCCGAACCGCTCGGGGTCCGCTGTTCGGACTGCCGCCAGTCGCCGGGCACCGCCAGCGTCGCACGCCCGAGGCCGACCTCCGTCGACGCCGCGTCCGGTGCGGTGCCGCGCTGCCAGAGTCCCACCCCGATCGCACCGCTCACGACCAGGATCGCCATCACCGCCGCGGCGAGCAGCGTCCCCGACCGGCGCCGGGTGGCGCCGACCGGGAGCGAGGGTCCGGGATCGGCGCCCGGGGCCATCGTGTCCTCGTCCGCACCGCCGGTGCGGTGGCCGAGCCGGACCACGAGCTCGCGGTCGACGGCGACCACGCGTCCCGCGACCGCGTGCCCGGCGATGACGCCGATCGCCGCGGACACCTCGTCCGGGCGGTCCCCGTCGACGAACACCGCCTCGACCGAGTCGTCGATGACGTCGAGGCCGTCCGCGTTCGGCGAGGAGCGCGGCGCACGGTCGGCGCCGGGACGGATGAGCCCGGAGCGCTCGATCACCCAGCCGTCCGGACCGCGTCCGACGATCTGCACGTCCCACCACGCCGGTCGCGGGTGGCCGGGATCGGCGGGCGGCCGCGGGAGATGTGTGGTCTCGACGACGGCGCACCGCCGCACGGTGAGGTCGGCGTGACTGCGCGCGACGAGCACCGCCCGCGGTAGGAGTGCCACCGGCGCGCGGCCGTCGCCGAGGTCGGCGAGCGTCGATGCCCGACGGGGTCCCCAGGTGCTCGGGTGCCCGACGACGAGGGGTCGGCCCGCGGGCAAGTCGAGGCCGGCGAAGACCCGCCGCCACACCTGCCGCAGGTGTTCGCGCCGACCGTCGACCACGACACTCATCTGGTCCACCGACTCGAGCAGCGGCCGCACATCGCGATCCACCCGGCGCAGCCCGTGCTCCGGGTCATGGGCCAGCGGCGTCCCGAACGCGAGATCGACCACCATCGGACGGATCCCGTCGCCGATCGGTTGCACCTCGCCCGGCTGTGTCATCCGGCCCGACCCACCCCTAGTCGCCGATCGGGAGATGGGCGACCTGGATCATCTCCTGCGGCCGGACGCGCGACACCAGTTCGCCGCGGCCGGGCACCAGCGTCTGCATCCTCGACCGGCCGGTGATGAATCCCTCGTCCCGGTCACCGCTCATCAGCAGGATGTCCGACGACAGGTCCTTGAGGCGCGCGATCAGCGGATCGAACATCGCCCGACCGAGGCCGCCGGAACGTCGGGCGAGCACGATGTGCAGCCCGATGTCGCGCGCATGGGAGGCCAGTTCGACGATCGGCAGCATCGGATTGCCGGTCGAGGTGACGACCATGTCGTAGTCGTCGACCACCACGTACACCTCGGGCTGGCCCTCGAGCCAGGTGCGGTCCCGCAGTTGCTGGACGGTCACGTCCTCGGGTGGCATCCGGTTCTTCAGATACGCCGCCAGCTCCGTCATCATCGACGCCGCGCGGTCGGGCGAACTCGCGTAGCCGGCGAGATGATCGCCGTCGATGATCCCCAGCATCGTGCGGCGGTAGTCGACGAAGACGATGCGCACCTGCTCGGGTGTGGCACCCGCGACCAGCCCGGTGACGATCGTCCGCAGCAGGTTGGTCTTGCCGTGCTCGACGTCGGCGAACGCCATGAAATGCGGTTGGGCGGTGAAATCGAGGACCACCGGGGCGAGTTCGAGCTCGCCGACACCGATCGCCACCTGATTGGGTGCCAGCGTCAGCCCGGCGGCGGCAACCGCGCGCTGCACCGATGCGTAGTCGATCGCGGTGCTCAGCTTGCGCACGGCCATCGCCGAGCGGCCCGGATAGGCGGCGGTGAGCTTCTCGACCGACTGGGCGACGCCCGCGGGCAACGACTCGGCACTGCTGACGGAATCGAGCCGGGGCAGCGCGATCAGCATGTGCAGCTCCTGCCCGGTCAGGCCGCGACCGGGTCGGTTCTGCGGGACCAGGGCGGCGGCGCGACGACCCATGTCGGAATCCATCGGGTCGCCCAGCCGCAGCTCGATCCGGGTACCCATGAGATCGCGGACCGCCGGGCGCACCTCGGCCCACCGGGATGCGGTGACCATGACGTGGACGCCGTAGCTCAACCCCTGGGCCACGATCGCGGTGATCTGTTCCTCGAGCGATTCCAGTTCGGTCCGCAGCACGTTCATGCCGTCGAGGACGAGGAACACGTCGCCGAACCGGTCCTGCGCCAGCGGGTCCGACGCCGGCGAGGTGACGCCGGACCGGAACCACGCTTCCCGGCGGGACCGGTAGTCGCGCATCGACTCGATGCCCAGCCGCGTGAACAGCAGTTCGCGCGACCGGACCACGGCCGCCACCTCGGCGACCGTACGGCGGACCGCGTCCATGTCGCCGCGCGAGGCGACCGAGCCGACATGCGGGAGGCCGGCGAGACCGGCCAGACTGCCGCCGCCGAAGTCCAGACAGTAGAACTGCACCTGTTCGGGCGTGTGGGACGCGGCGGCCGACATGATGATCGTGCGCAGCGTCGTCGACTTGCCCGACTGCGGACCGCCGACCACCGCCACGTTGCCCGCGGCCCCCGCGAGGTCGATGACGAGCGGGTCGCGTCGCTGGTCGTAGGGCCGATCGACGACGCCGATCGGAACCGTGAGATGCCCCGGCACCGCCGGGTGGGACCAGTCCCGCTCGCCGAGAAGATGTTCCACGGTGGGCGAGTCGTCCAGCGGCGGCAGCCACACGCGGTGAGCCGGCGGGCCCGCGTGCTCCATGCGTTCGACGATGGTCTCCATGAGCGTGGGCACCTGCGCCGAGACCGGCTCGAACTCGGTGGGCGCCTCGGGTGCCGGCGGTTCCTCGTCGAGCAGGCTCTCGGCCTGGTCGAGCAGCGAACGCGACGCGCCCTCGTCCAGCGGCACCGGAAGTGCGGTGAACACCTTGAGGTTTCCGCGACGCGATGACGCCGTGGTCGTCGGATCGGCCGACTCCGTGACCGTCGGCGAGTAGTAGGCCCCCGACACGTAGGAGGTGTTGAACCTGATCGGGTCCGCCGAATCGCACTTGAGGTATGCCGAACCCGGGACGCTCGGCAGGTGATAGGCGTCGGGAACACCGAGAACCGAGCGGGACTCGTTGGCGGAGAACGTTTTCAGGCCGATCCGATAGGACAGGTGCGAGTCCAGGCCACGCAGCTTGCCCTCTTCCAGCCGCTGCGAGGCGAGCAGCAGATGGATGTGCAGCGAGCGACCCAGACGACCGATGGCGACGAACAGTTCGGCGAAATCGGGCTTCTGCGAGAGCAGTTCGGAGAACTCGTCGACGACGATGAAAAGCGCCGGCAGCGGATCGAGGCGCACCCCCGAGGCGCGGGCGCGCTCGTAGTCGGCGACGTTGGCGTAGTTGCCCGCCGCCCGCAACACCTCCTGGCGCCGGTTCATCTCGCCCGAGAGCGCGTCCTTCATCCGGTCGACCATCGAGAGTTCCTGCTCGAGGTTCGTGATGATCGCGGCGACGTGCGGCGCGGATTCCAGGCCCAGGAACGTCGCGCCGCCCTTGAAGTCGACGAGCACGAGATTCAGCTCCGACGGCGAATGAGTCGCCAGCATCGCCAGGACCAGCGTGCGCAGGAACTCCGACTTCCCCGATCCGGTGGCGCCGATGCACAGCCCGTGCGGACCCATGCCGCCGTGCGCGCTCTCCTTGATGTCGATCTCCACGGGCGCGCCGGTCGGCGTGTAACCGATCGGCACGCGCAGGCGCTCCCGGCCGGTACGACCGCGCCAGGCCGTCGCCGGATCGAAGCGTGCGGCGTCGTCGATGCCCAGCAGCGCGGGCAGGCCGGGGTCGGCCGAGGTCGCCTCGGACTCGAGGTGGGCCAGCGTCGCCGCGGTGGCCAGCCGGTAGCGCGCCATGCGCCGGGCGATCGCCTCCGCCTCGGGAATCGTCAACGAGTCCATGTCGGCGAACTCCTCGACGCCGGCGGCACTGCGCGCGGAGACCTTGCCCCCGCGCACGACGAGTTGCAGCCCGCGCCGCACCGCGAGACCGTCCGGCGGCGCGGTCAGGTCGAGGATCGTGACGCCTTCCATGCCGGCGTCGTTGATGATCCGCTCGTCGCCGACGACGTAACCGTCGTCGATGATCACCACGAGGTGTGCGCGGTTGGCGTTCGGCGGCGCCGACCGGCTGAACCGGCCGCGCTCGAGGAGGTCCGCGGCCATCGAGTTCTCGAGGTCCGCCAGCGTCGGATAGATCATCCGCATCGCCCCGACGCCGTCGCGCAGCGTCGGATGTCCCACGTGCGGAAGCCATTTCGCCCAGTCCCAGGCCTCCCCCGCCGGATCACCGGTCACGATGCCGATGTGCAGATGATCGGGACCGTGGAACGCACACAGCTCCACGACCATCGACCGGATGAGTTCGCGGGTCTCCTGCCGCGCACCCTCGATGTTGATGGCCGGGAAGCCGCGCAGCGAGATCGAGGTGGGCAGGCGGTACACCGCGGAGTGCGTGCGCACGAACCGGCGCAGGGCCACCATCGACACCGGCTCGATGTCCTCGAGGGGCCCGGTCTCCGGCGGCATGAGCCGCGTGGCGAGTCGCTGGACACCCACCCCGACGCGCACATGGGCGAAGTCGGCGTCGCTGGGGCGGCGTTCCCACATGCGCCTGCTGCCGATCACGTCGAGCAGCGCACGCGGGTCCGGGTGGCTCCAGGTGCGTGCCGCGCGCTGGTTGTCGACGGTCTCGAAGACCTGGCCGCGCAGCTGGCCGAGATAGCGGAAGTAGTCCTTGCGTTCCTCGTTGAGTTCTCCGGCGCGTTTGCCCCCGCCACGGCCGCCGGCGGCGAACATGCCGAACATCGACATCAGCATCATCAGCGGGAACATCATGAACAGCGGGTTGGTCAGGATGTTGCGCCCACCGGTGACGACCATCAGTGCCACCATGCCGACGACGGCGACGACCATCACCACCGGCAGCAGTTTCATCAGGAGGCCGCCGGGCACCACCCGCGGCACATCCGGCGGCGCCTGGATGTTGACCTCGCCTCCGGGCGTGCGTGGGGGCGTGATGCGCGGGCGACGCACAAAGCCCTCCGTCGTCGTGACCACACGTCCCCCCTGACATGTCGCGCTGTGTATCCCCGGGCGGTCGAACCCGCCGCGGTTGGCTATGTTAGCTGCTGAATCTAGGGGGAGGATTGACCTGATGTCGTCTGTGGACGGATTCGCACCGGGGTACCCGGCCACCGCTGCCGACGCGGACACCGGGGACCGCCGGCGGGGTGAGGGGGCCGTCGAGCCTCAACTCGTACGGGTGTCCGTGCTGGGCGGCAACACCCAACTCGACGTCGGACTGCCGGCCGGCATCCCCATCGCCGGACTCATCGGTGACCTTGTCGCCCAGATCGAATCGCGCAATCCCACGAGGTCGGACCCCGACGACCCGGATGCCGACGCCCGCAATCCCGGCCGACCGCACGACCGGCAGAACAAGTGGACGCTCGCGCTCGTCGGACAGGACCCGCTGCCCCTGCACCGGTCGCTGTCGGAGTCGGGAATCCGTGACGGCGATCTGCTGCTGTTGACCTCCACGCGAACCGGGGAGTCCCCGGTGCTGTTCGACGACGTGGTCGACGCTGTCGCCCGATTGAACGAATCGCAGTTCGTCGACTGGACCGCGGCGTCCGCCCGCAAGGTCGGTTACGCCCTGGCACTCGTCGCCGCGGTCGCGGCGGCGGCGTCCCTGGCCGCCGTCCGCTCCGGCACCGGCGCCCTGTGGTTCGCCGGGTTGTCCGGGCTGGCGGTCGTCGGATTCGTCACCGCCTCGACGATCGTGTCCCGCTACTACCGCGACGAGCAGAGTTCGACGGTGCTGTCCCTGTGTGCCGCGCCGATGGCCTTCGTGACCGGGATGATCGTGACGCCCGGGTCATACGGCGCCGCACACCTCACCCTGGGCTTCGCGTTCACCCTCGCCGCCGCCGTGGTCAGCTACCGCATGACCGCGGCCGGGGCGACCGCACACAGCGCCGTGACCAGCGCGGCGCTGCTCGGCGCCACCGGTTGTGGGGCGCGACTCCTCATCGATGCGCCGGTGGCCGATGTCGCCGCCGTCATCGCCGCGGTCGGTCTGCTGTGCATCGGTCTGGCTCCCCGCACGACGATCCTGCTCGCGAAACTGCCGCTGCCCCCGGTGCCGACCGCGGGTGCCGCCATCGACGTCAAGGACATCGAACCGCGACCGGCCATCGAGGGCATCGGGGCGATCGGCGCGACCGCCCTTCCCAAAGCCGATGCGCTGGAACGGCGTTCCTACCTCGCCAACGCGTACCTGACCGGCATCGTCGGCGGGCTCACCGTCGTCACCGCCATCGCGGCCGTGCTCACCGCCGCCCCTCTCGCCGGGTTCGAATGGCGCAACGCCGTCTACGCCGCGATCATCGGCGTCGTGCTGTGTCTGCGGGGCCGCTCTCACAGCGACCTGTTCCAGGCGGGAATCCTCGTCATCGGCGGATCGCTCGTGGTGATCACCCTGATCACCGGTCTCGCGTTCGGCGACGATCAGTGGCCGGTGATCGGTTTCGCCCTCGGCATCCTCGTGGTGATCGGCGCCCTCGTCTTCGGGGTCGTCGCGCCGAACCAGGACTTCTCACCCGTGATGCGTCGGTGGGCCGAGATCGGCGAGTACATCCTCGTCGCCCTCATCGTGCCCCTGCTGTTGTGGCTGCTCGACCTGTACCGAATGGTCCGCGAGATCTGATGCGCGACAACCGTGTCCGTGGTGCCGGAGTATTCGCGACGACCCTCGTCGCGGCACTCGTCGGGGCCTCGGCGACGCCCGCTGCTGCGGTCACCCCACCTCGGATCGATCCCGGCGCCCTCGTCCGGTCGGCCCCGGTCGCCCCGCTGGAACCGACCGAGCAACGCCACCTGTGCAACATCCCGGAACTGACCCGCACCGTGACGAAACCGACTGCGGCACAGGCGATGATGAATCTCCCGGAGGCGTGGCGGTTCAGTCGCGGACAGGGTCAGCGAGTGGCCGTGATCGACACCGGGGTGACGCCCCATCCTCGTCTCGGTCGCGTCGTCGCCGGTGGCGATTACGTCTCGGGCGGCAACGGACTCGACGACTGCGACGCCCACGGCACCCTGGTCGCCGGGATCATCGCCGCCCGGCCCAGCACCGCCGACGCGTTCGTCGGCGTCGCGCCCGCGGCATCGATCATCTCGATCCGCCAGTCCAGCAGCGCTTTCCAGAAGAAGAACTACCGCGCCCGGGACGACGCCGCGCCGGTGGTCGGCTCGGGTTACGGGTCCGTCCGGACGCTGGCGCACGCCATCGTGCGCGCGGTCGATCTACGCGCCACCGTCATCAACATCTCCGAGGTGGCGTGCGCGTCGGCGTCGGATTCGGTCGACGACCGGGCGCTGGGTGCGGCCATCCGGCACGCCTACGACCGGAACGTCGTGGTCGTCGTGGCAGCCGGCAACCTGACGCGCGACGGCGCCTGCCAGAACCAGAATCCGGCTCCCGCCGCCGACGACCCCGACGGATGGCGGTCGGTGGCGACCGTCGCCAGTCCCGCCTGGTACTCGCCGTACGTGCTGACGGTCGGCTCGGTGGACGCCGATACCGGCTCGCCGAGCGATTTCAGCCTGCATGGCCCGTGGGTGGGCGTCGCGGCGCCGGGCACGGACATCGTGAGCCTGGACAGCCGGCGTGGTTCGAGCCGGCTGGCGTCGGCCCAGCAGAGCGACGGCGGGCCGGTGCCCTTGATCGGCACGAGTTTCGCCGCGCCGTACGTCGCGGGCACTGCCGCGCTGATCCGGGCCCGCTTCCCGGATCTGACCGCGCGCGAGGTGATGGACCGCATCATCGCCACCGCCCATTCCCCGGGCCCCGGGCGCGATCAGCGGATCGGACACGGTGTCGTCGATCCGGTCGCCGCCCTGACCGCCGAGCTGCCGGCCGATCAGCAGCCGGACCGGGCCTCGGCGCCCATCGCCGCACCTCCCGTGGCGCAGCCACCGGACAATTCCGCGCGCAACGTCGCGATCATCGGCAGCGCCGTCGCGGCGATCGTCATCGCCGCCGTCCTCGCGATCGCACTACCCCATCGACGGGTGCGCAAGCTCGACCCGGACGAGTTCTGACCTGTCGACGCCGGGCCGTGGCCCGAGGTCAGCTGGACGAACGTGCGGGGCGCAGCTCGCGCGGGAGCGCGAAGGTCAGCGTCTCGTTGGCCGTGTTGACCGTCTCGACCGTGCCGTAGCCGCGTTCGGCCAGGTAGTCGAGAACCCCGCGGACCAGCACCTCGGGCACCGACGCGCCGGAGGTGACCCCGACCGTCGTCACACCGTCGAGCCACGAGTCGTCGATCTCACGGGCGTAATCGACCAGGTGGCCGGCCTTCGCGCCGGCCTGCAGGGCCACCTCGACGAGGCGCACCGAGTTCGATGAGTTCTGCGATCCGACGACGATCACCAGGTCGCATTCGGGAGCCATCGCCTTGACCGCGACCTGCCGGTTCTGGGTGGCGTAGCAGATGTCGTCACTGGGCGGGTCGTTGAGCAGCGGAAACTTCTCGCGGAGTCGACGGACCGTCTCCATGGTCTCGTCGACCGACAGGGTGGTCTGCGACAACCAGACCAGCTTCGACTCGTCACGGACCTCGACCGCGTCCACGCTGTCGGGACCGTCGACGAGCTGGATGTGCTGTGGGGCCTCGCCGGCGGTGCCCTCGACCTCCTCGTGGCCCTCATGGCCGATCAGGAGGATGTCGTAGTCGTCGCGCGCGAATCGCTTCGCCTCTTGATGGACCTTCGTGACCAGCGGACACGTGGCGTCGATGGTGCGCAGGTTGCGCTCGGCGGCGGTCTGGTGCACCAGCGGGGACACCCCGTGCGCGGAGAACACGACCAACGCGCCCTCGGGCACCTCGTCGGTCTCGCCGACGAAGATCGCCCCGCGCTCGGCCAGGGTCTCCACGACGTGCCGGTTGTGCACGATCTCCTTGCGCACGTAGACGGGAGCGCCGTGCTTGTCGAGGGCACGCTCGACCGTCTCCACCGCACGGTCGACACCAGCGCAGTAGCCGCGGGGTTCGGCGAGCAGGACACGCTTCGTCTCAGACATGCTTCCCAGGGTACGGGTTACGCGGCGTTGCCCGTGATGGCAGAGTGTTGGCATGGATCGCGCACCGTACCCCGCCCGGATAGCCGCAGGTCTGATCGTCACCGCCCTCGAGGAGACACGGAAACTCCCGGCGCTGCTCATCACGTTGCCGATGACCGCCATCAGCCAGACCCTCCAGGCCGGTATGCGGGCGCAACAGAACATCGCCGAACTGGCCATCAAGGGCGACGCCGCCCTGGAGATGCTCTTCGACCGGCCCGACGAACAGCCCGAGTGGGCACGTTTCGACGAGGACGACGCAGCGGGTCCCGACCCGGTCACGCCCGCCGCGCCCGCGGAGACCACCGATACGTCTGTGCAGGACGAGAAGCCGAAGGCCGCCGCGACGACCCCGTCGCCCACGACCATCGACGAGGAGATCGAGGAGGCGGCCGCCGACGCCGATCTCGCCGCACCGCCGCGCGCCGATGCCGGGCGGTTCGCGCTGTACAGCTCGACCCCCGACGAGGTCGTCGCGGCCGAGGTGCCGGGCACCGAGGCGGTGAGTTCCGCCGACGGCTCCGGGCCCGAGATCGTCGAGCTCATCGACTACGACACCCTCACCCTCGCGCAACTCCGGGCCCGTCTGCGGTCGGTCGCCGTCGAGGACCTGATCGCACTTGTCGACTATGAGAAATCCCGCCGCGACCGCGCGCCGTTCGTGACAATGCTCGAGAACCGGATCGCCGCGCAGAACAAGCGCTCCACCGAAGCGTGACCGGGGCCGACACGAGCGACACACCGCGACGTTCCTCGTCACCGAACTCGGCCGAGCATCCCTGGCCGGTCCGGACGGTGAACACCAAGATCGCCGACTGGATCCATCGGCTCGGACAGATCTGGGTCGAAGGACAGGTCACCCAGATCAGCCGGCGGCCGGGGACCCGCACCGCGTTCCTCACCCTGCGCGACCCCGCTGCCGACATCTCGATCTCGGTGACATGCAGCCCCGACCTGCTGGCACGCACCGAGGTCCCGCTGACGGACGGCAGCTCCGTGGTGGTCCTGGGCCGGCCGAGTTACTACACCGGGCGCGGCACGGTGTCGCTGCGGGTCAGCGAGATCCGGGCCGTGGGCATCGGCGAGCTGTTGCTGCGCATCGAACGGCTGCGACAGCTCATGGCCGCCGAGGGCCTCTTCGATTCACGGCTCAAACGGCCGCTGCCGTTCCTGCCGCGCGCCGTCGGCCTGATCAGTGGCCGCGCGAGCGCAGCGCAGCACGACGTCGTGAGTGTCGCGACCGCTCGATGGTCGAACGTGCGCTTCGACATCCGCGAGGCCCCCGTGCAGGGGCCGACGGCGGTCGCCCGCATCCTGACCCACCTGGCCGACCTCGATGCCCACCCCGATGTCGAGGTCATCATCATCGCGCGCGGCGGCGGCAGCGTAGAAGACCTGCTCCCGTTCTCCGACGAGGCGTTGCTGCGCGCGGTGTCGCGGTGCCGGACCCCGGTCGTCAGCGCGATCGGGCACGAACCGGACAATCCACTGCTCGATCTCGTCGCGGATCTGCGCGCCGCCACTCCGACCGATGCGGCGAAACGGGTCGTTCCCGACGTCGAGGCCGAACTCGCGGGCATCGCGGATCTGCGTCGACGCAGCGCGCAGGCCCTGCGCAACTGGGTGCGCCGCGAGTCCGGCGTCGTCGCCGCGCTGCGGGCGCGGCCGGTGCTCGCCCGTCCCGGGGTGCTCGTGGACTCCGAAGCCGGGCAAGTGGCCGAGCTGGTCCGCGCCTTGCGCCGAGATGTGTTGCGCCACATCGACTCCGAGGAACGACGTACCGACCATCTCGGCGCGCGCCTGTCGACACTCGGTCCCGCGCAGACCCTGGCGCGCGGCTACGCGGTGGTACAGCGCACCGACACCGACCCGCCTCATGTGGTCGGCACGCTCGCGGACCTGCCGGCGGGTGCACCCCTGCGCATCCGGGTCGCCGACGGCGCCGCAACCGCCCGGGTCGACGAACCCACGACCATGCCGGAACACGGAGGAAATGCGTGAGCACCGACGAATCATCCACTCCGATCGAGGAACTCGGCTACGAGGAAGCACGCGACGAACTCGCCGAGATCGTCACCACCCTAGAGCACGGCGGACTCGACCTCGACGCCTCGCTGGCGCTCTGGGAGCGTGGCGAGGCCCTCGCGACCCGCTGCGAGGAGCACCTGCGCGGTGCCCGCGAGCGCATCGAGGCGGTCATCAGCACCGGCTCCGACCCCGACGACCCCGAGGACGACTGAGACCGATCAGTCGAACCGGGTGAGCGCCTCGCGGTCGAGAACACTGATGCGCGTGTGCACGGCGGTCGGTCGCGCACCGACCCGCGCGAGGACCGGCCGACGATCCTCCCCACCCCTCGACAAGGAGGAAAGCGGCCGCCCCACAGCGGAATCCGGAGGCAGCCCGACGATGTACGGAAGACCGGGTGCGGGCACCACGGTCCCGGATCGCGGGTCGGTCAGCGCATCGATGGCGCCCGCCCGTTGCACCGGAACGGTCACCACGAGCAGCACGAGGGCCGCGACGAGCACGAGCCTGGCCCACACGAGATGCAAGCCGAACCCCGATCCCCCATCCATGAGCGCCTCCTGCCGACGACGCTAGGAACTCCGGGCCGGGTCCTCACGAGTAGTGCGCTACCCCAATTGCAGCGGCTGCTGGGCGACGACCGACGACGCGATCGTCTCGATGTCGGCGTCGCTGCCGCGCGACAGGACCGCGATGCGTACCTTGCCCAGGTCCGTGATCCAGAACCGCTTGCCCTCCGACGTCTCGTAGGTCACCCACTGCCGCCCGCCCGCCTGGCGCGTACCGGTACCGGAGATGTCGGCGAAATCACCCCCGCTACCGCCGCCGAGGTAGGGGACGAACACGTCCTCGGGCGCATCGGACTGACTGAGCTGGACGTAGGCGCCGTCGCTGCTGAGCCATCCCACCGTGCTGACCCGGTGCCCCTCGATCGCGTCCGAGGAACCGGAGTTGGGCCGCCAGCCCTCCGGCGTCGGCGGGCGACGGATCGGGAACGGGAGCTGGGCGGCGTCGGCGTTCAATGCGCTGACCACGTCGAACGGCGGTAGCTTGCTGTCGGCCACGTCCTTGGAGGCCCCGATCGAGCAATTCCCCGACGCGATCGCCACCAGCGCACACAGCGCGAGCAACGGGACCAACGACCAGAACATGTCCTTGCCGTTGTTCAGAATGCGGGGTTTGTCTGCCATGGCGCCGAGTATCCCACCAGCAGGGTCACTGACCGAATGCCCGGTGTGACATGCAAGGATGGTGGTCGAGACCACCGCCACCATCACTCGGCGCCGCTGGAGTCGACCCGCGCCGAACAGAGGAGTCGATTGCCCATGACCGTCAGCACCCATCAGGCCCCGGACCGCAACCTCGCGATGGAGTTGGTCCGCGTGACCGAGTCGGCTGCACTCGCGGCCGGTCGTTGGGTCGGTCGTGGCGACAAGAACGGCGGCGACGGCGCGGCGGTCGACGCGATGCGCGAACTGTTGTCGTCGGTCTCGATGCGCGGTGTCGTGGTCATCGGAGAGGGCGAGAAGGACGAGGCGCCGATGCTCTACAACGGCGAAGAGGTGGGCAACGGCGAAGGCCCCGACTGTGACGTCGCCGTGGATCCCATCGACGGCACCACGCTGATGGCGGAGGGCCGCCCCAACTCGATCTCGGTGATCGCGGTCAGCGAGCGCGGCACGATGTACGACCCGTCGGCGGTCTTCTACATGGACAAGATCGCTGTCGGACCCGAGGCCAAGGGCGCCATCAACATCAACGAGTCCGTCGAGTGGAACATCAACTCGGTCGCGAAGGCGAAGGGCATCGACGTCGCCGATCTGACCGTGATCGTCCTCGACCGTCCTCGTCATGCCGATCTCATCGGTGAGATCCGGCAGGCCGGCGCCAAGATCCGCCTCATCTCCGATGGTGACGTCGCCGGTGCGGTCGCCGCCGCCGACGACTACTCCACCGTCGACATGCTGATGGGCGTCGGTGGCACTCCCGAGGGCATCATCACCGCCGTCGCGATGAAGTGCATGGGCGGCGAGATCCAGGGCAAGCTGTGGCCGCGCAACGACGAAGAGCGTCAGAAGGCCATCGATGCCGGCCACGACCTGGACCGGGTGCTGACCAACGACATCCTGGTCAGCGGCGAGAACGCCTTCTTCTGCGCCACCGGGGTCACCAACGGCGACATGCTGCGCGGCGTCACCTACCGGCCCAATGGCGCGACGACCCGGTCGCTGGTGATGCGCTCGAAGTCCGGCACCGTCCGCCGCATCGAGGCCGTCCACAAGCCGGCCAAGCTCCGCGGCTACTCCCGAATCGATCTCTGAGACACGACATCGGCCCCACACCAACACCGGTGACTTCACGAGTCAACCTCTGGCGTGGTGCCGATGTCGTGGGCGATACGATGCGGTCCGTGAGTAAACCAGCCTCAGCCCCCGAGTTTCTCTACTCCGATCTGCTCCCGACCGGCGCCGACGAGACCCCGTACCGGTTGATCACGACCGAGGGTGTGTCCACGTTCTCCGTCGACGGTCGGACCTTCCTGAAGGTCGACCCGGAGGCCATCCGGAGGCTCACCGCGGAGGCCATGCACGACATCAGCCACTATCTCCGCCCGGCTCATCTCGCGCAGTTGCGCAAGATCATCGACGACCCGGAGGCCTCGGGCAACGACCGGTTCGTCGCCCTTGACCTGCTGAAGAACGTCAACATCTCCGCCGGCGGCGTGCTGCCGATGTGCCAGGACACCGGCACCGCCATCGTGATGGGCAAGAAGAGCGAAGGGGTCCTGACCGGCACCGACGACGCCGAGGCCATCTCCCGCGGTGTCTACGACGCCTACACGCAGCTCAACCTGCGGTACTCGCAGCTCGCCCCGCTGACGACGTACGAGGAGAAGAACACCGGCTCGAACCTGCCCGCCCAGATCGAGATCTACGCCACCGAGCAGGGGCCCAAGGGTCCGGAGTACAAGTTCCTGTTCATGGCCAAGGGCGGTGGCAGCGCCAACAAGTCGTTCCTGTTCCAGGAGACGAAGGCGATCCTGAACCCGACGAGCATCCTGGAGTTCCTCGACGAGAAGATCCGCTCGCTGGGCACCGCGGCCTGCCCGCCGTACCACCTGGCCGTCGTGATCGGCGGCACCTCAGCCGAATTCGCGCTCAAGACCGCCAAGTACGCGTCGGCGCACTACCTCGACAACCTGCCCACGCAGGGTTCGATGTCGGCGCACGGTTTCCGCGATCTCGAGCTCGAGGAGGAGGTCTTCCGGCTGACCCAGTCGTTCGGCATCGGGGCGCAGTTCGGCGGCAAGTACTTCTGTCACGATGTGCGCGTGGTCCGGCTGCCCCGCCACGGTGCGTCGTGCCCGGTGGCGATCGCGGTCTCCTGCTCGGCCGACCGTCAGGCCCTCGGCAAGATCACCGCCGACGGCGTGTTCCTCGAGCAGCTCGAGACCGATCCGGCCCGCTACATGCCCGCAGCCGGTGTGGCCGAGGACATCTCGGGTGGCGAGGTGGTCGAGGTCGACCTCAACCGCCCGATGCCGGAGATCCTCGCGCAACTCTCGCAGTATCCGGTCAAGACGCGCCTGTCGCTGACCGGACCGCTGGTCGTCGCGCGCGACATCGCCCACGCCAAGATCAAGGAACGCCTCGATGCCGGCGAGCCGATGCCCGACTACCTGCGCGACCACCCGGTCTACTACGCCGGGCCGGCGAAGACCCCCGAAGGCATGGCCTCCGGATCGTTCGGTCCGACGACGGCAGGCCGGATGGACAGCTATGTCGAGCAGTTCCAGGCCGCCGGGGGCTCGATGGTCATGCTGGCCAAGGGGAATCGATCCAAGCAGGTCACCGAGGCGTGCGGCGCGCACGGCGGTTTCTACCTCGGCTCCATCGGCGGGCCCGCGGCACGTCTCGCGCTCGACTGCATCAAGAGCCAGGAGATCATCGAGTACCCCGAACTCGGCATGGAGGCCGTGTGGAAGATCGAGGTCGAGAATTTTCCCGCCTTCATCGTCGTTGACGACAAGGGCAACGACTTTTTCACCGACCCGAGTGGGGCCGTCAACGTCCCGCTGAGCGGCATAAGGATTCGATCAAAGGAGTAGGCACGCCGATGACCGAGGAAACACAGACCGACGCGCAGGGCGAGCAATACCGCATCGAGCACGACACCATGGGCGAGGTCCGGGTACCCGTCGACGCCCTGTGGCGGGCACAGACGCAGCGTGCCGTGGAGAACTTCCCGATCAGCGGACGCCCCCTCGAACGGACCCAGATCCGGGCGATGGGACTGCTGAAGGCGGCCTGCGCCACCGTCAACGCCGACCTCGGTCTGCTCGACAAGGAGAAGGCCGACGCGATCGTCGCCGCGGCCACCGAGATCGCGGACGGACGCCACGACGACCAGTTCCCGATCGACGTGTTCCAGACCGGTTCGGGCACCAGCTCGAACATGAACACCAACGAGGTCATCGCGTCGATCGCCAAGTCCAACGGCGTCGAGGTGCATCCGAACGATCACGTCAACATGTCCCAGTCGTCCAACGACACCTTCCCGACGGCGACGCACGTCGCCGCCACCGAGGCCGCCGTCACCGACCTGATCCCGGCGCTCGAACATCTGCAGAAGACGTTGGCCGACAAGGCAACCGAATGGCGTGAGGTCGTCAAGAGCGGGCGCACGCATTTGATGGACGCGGTACCGGTCACGCTCGGACAGGAATTCGGCGGTTACGCGCGTCAGGTCGAGGCCGGCATCGAGCGCATCACCGCCGCCCTCCCGCGCGTCGGCGAACTGCCCATCGGCGGTACCGCGGTCGGCACCGGCCTCAATGCGCCAGATGGCTTCGGCACCAAGGTGGTCGCCGAACTCGTGTCGCTCACCGGCGTCGAGTCACTCACCCTCGCGAAGGACAACTTCGAGGCGCAGGCGGCCCGTGACGGGCTCGTCGAACTCTCCGGCCAGTTGAAGACCGTCGCGGTGTCGCTGACCAAGGTCGCCAACGACGTCCGTTGGATGGGCTCGGGTCCGCTCACCGGGCTCGGCGAGATCCTGCTCCCCGACCTGCAGCCGGGCAGTTCCATCATGCCGGGCAAGGTCAATCCCGTTCTGCCCGAAGCTGTCACGCAGGTGGCGGCGCAGGTCATCGGCAACGACGCCGCAGTCACCTGGGGCGGCGGCAACGGCGCCTTCGAACTCAACGTCTACATCCCGATGATGGCGCGCAACGTCCTCGAGTCCCTGAAGCTGCTCGCGAACGTCTCGCGGTTGTTCGCCGACCGCTGTATTACCGGTTTGCAGGCCAACACCGAGCGGTTGCGCACGCTCGCGGAGAGTTCGCCGTCGATCGTCACCCCCCTCAACAGCGCCATCGGCTACGAGGAGGCAGCGGCCGTCGCCAAGCAGGCACTGAAGGAGGGCAAGACCATCCGCGAGACCGTCCTCGAACGTGGCCTGGTCGGCGAGAAGCTGACCGAGGACGAACTGGACGCCCGGCTCGACGTGCTGAAGATGGCCAATCTCGACCGGGAGCGCTGAGAACCGTGACGGCGCAGCTGCTCCCCTTCCCCACCGACTGGCAGACCGCGCTCGTGCTCGTCGCCCACCCCGACGACCCCGAGTACGGGATGGCGGCGGCCGTCGCCCGTTGGACCGGCGAGGGCCGCCGCGTCGTCTACGCGCTGGCCTCCAGCGGCGAGCGGGGCATCGAGGGTCTGCCGCCCGCCGAGTGCGGCCCCCTGCGGGAAGCGGAGCAGCGCGCGTCCGCGTCGATCGTCGGCGTGGACGAGGTGGAGTTCTGGGGGTTCCCCGACAGTGACATCCGCAACGTGCCGGAGTTGCGGGACAAGATCACCGAGACCGTCGAACGGGTGCGGCCGCAGGTGATCGTCTCGCTCTTCGGTGGACCCGAGTGGGCGCCGGGCATGCCCAATCAACGCGACCACATGGAGTTCGCCGCGGCGGTCCTCGAGGCCTACGACGCCCTGGAAGCCCCGCCGTCGTGGTTGTTCGAGAACGGTCCGGCGGCGACCCACGGCGTCGAGGTCGAGGAACAACTCGACACGGCCGTTCGCGCACTGGCCGCCCACGACCGCTACCTCTCCGTCCTCGATCCGGACACCCCGGTCCTCGACCAGGCGCGGGCGCAGATCGAGATGGCGACCGCGCCGCGGGACGGCGATGCCCGTCATGTGACCGGCTTCGAGCTCAAACGGGGTCGGCCCGCCTGAGTCGGCACGACCCGCCGCGCATCAGCAGCGGCAGCGGCGACGACCCGACGTTTCCTTGGCCCCTCGGATCGGTGACCTTCGGCCCCTCCCGGCGGGCGCGACGCCGGTGGATGGTGTGAGGGTCAATCTCTCCGCACACCGTTCGGTGCAAGCTCTCCCAGGGGGACCGTCATCACTCTCACGGCCGTTCTCGTCGCTTTCCTCGCCGCATTCGCCGTCTGCGCGGTCATCGGATTGTCCGTGTGGCTGCTCGTGCTCTTCGGAGTGCTCACCGGACTCCAAACGGTCGCCTGGCTGACCGAGCGCATGTCGGCATGGCGACTACCGGCCGAGGCGGATGCCCCCTAGTGGGGTGTCTCCACTAGAGCTGCGCCGACCACCGCAGCGCGAGACCGCCGCCCGGCGGCGGGGTCGTCGTGAACGCCCCGCCGGCCTTCTCGGCCCGGAGCGCGAGGTTGGCCAGACCGCTCGGAGTCACGTCCGCCGGCAGCCCGATGCCGTTGTCGATGACCTCGACGACCAGCTCGTCGGCGACCGTGATCGACACCGTCACCGTCGTGGCCCGGGCGTGCTTCACGACGTTGCTGACCGCCTCGCGTATCACCGCGACGACGTTCTCGGCCAAGGGGCGATCGACCACGGACAGCGGACCCGAGGTCCGCACGTGCATCTGGATCGGCAGATCGTCGATCTGCTGGTCGATGACCTCCTGCACGCGCTGCCGCAACCGCGTGACCGTCATGTCCTCGGTCTGCAGGTCGAAGATGGTCGAGCGCACCTCCTGGACGATGTCCTGGAGGTTGTTGATCGACCGGGTGAGTCGCGAGCGGATATCGGGTGAGTGGGTGCGCTGCAGCGTCGCCTGCAGGCTGAGCCCCTCGGCGAAGATCCGCTGGATCACGTGATCGTGGAGGTCGCGCGCGATGCGCTCACGGTCTTCGAGCACGCGCATGTGATGGGCCTGCAACGTCGCGGTGGCCAGTTGCATCGCGAGTGCGGCCTGGTCGGCGAAGTCGGCGCACAGCCCGAGGAGATCCCGGGCGAACGGCTCCCGCCCGTCAGCCCGCATGGCGATCAACACGCCTCGTGTGGAATCGATGGTCCGCAGCGGCGCGGCCATGACCGGCCCGTAGCGCGTCGAATCGCCGACGTCGTACTCCAGGTGATTCCGGAGCACGGGCCGTCGTTGGACGAATGCCGTCCCCGAGGTCGACCCGGTGATGGGGATGCTCTGGCCGCGGAAGACGTGTCCGTCCTCTCCCTCGGCGACCGTGATCACCAGTTCGTCGATCAGCTCCACAGGCTCTTCGGTGTCGTGGGGCTCGGCGATGAAGACCAGGTCGGCATCGGCCAGGGTCAGCACCTTCCGCGCGATCTGCTCGAGGACGTCTTGATGATCGGCGCCGGTCAGCAACTCGGTCATCACGTCGCGGTTGGCCTCGATCCAGGCCAGCTGGTTCTGCGCCTGCGCGTAGAGCCGGGCGTTGTCGATCGCGATCCCGGCAGCCGAGGCCAGTGCCTGGATGACCACCTCGTCGTCCTCGGTGAAGACGCCGCCGTTCCTCTTCTCGGTCAGATAGAGATTGCCGAAGATCTCGTCGCGGACCCGGATCGGCGTGCCCAGGAAACTCGTCATCGGCGGGTGGTTGGCGGGGAAACCCACCGATTCGGGGTGCTCGGACAGGTCGGACAACCGCAGGAGCTCGGGCTGGTCGATGAGCTGACCGAGGACGCCACCGCCGGTGGGCAGGTCGCCGATGAGTACCCGGGTCTCGGCATCGATGCCCTGGGAGAGGAACGCGGACAGATGATGCCCGCTCCCGAGCACGCCCAGCGCCCCGTACTCGGCGTCGACGAGACGGATCGCCGACGCCACGATCGATTCGAGGGTGGTTTCCAGATCGAGTCCGGAACTGACGACCAGCATCGCCTGCAGGAGTCCGTCGGTCTGATCGCGTACTTCGGCGATCTGGCTGATCCGGTCGGAGACCTCGTCGAGCAGTTCGCGCAAACGCATCTGCGACAGCGCTTTCTGCAATTCGAGCGATCTCGGATCCAGTTCCGAGAATTCGGAAACCATGTACCGGATCATAGTCAGGTTCATTTCCGGGTGCTGCACTTCGAGTTCGAACGCGGTTTCGCTCGGGTTGGGACACGAGCGATGACATTTGGTAGACCTGCACACATTCGTCGAATTCGTCCGGCCCGTCCTACAATCCGATTCAGGTGTCCGATCCGGAGGGAGACGGCATGATCAGGGTTTTCCTGGTGGACGACCACGAAATCGTCCGACGGGGACTCGTCGAGTTGCTCGACTCCGTTTCCGACGTGGAGGTCGTCGGCGAGGCCGCCAGCGTCGCGCAGGCGCTCGCGCGCATTCCCGCGGTGTCTCCGGATGTCGCCGTGCTCGACGTCCGGCTTCCGGACGGCAACGGCATCGAATTGTGCCGTGAGCTCCTCAGCAGGGTGGACGGCCTGCGTTGCCTCATGCTGACCTCACTGACCGACGACGAGGCGATGATGGACGCCATCCTGGCCGGGGCCAGCGGATACGTCATCAAGGACATCACCGGGATGGAACTGGCGCGTGCGATCGCCGAGGTGGGCGCCGGCCGGTCTCTGCTCGACAACCGCGCCGCGGCGGCGTTGATGGATCGGCTACGCGCCCGGCAGGACGCCGCGGAACCGGCGGACGACGGACTCAGCGAGCAGGATCGGACGCTGCTGGCCCTTCTCGGCGAGGGCCTGACCAACCGGCAGATCGCCGCGCGGATGCATCTCGCCGAGAAGACCGTCAAGAACTACGTCTCGCGACTGCTCGGCAGGCTCGGCATGGAGCGTCGGACCCAAGCGGCGGTGTACGCGGCGAAGACCGCGAACCGCGACCGACGACGCTGAAGCGCCACGCGGAGGGTCGATCGAACGATGTGTCATTCGACTCTTGAGATCTACGTCACATAAGCCGACACTGAAATGGTCGCTCGTCCGACAGGGAGGGCTCTCGGACGAGTGCGGCCCGACGCCCCAACAAGTGACAGAGAAGGTCCATCGAGATAACAGTTGTTTCCGCATTCGTGGAAACCGGAACTTCCCCCTCCGACCGGCACTGCGGTAGTTGCGGACGCGCGTTCGCGATCCGTACGCCGCTCCGCCAGTCCGATCTGGACGATCTCGCCCGGGTCAACGGGTGGCACATCAGCACCGAGGCCACGTGGTGCCCCGGCTGCCGATGTGCCCGGATGAGTTTGTCCGACGTTCGCGCCCGGCCCGGCCGGACCGATCAGCCCGCCTGACCGCCGAGCCCGAAGAGGGCCGGAACCACGCCGACGAGCTGCGAGAGCAGACCGGTCAGGACGTCGGCACCCGGAACACCCGAGGTGGTGGGAGGCGTCGTCCCCGGCGTCGTGCCCGGAGCGGTTTGAGGGGTTGCTCCGGGCGCGTCGCCCGCGGGTGCACCCTGGTTGACACCGATGGTGATCTTCGGGCTCTTGGCCGGATCGAGCCACACGAGGATCTGTTTCATCAGCTCGCGTTCGATCGCGACGCAGCCCATCGTCGGTTCACCGTTCGTCACGTGGAGGAACATTGCCGACGCCCGACCCGGGGTGCGTTGCGGGTTGTGCGCGATGTTGACCGCGTAGTCGTAGACCGGGCCGGAGTTGTAGAGGTTCTCACTGTCCCCACCGGGGCTCTGCGGCTGACGCACGTGCGTGTTGTAGGTCGGCGACTTCATGTTCGAGTCCCACCAGTCCTGCTGGTCGACCTTGCGATACGGCATCTTGGTCCCGGGATTCTCCGCACGGCCGAAGGCCTGGTCGAGCGGGAAGGTGCCCTGCGGGGTCCGGTGGACGTCGTCCTTCGGCTCGCCCATGCCCAGCGAACCGAGGTAGGCCTTCGTCGGGCCGATGACGGGTTTCCAACTGCCGTCGGCGCCCCGGTCGAAGGCCGTCAGGGTGGCGGTGGTGTCGGACGCCTTCGGCGCGGTCACCACGATCATCTGGCTCGTCGGCCCACCCGCCCCGGGTGCACCGGCACCGCCGGTGCCGTCGTCCGACCCGGTCCCACCGGCGAGCTGGTCGAGAATGCCGTCGAGCAGCGGCATGCCCGACCCGGGCGTCGTTCCCGGACTAGGTGTGGTGGACGTCCCCGGCGTGGATGTCTCGGGTGTAGTTGTCTCCGGGGCGGCGACCGACTGCCCGGCGCCGCCGACAATCGCGGCGAGCACCGCGATCACCAACAGTCCCAACAGTCTCATTCGCCTCATCAGTAACTTCTGCACCATGCCAGTCTGACAGTGCGCAAGAGACCATGAGTCACGTCCTGGTCACGGTGCGGTTCGGATCAGGTGTCGGCGACGAGCCGGTCGGCGTATGGACAGAAGCCGTATTCACGCGGTCGAGGTCGATTTCTCGATACGAAAACACCGAATTGCCATGATTCGAAATGCAGTACAAAAACGCATTCGACGAATCAATCTGAGAAATGGGTCGAATTCTCTTGGACTTTGTTTGCGCGTTTGTTATCAGATCATTACTGTTGCGAACGACGGCGTCGAATAAAGGCGGCCGTCGAAACGGATAGCCATTCGATTAAGGGAGAACAATGACATCCTTGGAGAACGTCGAACTGCTCACCGCCATCGTCGACCTCTTGAATTCGCTCCGCGACTTCACCCCGATCGAACCGCCGACCGCCTGATCTGACACACGAGGGCCGCGTCGACTCCCTTCCGGTGTCGACGCGGCCTTCGAGTTTCCGGCGGCGAAATCCTTACGGCCACCGAGCAATTGGAACCCAGAGGTCGGCGCCGACCCTACGGCGCGAACTCCTCGAGCATCTCGGTCACGAGTGCGGCGATCGGCGACCGCTCGCTGCGGGTGAGCGTGATGTGCGCGAAGAGCGGGTGTCCCTTCAGCTTCTCGATGACCGCGGCGACGCCGTCGTGGCGGCCCACGCGGAGATTGTCACGTTGCGCGACATCGTGGGTCAGCACCACGCGAGATCCCGATCCCAGGCGGGACAGAACGGTGAGCAACACGTTGCGCTCCAGCGACTGCGCCTCGTCGACGATGACGAACGAATCGTGCAGCGACCGCCCGCGGATGTGCGTCAGCGGCAGCACCTCCAGCATGCCGCGGCTCAAGACCTCGTCGATGACCTCCGGCGACGCGAGCCCCTCCAGCGTGTCGAAGACCGCCTGCGCCCACGGACCCATCTTGTCGGACTCACTACCGGGCAGATAGCCGAGCTGTTGTCCGCCGACTGCGTACAGCGGCCGGAACACGACGACCTTCCGCTGGGTACGCCGTTCCAGGACCGCTTCCAGTCCCGCACAAAGCGCGAGCGCCGATTTTCCGGTACCGGCCTTGCCGCCGAGCGAGACGATTCCCACGCTCTCGTCGAGGAGCAGGTCGAGGGCGACCCGCTGCTCGGCCGACCGTCCGTGCAGTCCGAAGGCCTCGCGGTCGCCGCGGACCAGTTGCACCCGCTTGTCCGCGTTCACCCGGCCCAGGGCACTCGACGTGGCGCTGAGCAGTCGAACACCGGTGTGACACGGCAGTTCGCGTGCCTCGTCGAGGTCGACGACGCCCTCGGCGAACAACGTGTCGACCGTGGCGGTGGCGACATCGAGTTCGGTCATGCCCGACCACCCCGAGACCACGACATCCTGCGCGTGGTACTCGTCGGCGGCCAGGCCCACCGCACCGGCCTTCACCCGCAGCGGTGTGTCCTTCGAAACCAGGGTCACGTCCTTGCCCTCGGCGCGCAGGTTCAGTGCACAGGCGAGGATCCGGGAGTCGTTCGAGTCGGTGCGGAAGCCGGCGGGCAGCACGGCGGGGTCGGTGTGGTTGAGCTCCACCTGGAGGGTGCCGCCCTCGTCGCCGATCTCGAGCGGCAGGTCGAGCCGGCCGTGTTCGAGTCGCATGTCGTCGAGCATGCGCAGCGCCTCACGCGCGAACCAGCCGAGTTCGTGGTGGTGACGTTTGCCCTCGAGTTCGCTGATGACCACCAGTGGCAGCACGACGTGGTGTTCGGCGAAACGCATGACCGCCCAGGGATCGGACAGCAGCACGGAGGTATCGAGGACGTAGGTGCGTGTGGTCACGTGGGGCTCCTACGTTCGTGCGGCTCCCGCACAAACCAGTGTTGGTCGACCGGCCGGTCCAGTTGTCCGTTGTCCCGGCGTCAGCCGAGGTGGACGAGGACCGGGGCCGGTCCCCTCGCGTTGCTCGCACAAACCACGAATTGAACCTCCCGAACGAACCGCTTCCCCGCGGTCCGTCACTCGCCAACGTACGCGCGAAAATCGTTGGCGGCGCGCCGGAATCCGGTGTGTCGGCGTGAATTGTGGGTAAACCGCCGTATCGTTTCCACCGGAGACGCAACACGGCGCCACCAGGACTTTCGTCGTCCCGGTGGCGCCGTGTTCGTACTGGGCGCGAGTCGTCAGCGGCCGGTGCGGGCGAGGATGCGGGTGCGCGCGGCCTCCGCCTCCTCACCGAGACCGGAGACGGTGTCGAGCTTGACCGCGTCGGCCAGGGCCGCCGCGATGGCCGCCTTCACCTCGGCGTTCTCGTAGTCGGCGATGAGTGCGCGCTCGGCGTCGAAGTCGGCGATGTCGTGGCCGATCGGCTCGTCGAGGGCCAGCGCCCGGTCGATGGCGAGGACGGTGGCGTCCTGGTCGGCGACAATGCCGGCGTTGAGGAACGCGCCGAAGGTGGTGGCCTGGCCCTGGTCGTCGTTGGAGATCTTCGTCAGGATCTCCACGAGTGCCTCGTCGCCGGCGACCGCGGACAGGCGCTTGATGAAGTGGACGCACTGGTTCTCGTGTACCGCCATCAGCGCGAGCACGTCGAGCGGGCCGAGTGGCTCGACCTGCTCCGGCGTCTGCCGATACCCCTGCGTGACGTGGATGCGACGGCGCTCCTCGGCGTCCACCGGATCGATCGCGCGCCGGACGACGAGGTAGTCGCGCAGGACGATCGCGTGGCGGTTGTCCTCGGCGGTCCACACGCCCACGAGCTGTCGCCAGTCGGAGAAGGCCGGGAAGTGCTTGGCCAGCACCCGGTGGTACGACGGCAGGTTGTCCTTGGTCAGCAGGAGGGCGAGCAGTCCCGCACGTGCCTCATCGGACAGGAAGGCCTCCGACGGATCGAAATCCGCTCCGCCGAGGAACCCGAAGTTGCGTCCGTCGTCCCACGGCACCCAGTCGTGCGGATTCCACGGAGCCGCGGCCGACTGGTGGTCTTCGGCGATCTCGGGAAGAGCCTTCTCGAGCGCGATGATCAGGTCGTCTTCAGTGAGGGCGTTCATCGCTGAAAGGATACGGACGCGCCGCCGGGACAGGCAATCCAGGTCAGATCCGGCTCATCAGGCCCCACTCCTCGAGACCGTCGTAGAGCGGGAAGTCGAGGGCGAGCTTGGACACGCGCCCGCGCAGGGCCGAGACGTCGGCGGCATCGCCGGCCGCGAGCGCGGTGGCGATGATGTCGGCGACCTCGGTGAACTGTTCGTCGCCGAAGCCGCGGGTGGCCAGTGCCGGGGTGCCGATACGTAGACCCGAGGTGACCATCGGCGGTCGCGGATCGAACGGCACCGCATTGCGGTTGACGGTGATGCCGACCTGATGCAGCAGGTCCTCGGCCTGCTGGCCGTCGAGGGCGCTGTTCCGCAGATCGACGAGCACGAGGTGGACGTCGGTACCGCCGGTCAGGACCGAGACGCCGGCCCCGGCCACATCCGAGCCGTTGAGGCGTTCGGCGAGGAGCCGCGCCCCGGACAGGGTGCGCCGCTGGCGCTCGGCGAATTCGTCGGTGGCGGCGATCTTCAGGGCCACCGCCTTACCGGCGATCGCGTGCATGAGCGGCCCGCCCTGCTGACCGGGGAACACCGCCGAGTTCAGCTTCTTGGCCCACTCCTGCTTGGCCAGGATGATCCCCGAACGCGGGCCGCCGAGGGTCTTGTGCACGGTCGAGGACACGACGTCGGCATGCGGGACCGGCGACGGATGCAGGCCGGCGGCGACGAGACCGGCGAAGTGGGCCATGTCGACCCAGAGGTGTGCGCCGACCTCGTCGGCGACGGAGCGGAACGCCTCGAAGTCGAGCGTGCGCGGGTAGGCCGACCACCCGGCGACGATGACCTTCGGTTTGACGTCGAGGGCGATCTTGCGCACCTCGTCCATGTCGATGCGGAAGTCCTCTTTGCTCACGCCGTAGAAGGCGTTCTCGTAGAGCTTGCCGGAGAAGTTCAGGCGCATGCCGTGGGTGAGGTGACCGCCGTGCGCGAGGTCGAGACCGAGCATGGTCTCCCCCGGCTCCATCAGGGCCTGCAGCACCGCGGCGTTGGCCTGGGCACCCGAATGCGGTTGCACGTTGGCGAAGTCGGCGCCGAACAGCTCCTTCGCCCGGTTGCGGGCGATGTCCTCGACGACGTCGACGTACTCGCACCCGCCGTAGTAGCGACGTCCCGGGTACCCCTCGGCGTACTTGTTGGTCAGCACGCTGCCCTGGGCCTGCAGCACCGCACGCGGCACGAAGTTCTCCGAGGCGATCATCTCGAGGGTGTCCCGCTGGCGGCTGAGTTCACCGTTCATGGCGGCTGCGACGTCGGGGTCGAGCTCTGCCAGGGACATCGAGTTCAGGGATGACGGGTTCGCGGTCATGCCCCGATTCTAGGCACCGAGTTCGCGCCGCAGACTCGCCGCCCGCTCCCTGAGGAGTCCCGGAGCCTGCGGAGGGACGTCACGAAGGGTCTACAGCAGTTCGCGCCGCAGACTCGCCGGGATGAGTGGTTCGTCGAGCAGGCGACCGAAGGCGGCCGCGCGGTCGTCGGCCTGCTCGAGCCACGCCTCGAGCAATCGGTATCCCTCGACGTAGGTGCTGATGTAGGCGCGCCAGAGCGGCGAGGTGAGGAATCGCAGCATCTGTCGGGCCCGTTCCTCGGGCGCGAGAAGCCAGCGCCGGAGATGTTCGGCGACGGTGTCGGCGTCGGCGTGGCGGTCGTGCAGCAGCAGCGCGGCGTCCTGACGAACGCCGAGGAGCCCGGCGGTGGCGCGTCCGACGCCCATCGCCCGCCCGGCGTCGAAGCGGAGTCCGAGGTCGGCGTAGATCTCCTGTGCCCACGTTCCCCACTCGGGACCGACGATCGCGGCCAGCGCGTGGTCGGCGAGGCCCTCGGCCATCAGGCACTGTGGGGTGTTGACCAGGAAGATCGACTGCTCGTCGTGCCCCGCGCCGACGAGCAACTGCTCTTTACGGCAGTGCTCGGTGTGGTGACCGGGGTAGGCCTCGTGCGCGATGAGGGCCGGCAGGGAGGACATGTACTGCGTGAGATCGGCGTTGATGGCGACGCGTGAGCGATAGTTGCCGAGGTAGTAGTTGAATCCCGACCACGGCTTGTCGGTGACGACTTCGAACTCGACGATCTCGTTGTCCGGCAACGGATATGCGGACCGTACTCGTTCGCGGAGCGCGCTGCTGAACGCGCGGACGCACTCGTCGACCCGCTCGGGTGGGATCTCGTCGGCACGCCGGTGCGCGGCGTAGATGTCCCGGAGCTCGTCGCCGGTGGCGCCCGGGACGCCGAGGGCCTCCGCCAGGTCGGCGTGCGCCTGCCGATACCGGTCCGGATCGGCCATCGCGATGTCGACGTCGAAGTAGGCGCGGACCTCGTCGATGAATCCGACGTCGTCGCCGGCGAACTTGCGCGCCGAGCACTCCAGCGCGCGCAGGTGGGCGCCGATGAACTCGGCGCGCGCCGCGTCGAGCGCGCCGGGCAGGTCGGCGAGCAGCCCGCGCGCGCGGTCGGCGAGCCGGGCGGGATCGGGTGCGGGCGCGTTCTCGACCTCCGCCTTCAGCGCGGGATCGCCGGTGTAGGCGTCGACGAAGCCCCGTTCGAGGCGATCGAAGGCGAGGCCGAGACGGAGGTACTCGGCCACCAGCGGGTCCGAGGCGTGGTCGGTGTCGGCGACGGTCGGGGACGGCATACCGGCAGGCTACCGATCGACGCTGTCACACGTCGCCCTAAGCTGTACGCATGATCACTCAGGGAGCGGCGGAACCGACATCGGCGGAGCTGCCCTGATGGCCCGCAACGCCACCGATCGGGATCCCAGTCTGTACCTGGAACTCGACCGGAGGCAGTGGCGCGAACTCCGCGAGTCGATGCCCCTGGTCCTCAACGAGGACGAACTGGCCGAGCTCGTCGGCCTCGGTGAGCAGATCGACCTCGACGAGGTCGCCGACGTGTATCTGCCGCTCTCTCGTCTGATCCACCTGCAAGTCGCTGCGCGGCAACGGTTGTTCGCCGCGACCTCGACCTTCCTCGGTGAGCGGCAGACCAATCGGCAGGTGCCCTTCGTCATCGGGATCGCGGGCAGTGTGGCGGTCGGGAAGTCGACGACGGCCCGCGTGCTCGCCGCCCTGCTCGCCCGCTGGGAGTCCCACCCGAAGGTGGACCTGATCACCACCGACGGTTTTCTGCTGCGCACCGCGGAGATGCAGCGTCGGGGCATTCTGCACCGCAAGGGATTTCCCGAGTCCTACGATCGCCGGGCCCTTCTGCGCTTCGTCACCGAGGTGAAGTCGGGTGCGCGCGAGGTCGCCGCGCCGGTCTACTCGCACCTCGCCTACGACATCGTGCCCGACGTCTATCACTATGTGCGCCAGCCCGACATCCTGATCCTCGAGGGCCTCAACGTGCTCCAGACCGGAGCGACGCTGATGGTCTCGGACCTGTTCGACTTCTCCATCTACGTCGACGCCAAGATCGACGACATCGAATCCTGGTACATCTCGCGCTTCCTGCAGATGCGGACCACCTCGTTCGCCAACCCGGACTCGCACTTCCACGCGTACGCGTCGCTGACCGACGATCAGGCGACCGCCGCGGCCCGGGATCTGTGGACCTCGATCAACCGTCCGAATCTGATCGAGAACATCCTGCCCACCCGGCCGCGGGCGTCACTGGTGCTGCGCAAGGACTACGACCACTCCATCAATCGGGTGCGCCTGCGGAAGCTCTGACCGACGATGCGGCCCGGCGTTCGTCGAGTCCGGCCGGGTACCCGCCGGCCAGCGCGATGCGGTTCCACGCGTTGATCATCACGATCGACGCGACCAGCTGACCCATCGCGGCGGCGTCGAAATGGGCTCGTGCGGAATCGAACACGTCGTCGGGGACACCGTTCTCGCCGATCAGCGTGACGCTCTCGGTGAGAGCCAGCGCCGCCCGTTCGGCCGGGGTGAACGCCGATCCGGCCTCCCGCCACGCGGCGATCAGCATCAGTTTGTGCGGGTCGATGTCCTTGGCGAGGGCATCGGAGGTGTGCATGTGCAGGCAGTAGGCGCACCCGTTGAGTTGCGAGGCCCGGATGACGATCAGTTCGGCGAGTTCTGGGTCAACCCCGGCCGACGATGCCCGCTGCAGCGCCACGAGGGCCTTGTACACGGACGGATTGTCCTGCGGTATCCACATTCTCGTCGCAGGCCGGGCGGCGGTGCTCATCGCCGTTCCCCCGCGCTCGCATTCTCGCGACCGGCCAGCCACCCGTCGAGCGTCGTCGACGTGACGACGTCGGGATCGACTGGCACGAGTCCGCCCTCCCGTATCGCCGGCCCCCCGAACCGGACGCCGAATATCCATCGTGGTGAGCCGGTCTGCGCAGCAACCGCTTTCGCCACATCGACCAGGTCCATCTCCACCGGTCCGCTCACCTCGATCGTCCGCTTTCCGGTCGGACCCGCGGTCACCACGTCGGCGACCGCCACGGCCACGTCGGCGACCGCGGCCGGGGCGCACCGCATCCTGGGCACCGCGGCGATCGGACCGAACCCCATCGACGACATCATCTGCTCGGCGAGCTCGAACCACTGCACCGACGCCAGGATGGTGAGTGCCGCGGGGTCGACGACCTCGCCGTAGGCGGCCTCCTGTGCCGCTTTGCCCTGGTAGTAACCGAATTTGGCGTTGACCGCCGGATCGCCGGCGTTGACGATCGACACCACGACGACGTGCGCGACACCCGCCGTCGTCGCGGCACGGCCGATCTTGGTCGCCGTGGTCTCGAAGAAGTCGATCGCCTCCTTCGCCTTCAGCGTCTGGAGACTGAGGCAGTCGACGACGGCGTCGGCACCGTCGAACGCCGCCGCCAGACCCGTTCCGGTGTAGGCGTCGACGCCGGTCGCCCGGCTGGCGCGCACCACCTCGTGGCCCCGCTCGACGAGCAGGTCGGCGACCCGACTTCCCAGCGCACCGCTGGCACCCACGACCACTATCTTCATCTCGTTCCTCCTCAAGGACGGACAGCTCTGTGTTGTGGGTTTAGGCTATGCCGCAATTAGCTCAAGAAAGTGGTCCAATCCGATGGCAGAAAAGCGGGTCAATTCGACGGCGGATCCCTGGGCCGAAGTGGCCGAGCGGCTGGGCGCGGACCTTTTCCTCGACCTGCAGCCCGATCCGGGCGCGGGTGCACGCGGGCGCGGTGCCACCCTGCGTCGGGCCCTCACCGAGGCGCTGCGCTCGGCCATCCTCGACAACCGACTGCCCGCGGGCACCGCATTGCCGCCGTACCGATCCCTCGCCGCGGACCTCGGTCTCGCTCGCGGCACCGTGTCGGCGGTCTACTCCGAACTGATCGCGGAAGGGTGGCTGACCGCGCGCCAGGGCTCGGCCACCCGGGTCGCCGACGGTGCGGCACGGCCACCGGCCATCGACGATCCCGGTGCGTCCACCGCCATGCCGGCCCTGCGTCACGACTTCTCGCTGGGACGACCCTGCGCCGGGATGTTCCCGCGCAACGACTGGATCCGCGCCACCCGACGCGCCCTGACCGAGACCCCCGACGACGCCTTCGGACCGGCTCACCCCCGCGGGCGCCTTGAGCTGCGGAACGCCCTCACCGGTTACCTGGCCCGCACGCGGGGTGTCCGCACCGCACCGGACCTGATCGTTCTCGGGACGTCGGTGCTGTCGGCACTGGAGTTGTTGGCGCGCACGGTGATCGGTGGTGTCGTCGCGGTCGAGAGCCACGGTCTGCCCTTTCACCGGCACGCCCTCGAGCGCGGCGGCGCGCGGGTCGTACCGGTGCGCATCGACGCCGACGGCATGGTGATCGACGAGCTCGAACGCACCGGGGCGGCCGCGGTCGTGCTGACCCCCAGCCACCAGTTCCCCACCGGTGTCGCTCTTTCGCCGGCGCGCCGGATGCAGGTCGTCGACTGGGCGCGGCGGACCGGCGCGGTCATCGTGGAGGACGACTACGACGGCGAGTTCCGCTACGACCGCGAACCGGTCGGTGCGTTGCAGGCGCTCGGCCCCGACGTCGTCGTCCACACCGGCTCGCTGAGCAAGAGCCTGTCGCCGGCGGTACGCGCGGGCTGGCTGGCCACTCCCGCCCACCTGGTCGAACCGGTGTTGCGCGGCAAGGGCTTCCGTGAGGCCGACGCGAGCATCGTCGATCAGCTCACGCTGGCCGAACTGATCGGTTCCGGAGCCTACGACCGGCACATCCGGCGCAGTCGTCAGGCGTACCGGACCCGGCGCGATGCGCTGGTGTCGGCCCTGGCCGGAATCGGACTCGAACTCCCCGGCATCGCCGCCGGACTGCACGCGTTGATCCCCGTCGACCATGCCGACGAGGGAGCCATCGTCCACCGGGCCTACGAACGCGGAATCGCGGTGACCGGACAGTCCCTGTTCCGGCATCCCGACGCCGACCCGCTGCCCTCCGGCGGGATCGGCGTCGGCTTCGGCACTCCCGCGGCGTCGACCTTCGGCGCCGATCTCACCGCATTGACCGGGCTCCTGGCCGACTCCGCCGCACGCTGAACCCGGCGCGGATCGACACCGGCGGAGTCACTTGCCGAACCGCCGGCTCCGCGCGGAGTAGTCGCGCAAGGCGCGCAGGAAGTCCACCCGACGGAACTCCGGCCAATAGGCGTCGGTGAACCAGATCTCCGAATAGGCGCTCTGCCACAACAGGAATCCCGACAGCCGCTGCTCTCCGGAAGTCCGGATCACGAGATCCGGGTCGGGCTGACCCTTGGTGTAGAGATTGGCGTCGATCGCCTCCACGGTGACCGCATCCACCATCTCGGCCGCAGTCGCCCCGGCGGTCACCTTCTCCTCCAGGAGCGCGCGAACCGCGTCCACGATCTCCTGCCGCCCGCCGTATCCGACGGCGACGTTGACGTTCATCCCCTGCCGTTCGGCGGTGCGGTCGGCGGCCGCCCGCAGACGTCCGGCCACCAGCTCGGGCAGTGCGTCGAGGGTGCCGACGATGCGGATCCGCCACTCGCCCTCGGGCGCGGAGATCTCGTCGACGATGTCCGGCACGATCTCGAGGAGTGCGTCGAGTTCGTCCGACGACCGGTTGAGGTTCTCGGTCGACAACAGGTAGATCGTGACGGCTTCGATGCCCAGGCCGGCGCACCAGCCGAGCATGTCCGCGATGCGCTGGGCACCCACGCGGTGTCCGTGGCTGACGTCCTCGAAACCAGCCTCACGCGCCCACCGCCGGTTGCCGTCGCAGATGATCGCCACGTGACGCGGCAGACGCTCGGTGTCGAGGAGCTGGATGAGCCGCCGTTCGTAGACGGAGAGAACGGGTCGTCGAAGCCGGTCCGGCAGGAGCTTCATCGTCGCGTCGTTCCCGCGTCGTGTCGGCCTCGTGTCACGCAGGACACCTTACGCGTCGCATCACGCCTTGCCGGTGACGCTGTGGACGCGCGAAGTTACGGTACCGTAGGTTCGGTGAGCACGTTGCTGAACCCGCCGGCTGACGTCCGCCCACGACTGCGCGGGGTCATCCACCACTACTCCGCCTATGTGGCCGCGGTCGCGGGGCTGGCCCTGGTGATCGGCGCGGCCACGGTCGGCGACCCCGTCGCCGTCGTACCGTGTGCCGTCTACGCGGTCACCGTGCTCGGACTCTTCGCGATCAGCGCCGGCTACCACCGGATTCCGTGGAAGACCGCCCGCGCGCGGACCCGGATGAAGCGTGCCGACCACGCGATGATCTTCCTCTTCATCGCCGGCACCTACACGCCGTTCTGCGCCCTCGGGCTTCCCTCGCCGACCAGTTGGTGGGTCCTCGGCATCGTCTGGGCCGGCGCAGCCGCCGGTGCGACCCTCAAGATCGCGTGGCCCGGCGCACCCCGCTGGCTCGGCGTCACCCTCTACATCGTGCTGGGCTGGGTGATCGTGGCCGTCGCCCCGGCGCTCGTCGGCGAGACCGGTCTGCCCGTTCTGATCCTGCTCGCGCTCGGCGGTGTCTTTTACAGCGTCGGTGGCGTCCTCTATGCGGCACGCTGGCCCGACCCCTGGCCGGAGACCTTCGGTCATCACGAGGTGTTCCACGCCTGCACCGCAGTCGCGGCCCTGCTGCACTACGTCGCCGCCTGGCTCCTGGTGTTGGGCTGACCTGCCCGTACGGTGACCGCACGCGGTTCGGGCATGACCGCCGTCGCTATGCTCCTTCCGTGAACCCGGACGTGCGCGCCCTCCACCGCCTTCGCGGTGGGGTCGTCGGCGCGCTGTCGGCGAGCACCGCGGTGGCCGCGCACGGGCTCGCGGCGGGTTCTCTCCCCGCCACCTCATCTCTGGTGTTCATGATCGCGGCGTGCACCGTACTCGGCTGGGCGATCGGCGCGACGGCCCGTCGTCGTCCCGGGTGGCTCGGCACGATCGGGCTCCTCGCGGCCGGGCAGGTGCTCGCACACGTGTCGCTCACCGCGCTCGATGCCTCGTCGGCGCACCACGCGGGCGTGAGTGCGCTTGCACACGCGCCGAGCGGGACCATGATGTTCGTCCACGCGGTGGCGACTCTGCTCACCGCCGCCGCCATCCACGTCGTCGAACCCGCCCTGCTCAGCGTCCTGACCGCGGTCGTCGCACTCATCCGGGCCGTCCTCGACCCGCCCGCTGACGACGCGATCCCGCGCGCCCCGCGGGCGACCCACGACGACGCGCGGCCCCGCCTGCGCGCCATCGCCGCTCTCGACACCCGCGGACCCCCGGCCCTCACGCGCTGATTCCCTACTCCGCCGACCCGTCACCCGACGGGCCGGTCGGTGCGCGTCTGCCCTCCCGCCTGACCGCGGTCAATGCCGCGCGCCGTCTTCCGCATGAGAGGCCCACCCGTGTCCCTGTCGAACCTGTCCCGCCCCGGTGAACCCGCCGGGCCGCCCGACCCCCGTCCCGAAACATCCGACGACAACCCCACTCCACCAGCCGCCGCACCAGACCGGCGAGTGACCCCGAACAGCTGGCAACCTCTGCTGCGCCGGTTGCACTTCTACGCCGGCGTCTTCATCGCGCCGTTCCTGATCGTTGCGGCGGTCAGCGGCGGGCTCTACGCGATCTCCCCATCGCTGGAACAGGTCGTCTACCGCGATCAACTCTCCACCGAAAGCACCGGCGACGCACGTCCGATCTCCGAACAGGTCGAGGCGGCGGCCCGGATCCGGCCGGACCTCACCCTGTCCGCGGTGCGCCCGGCCGCCGAACCCGGCGACACCACCCGCGTCCTGTTCGACGATCCCTCCCTCGGGGCGTCGAAGCGCCAGGCCGTGTTCATCGATCCGGTGACCCTGGAATCGACCGGAGAGCTGGTGTCCTACGGCAGCAGCGCGGCGTTGCCGATGCGCACCTGGATCAGCGAACTGCACCGTCACCTCCATCTCGGCGAGCCCGGCCGGATCTACAGCGAGCTCGCCGCCTCCTGGCTGTGGGTCATCGCCGTGGCCGGCCTCGCGCTGTGGATCTCCGCGTATCGCGCGCGCCGAAAACGACGCGCCGCCGACCTGGTCGCCTTCGACCGATCGGCGACCGGACGCAACCGCACCCGCAACCGGCACGGCGTGATCGGCGTCTGGATCGCGGTGGGGTTGGTGTTCTTGTCGGCCACCGGTCTGACTTGGTCGAAGTACGCCGGTGAGCACGTCTCCGATGTGCGCACGGCGCTGAGCTGGACGACCCCGACGGTCGACACCTCGCTGTCCGGATCGACGTCCGGATCGGACGGGCTGGGTGATCACAGCGGGCACGGCGATCACGGCGGCGCGGGTCACGGGCAGCGCGTTCCGGAAACGTCCGGCCAGACGATCGCGCAGCTCGACCGGGTGCTGGGCACCGCTCGGGCCGCCGGTGTGGACGGCCAGGTGGAGGTCTCGATCCCGACCGATGCGGACACCGCCTTCACCGTCGCCGAGACCAGGCAGCCCTGGCAGTTCGCCCAGGACACCGTCACCGTGAACGGCGCGACCGGTGCCGTTGTCGACGAACTGCGGTTCGCCGACTGGCCGCTCGCCGCGAAACTCACGACCTGGGGCATCGCACTGCACATGGGCATCCTGTTCGGCTGGGTGAGCCAGCTGGTTCTCCTGCTCCTGGCGATCGCGCTCGTGGTGCTGATCGTCCGCGGCTATCAGATGTGGTGGCAACGGCGGCCGAAGCGTGGCGGCGCGGTCGCGGTGGGTCGCCCGCCGGCACGGGGTGCACTGCGTCGGGTGCCGGTGGCCGGCGCGGTCGCGATCGTGGTGGTGGCCGCGGTGGTGGGCTGGTTCGTGCCGTTGCTCGGACTCAGCCTCCTCGGCTTCCTCGTGGTCGACGCCGCACTCGGAATCCGCGCCCGTCGCAAGCAAGTCGGCGTCGTCACCGGCGCCGGGAGCGAGTCGAGCGGGTCGGTCGACTCGCGGTAGCCCGTCGGGCAGGCGGCGGGGACGTACGCGTGGAGGTCGGAGACTTCACCTCCGCATCATGTCCCCGCCGTCTGCAGGTGGAGCCCAGGTCAGGTGATCCTGGTCGGCTGAGGCCATGCGGGGAAACCCGGCCGACGCATCACCGGCCCTTCTCACACCGTCGACCATCCGTTGTCATCCCGACCTCACGCTCCGCGGCGGCACTTCCCGACGCCGCTTCCTCACCTGGTCGGCACTCGTCGCCGGTCTCGCGTTCACGCCCGGCCTCCTCGGCGGCACCTCGCCGGCCCTACCCACACCGGCTCACCCCGCCGGCGTCTTCGGACTCGGGGTGGCGTCCGGTGACCCCCTCCCCGACGGCGTTGTGCTGTGGACGCGGTTGTCGCGCAACCCGTTCGCGCCCGGTGGCGGCATGGGACCACGCCCGGTGCGGGTCGACTGGGAGATCGCCGCCGACGAATCCATGACCCGCATCGTCCGTCGGGGTACGGTCCACGCCACCGCGGAATGGGGACACAGCGTGCACGTCGATGTCCGCGGTCTCGCGCCCGCCGCCGACTACTTCTATCGGTTCCGGGCACTCGGCGAGGTCTCGACGATCGGCCGGACCCGAACGGCACCAGCACCTTTCGCACGAGTCGAGAAGATGACGGTCGCCGTCGCGTCCTGCCAGAACTGGTCCGACGGCTACTACCATGCGTACGCTGACCTGGCGGCGCATGCACCCGACGTGGTGCTCCACCTCGGTGACTACATCTACGAGAAGCCGATCCCGGTTCATGGTGGCGCGAGACCCGAGGCGGTGCTTCCTCTCTCGGCAACACGGGAAGCAGTCGACCTCGACGACTACCGCGAGCGCTACGCGCTGTACAAGTCCGACCCCGACCTCCAACTCGCCCACGCGATGACACCGTTCGTGATCACCTTCGACGATCATGAGGTCGACAACAACTGGGCCGCAGCGATTCCCGAGGACCACACCCCACTCACCGCGTTCGCGCTGCGTCGCGCCCGCGCCCTGCGCGCGTGGTGGGAGAACACGCCGGTGCGGGTGGCGGCCCGACCGAACGGAACCGTCATCCGCGCGCATCGGCGGCTCGGCTTCGGCGACCTGGTCGACCTCACCCTGCTCGACACCCGCAGTCACCGCAGCGATCAGGCCAACGGAGACAACGACACCGGGCAGAACGCGCGCACCGCGGACGCCTCCCGAACCATCCTCGGTGCCGAACAGGAACGATGGGCGCTCGACGGCTTCGCCTCGTCCCGGCACCGGTGGAACGTCCTCGCCCAGCAGGTACCGATGGCCGACCTCGCCCGAACCGTCGGCTCGACCCGGGCGGTCAGCATGGACGGGTGGAGCGGCTACGAGGCCTCGCGCTCCCGCATCCTCGGCGGCGCCGCCGACCGGGGCGTGCGCAACCTGGTGTCGCTCGCCGGCGATATCCATCGCAGCGTGGTCGCCGACCTCCGGACCTCCTACACCGATGAATCGCCCATGCGCGGCGTCGAATTGGCCGCGACGTCGATCACCTCCGGCGGGGACGGGGAGGACATCGACGACGGCGACCGCCGCCTCAAGGAAGCGTCACCCCACGTCCGGTTCGGCAACTCGCAACGCGGCTACCTGCTCAACCGGATCCACTCCGATCGGTGGGAGGCCGAGTTCCGCGTGGCGCCGTCGGTACGGTCGCCCCGCGGAACACTGCGTCGTCGAGCACTGATCACGATCCCGGACTCGACGTCTGAGGTCGACGTCGTCTGACCCGAGCGAAGCGTCTCCCATCGTTCCCCGGTCCGAAAGAAGCACACAACCCACTGATCCCTGAGGTGCGAGGAGCGCAAGCGACGAGCCACGAAGGGCCTGGTGAGACACGTTGCTACACCCTTCGTGGCTCGCTTCGCTCGCACCTCAGGGAGCATGAGATTCGGACGCTCACGAGTGTTCTTTCATGGTCCACGACGGCCGCCGAGCCGCAGATACTGAGGCGAGGGAAGGGTCAGCCCCGCGCGAGCGCCGCCAGGACCTGGGCGCTGGCCTCCCAGCCCATGCACTTGTCGGTGACGGACTTGCCGTACACCAGCGGGGTGGCCTCGGTCGACTGCGCGCCGGGCTCGAGGAAGCTCTCCAGCATCACGCCGCTGACGTTCGAGGGCTCACCGGCCTCGCGCGCCGCCCGGAGGCGCGTCGCGATCTCGGTGGCGACCTCCGCCTGACGGACATGATCCTTGCCCGAATTGGCATGCGAGCAGTCGATCATGACCCGGGCGGGCAGGCCGGCCGCGGCGAGCGCCTCGGCGGCCGCCGACACCGACTCCGCGTCGAAGTTCGGGCCGCGCGTGCCGCCGCGCAGGATGATGTGGCAGTCCTCGTTGCCCGCGGTCTCCACCACGGCACCGTTGCCGAAGTCGTCGACTCCGAAGAAGACGTGTTCGGCCGCAGCGGCTTTCACGCCGTCGATGGCGACCTGGACGTTGCCGTCGGTGCCGTTCTTGAAGCCGATCGGCATCGACAGGCCCGACGCCAGCTGCCGGTGGACCTGGGACTCGGTGGTGCGGGCGCCGATGGCACCCCACGCGACCGCGTCGGCGATGTACTGCGGGCTGGTCGGTTCGAGGAACTCACATCCGACGGGCAGACCGAGGTCGATGATGTCGAGCAGCAACGACCGGGCGGTGCGCAGGCCACGCTCGACATCGAAGGTGTTGTCCATCCCGGGGTCGTTGATCAGGCCCTTCCACCCGACGGTGGTGCGCGGCTTCTCGAAGTAGACGCGCATGACGATCTTGAGTCGCTCGGAGTAGGCATCGGCCAGCGGCGCGAGGCGCCGGGCGTAGTCGATGGCGGCGATCGGATCGTGGACCGAACAGGGCCCGACGATGACGAGCAGCCGGTCATCGCGGCCGGCGAGGATGTCGGCGATCTCGTCCCGGTCGCGCTGGACGGCGACTGCTCGTCGTGCCGAGAGGGGCAGTTCGCTGCGCACGGTGTCGGGCGACGGGATCGGACGGAACGCCCGGATGCGGCGGTCGGAGGTCGATTCGGCGTTGTCGTCGGATCGGATCGGGAGGTCCGGCAAGGTGGTCACGTTGTGTGCCTTTCGAGGTCATGCCCGTGTCGTTGTGGTGACGAGGCATGCCCTGGGTGTGGTCGGAGCCCCGCTCAAATGACAAGAGCAGCGACCGTGGGGTCGCTGCTCGGGCTCCGGGGGTGTCGTGCGCGCGTCAGGTCAACGCATCATCGTGGCCCCACCCGGAGCCTCGATAAAGCGCCAATACGCGCGCACGGTGCTGATCACGGCGACCACACTAGCACAACGGTTTCGACACCCCGATTCTCACGGGTGCCCCCGGTCGATCAGCTCGCTGAGCACGAGGATCGACTCTGATCGATCCACCGGGCCCGCCCGCCGGATGCGTTCGAGCGCCTGCTCGAGGTGCCGTACGTCGCGGGCCATCACGCGCAGGACGGCGTCGGCCTGACCGGTGACCGTCGCCGCGCCCACGACCTCCGGTATGGGCTCCCACGCCGCCTTCAACTCGTCGGGCGAGATGTTGCCCCGGCAGTAGACCAACACGTATGCCTCGGTGGTCCACTGCATCGCGTGCGGGTCGACGACCGCGGTGAAACCCCGGATGACGCCATCGGCGACCAGTCGGTCGACGCGTCGTTTCACCGCGGGGGCCGACAACCCCACCTGCTGCCCGATCTGCTGGTAGGTCGCCCGGGCGTCCCGGGTGAGGTGCGCGAGCACCCTCTCGTCGAGGTCGTCCAGTGTCCGCAACAGACCGCTCCCCTTCGCGTCCATACCGGCGATCCGTTGCGTTCAGACGCAATCGACGTCGATTGTTTGCACCAGACCTCGACGATACCCTCGATTCATGACGAGGACGAGCCCCGGCACCGGCACCCACGCCAGCGCGGGTGCGCCGCTCGACGTCGTCGAACCTCATGTGGCGCAGAACTATTCGCCGATCCCGGTGACCGCGGCCACCGCCGAGGGGGCCTGGATCACCGACATCGACGGCCGTCGCCACCTCGACTGTCTCGGGGCCTATTCCGCGGTCAATTTCGGCCACCGCCATCCACGCATCGTCGCCGCCGCACTCGATCAGCTGGCGCGGGTCACGCTCACCAGCCGCGCATTTCGGTCCGATCGACTCGAACCGTTCTGCGCCGCACTGGCTTCCCTGTGCGGCAAGGACATGGTCCTGCCGATGAACACAGGTGCGGAGGCGGTCGAATCCGGGATCAAGGTCGCCCGCAAGTGGGGTTACGACGTCAAAGGCGTACCCGACGGCCGCGCCACGATCGTGGTGGCCTCCGGGAACTTCCACGGCCGCACGACGACGATCGTCTCGTTCAGCGACGACCCCGAGGCGCGCGCCGGATTCGGCCCCTACACACCGGGATTCGTTCGCGTCCCGTTCGGCGACCTGGCTGCCCTCGATGCCGCGATCGACGAGAACACGGTGGCCGTCCTGCTCGAACCCGTCCAAGGCGAAGCCGGCGTCGTCGTGCCTCCCGACGACTATCTGCCCGGCACGCGGGCCCTCTGCTCCGAACGCGGCGTGCTGTTCATCGCCGACGAGATCCAGTCCGGTCTGGGCCGCACCGGTAGGACCTTCGCAGTAGAGCACTGGGGCGTCGAACCCGACGTCTACCTGCTGGGGAAGGCACTCGGCGGCGGGCTCCTACCGGTGTCGGCGGTGGTTGCCGACCACGACGTCCTCGGCGTGCTGCATCCCGGTCAGCACGGATCGACCTTCGGCGGTAACCCGCTCGCCGCAGCCGTCGGTCACACCGTCGTCGACATGCTCGCCGACGGGACCTGGCAGCGACGGGCGGCGGAACTGGGCGATCATCTGCACGCCCGACTGCGCGACTTCGTCGGGAACGGGGTGGTGGCGGTGCGCGGCCTCGGCCTGTGGGCAGGGATCGATCTCGACCCCGCGCTCGGCACCGGCAAGGACTTCTGTCTGCGGCTGTCCGAACGCAATGTCCTCGCCAAGGACACCCACGGCTCGACGCTGCGACTCGCACCACCGCTCGTGGTCACGGAATCCGAGATCGACTGGGCGATGGACCGATTCGCCGCGACGCTCAGGCAGGCGCCGGTGACCGCCGACCACGATTGAGCCACCAGGCGCTCGTCGAGAGCACGGTGGCGAACGCGCACCACGCCGGGTAGGCGGCGAGCGCGGCACCTGCCGTCCGGTTCGTACGTGCGGTGCGCCGGGCGAGGTCGGCGCTGCTCACGGTGAGCGCCGCCGCCGCGACCGACGCGGTTCCGAGGGCGCCCCGGCCGAAGTAGATCCAGCTCCACCCGCCGTTGAGCACGAGGTTGGCGCCGAGCGCCGCGAGATACCGCTGACGTTGTTCGTGGTCGCCGTCGTCGGCCAGGTCGTCGAGGGTGACTGCCGAGGTCACCGCGAGGTCGGCGTAGAGCGAGGTCCAGGCGAGCGGGAACGCCCAGTTCGGTGGTACGAAGGACGGTTTCGCCAGCTTCGGATACCAGGTCTCGACCGCCGGCTTGGTGACCACACTGCCGATGGCTGCCGCCGCAGCGGTCGCGAGTGACGTCCCGATCAGAGTGGAGATGCGCATGACTCCACTTCTACGCCTCGACTCAGGTGTCGGCGGGCCGCCGGTCGTCGGTGCCCGCGGCACTGGTGGCACCCGGGGTCCCGGGCGGGTTCGGTGCGACCGCGTCCGAACCGGCCGGGCCCGGCGAATCGGTTCCCTCGTCGAAGGCCTGGTCGGCCTCCGGGTGTTCGGCGTCGAAGGACGCGGGCAGCTTCTTCAGCTGCCGGTTCATCGACCAGATGAGGAACGCGGTCCCGACGAGCAGCAACAGGATCACGAGCAGACCTAGCGGTGAGGCCTTGCCGAACTCCGGCCCCTGGGGTTCCTGCGCCAGGACCATCAGGGTGTCGTTCACGACTGTGCTGGTGCCCATCACGCCTCGATCCCGGCGAAGAGATCGGTCTCCGGCAACGCGGTCTTGACCCGGGTCCGGGCGAGCTCGAACTCCTCCGTCGGCCACAGGCGTTGTTGCCACTCCAGCGGCACCGCGAAGAACACCCCGTTCGGATCGATCTGCGTGGCGTGGGCGCGCAGCGCGTCGTCACGCTGCGGGAAGTACTTGGAGCACTCGACCTGGGTCGTCACACGTCCCATCAGATCGCCACGGCTCGGGTCCCACTTGCTGAGCCACTCGGCGAACGGACTCTCCTGGCCGTGCCGCGCGAACTCGTCGGAGAACAGGACCATCCGGTCCCGGATGAACCCGTGGGTGTAGTAGAGCTTCGACACCGTCCACGGTTCGCCGGCGTCCGGGAACGCGTCCGGATCGCCGGACTGCTCGTACGCCGCGACCGACACCTCATGGCAGCGGATGTGATCGGGATGCGGATATCCGCCGTGCTCGTCGTAGGTGACGATCACGTGCGGGCGGAACTCGCGGACCACGCGCACCAAGGCCTCGGTGGCCTCGTCGAGCGGCACCGAGGCGAAGGAACCCTCCGGAACAGGCGGGAGCGGGTCGCCCTCGGGGAGGCCCGAGTCGACGAAGCCGAGCCATGTCTGTCGGACGCCGAGCGCCTCGGCGGCCTTGGCCATCTCCTCGCGACGGACCTCGGTCATCCGCTCTTTGATGCCCGGGCGGTCCATCGCCGGATTCAGGATGTCGCCACGCTCACCGCCGGTGAGTGTGACGACGAGCACTTCGTTGCCCTCGGCCGCATACTTCGCGGTCGTGGCGGCACCCTTGCTCGACTCGTCGTCTGGGTGCGCGTGCACCGCCATCAGCCGGAACACACCCGACTTGGGGTCGCCGACGTGGGATTCGGTCACAGTTCCTCACCTTCGGATCGCTACTCCTCCCATGGTAGGTATTGACGCGTGAACAGTTCGGATGGGGGCGCCGCAGACGCCGGTGACGCGCCGCGCGCGACACCCGACACCTTGCGACCGCACAGCGGTCCGCGCGCCACCTATCCGGAGCGTTCGGAGACCGCCTCTGGGCGTCGTCGCTGGTTCATCGCCCTGTCGATCCTGGTCGTCGCGGCCGGCGTGACCCTCGCCGTCATCGGCTACAGCAAGTTCTCGTCGGCGGACGTGACCGGTGAGGCCACCGGCTACGAGATCATCGACGGCTCGACCGTCGCGGTGCAGTTCACCGTCGAGCGTTCCGATCCGAGCCGGGCGGCTGCCTGTGTGGTGCGCGGCCGCTCCCGCGACGGCGGCGAGACCGGGCGTCGCGAGATCCTGATCCCCGCGGACTCCGCAGAACGGATCGGCGTCCGCACCGAGGTCACGACGTCGAAACCACCGGTCATCGGCGAGGTCTTCGGGTGCACCCTTGACGTGCCGGCCTACCTGAAGCCGTCGGCCTCGTGACCGCCGCGTCCACCGGCAGCGAGCTGCCGTCGCCGCGCGCCGCCTTCGCCTCCATCGGCAGCCGCTACTTCCCCCTTCTGGTCGCCGTCTTCGTCGGCGTCATGCTCATCAGCAACGTCACCGGCACCAAGGGCGTCGTGCTGTTCGACGAATGGCTGCAGGTCGATCTCGGGCCGATCCAGATGGACGGCCTGGTGACCGACGGCGCCTTCTTCCTGTTCCCGCTCGCGTACGTCCTGGGCGACGTGATCAGCGAGGTCTACGGGTTCCGTGCCATGCGCCGGACGATCCTCGCCGGGTTCGCGGTCCTGATTCTCGCGTCGTTGTGTTTCTGGTTGACCATTCACCTGCCGGCCGCCGAATTCTACGAAGGCCAGGCGGCTTTCGAGACGGTTGCCGGGGTCGTCCCACAATTCCTGCTCGCCGGATTGGCCGGTTACGTCGTGGGCGAATTCCTCAATTCCTTCGTCCTGGTGAAAATGAAGGAACGCGCCGGGGAAAATCGCCTCTGGGCGCGCCTGCTGGGTTCGACGATTGTCGGCCAGTTGGCCGACACCATCGTCTTCTGTTCGATCGCCGCCACCGCCCTGGGTATCTCGACCTGGGGAGATTTCATCAATTACACGATCGTCGGGTTCGTGTGGAAGACACTCGTCGAGGTCATCCTCATGCCTGTGACGTATTTCGTTGTGGGATGGCTGAAACGGATGGAACCGACGTATCAGGACGCTCTCGGCGCGCTGTCGCGCGGTAGTACCGATGTGCCATAGGTCTCACCACCTGGTACCCTGAACGGATACACGGCTCCGCGAGGGGTCGTGTTGCTGCATTTTCAGCAGTCCATATGCCCCTGGTGTAAACGGTCGCCCGGGGCGCGGACAACACAAAGGAGTGACCGATGACCGACACCCAGGTGACCTGGCTGACCCAAGAGTCGCATGACCGCCTCAAGAGCGAGCTCGATTCGTTGATCGCCAACCGTCCGGTCATCGCCGCCGAGATCAACGAGCGTCGCGAAGAAGGCGACCTCAAGGAGAACGGTGGCTACCACGCCGCTCGCGAGGAGCAGGGCCAGCAGGAAGCGCGTATCCGCCAGCTGCAGGAACTGCTGAACAACGCGAAGGTCGGCGAGGCGCCGACCCAGTCCGGCGTCGCACTGCCCGGTTCCGTCGTGACCGTCTACTACGACGGTGACGAGAAGGACACCGAGACGTTCCTCATCGCCACCCGCGAGGAGAGCGGCCAGGGCGGCCTGGAGACCTACTCCCCGAGCTCCCCGCTCGGTGCCGCCCTCATCGACGCCAAGGTCGGCGAGACCCGCGAGTACTCCGTGCCCAGCGGTGCCACCATCAAGGTGACCCTGGTCAGCGCGGAGCCCTACCACGGCTGATCGGACGACGAACACAACCCGGGACGGTATGACCGTCCCGGGTTTCGTGTTTTCGGGGGTTCTCGTCCGTGAGCTACCGCCGGTCGCGCGACCGGCGAACCTCAACTCGACTCCTGGACTTCGATCGAAGTCCAGGAGTCGAGTTGGGGTTCATCGGTCGTGCCCTACGCGTGGTCGACCCCATACGTCGCCTGCGTGGACGTGAAGCCCTCATACTCGAGCTGTTCGATCAAGCCCTGCCGCGAGAACGCCGTCATCGAACGATAGTCGCGGGCCTTCTGCGCCGCCTGTTCGTTCCAGTCGACGGCGCCCTGAGCCTCGACCTCGGTCACGGCGTACGTCGCGTCGGCCGTCGAGAACCCTTCGTACTCCAGCTGATCGATCAGACCCGCTCTCGAGAACGCCATGATCGAGAGGTACTCCTTCGCCTTCGCCACTGCGCTCGTCTGCTCCCAGGTCGCGAGTGACTCTGCACCGGGAGTCCCGGTCGTCGGTGACTGCTCGAACACCTGGCTCGAACCGGTAGCGGTCACAGCGACGCCACTTTGAATGCCGATCGTACTGACTCCCAACGCAATTCCGCACACCGCGACCACGCCGGCAATCAGACGGGGCCACACACGGCGTGCCAACGACGGTCGTGCTCCGACCGGCGAACCTCGACTCGACTCCTGGACTTCGATCGAAGTCCAGGAGTCGAGTTGGGGTTCATCGGTCAAGCCGCGGTCAGTTTGTCCAACCACGGCCGGAGCAGATTGGCGAGCCCGCCGCGCTCGAGCGTTCCCCACGTCCATCGGATCACCATGATCCCCTGTGCGCGCAGCGCATCCTCCCGACGCTTCTCCCGGATGAGTGCATCGCGCGGGCTCTCACCCTGGCGCAACAGTCGGCCGTACTTCTGTAGTCCGTCGAACTCACCGACAAGTGTTCCGTCCCAGTCGAAGTCGGTCCGCGCGTCTCCGGCGTCCGTCTGGAACGTGTGCTGCAGTCGCGGAGTCGGCAACCCGGCCTCGATCATCTGCGCCCGGCTCCACGACTCCCCGACACTCTCCGACGCACCGTCCGCATGCGCAAGGGCACGACGCGCGGTCCCCGCACCGCGCCAACGGTTCCGCGACGCGAGGATACGGGTCATCGTGGCGATGTCGGCGCCGGACGCTAGCGCGCGATCGAACACGGCCAGCGCTTGGGCGAAGTCACCGGACATCGCAACATCTACGGCGGTTCGCTCACGAGACGTGACCCTGATTCCGCCGATGTCGACCACCTCGTCGGGCGCCACCGGCCCGGCATGGACGATCCGTAACCCGTGCCCGAACCCGCCCACCTTCGACTTCTTCGTCAGATGCACGACCTCGCGTTCCGGGTGCAGCAGCGGCAGCTCGTGAACGGCTGCCGCCGAGTCGTGACTCAGGATCGACGCGTCACAGTCTCGAACAGACGTCGCGACCGCGATCGATCTCAGTCGGTACAGACGGTCACCCGGGTCCTCGGCGGACGCCTCGTCGGCCGCCAGTGCGCAGACCCCCGGGGCAAGACGAATCAGTTCGCCGCGCCGTACGGCGGCTGTCACAGCGTCGTCGTTGATGCCGAGTCGCAGCGTTGCCGTGCGGCGAATTAGCCCGTGTCTGTCGGTGGGAAAAGAGGTCATGACTTTAGGACGCACCAGGGCCGATATCGGATCCGCTGGCGAGGGTCGCTTACCCCACGACCGGCGAACCTCGACTCGACTCCTGGACTTCGATCGAAGTCCAGGAGTCGAGTTGAAGTGCACCGGTGGACCTCGACAGGAGGCCGACCCTGTTTCGACCACGCTCGCCCGGGGCTCGACCCGGAACACCGTGCTTCAATGTGACACATGGCACGTTCTCATGAGCTGGAGTCCTTCGATCTTGACTTCTTCGACGATGCGCCGGTGCGGCACGTCATCGACGTGCGTCTGCCGGTCGCGCCGGAACGCGCGTGGGCCGAGTTCACCCGTCAGCACACGCTGGACTGGTGCCGCGCGATCAAGAAGATCGAGTTCGTCTCACCGGAACCGTACGGGGTGGGAACACAACGCCGCGCGGTCCTCGGTCCCGGCTATGTGACCCTCGAAGAGGACTTCTTCGACTGGACGGAAGATCCGGCGAATGGCCACTACCGCAACGGTTTCCGGGTCCTGAGGGCGAACGTTCCCGGCATCCGCCGCTTCGGCGAGGCGACCGAGATCCTGCCCGCCGATGTGGGCTGCCGACTCAAGTGGACCTTCGCGCTCGAGTTGCCCACCTCGTCGCGGGTGGTCACCGCGTTCTCCGGTCCCGCGTCGTCGACGGTCTACAAGACCATCGAGGCCGACACCCTCAAGCACTTCGCGAACCTCGAACCTGCGAAGTGAGCCGCCGGCCGGTTGTCAGGCCACCACCGCGACGGCCGCCGACGTTCGACCCGTCGTCGGCACAGGCGAGGCAGTCAGCGTGCCCCGGCCCAGGTCATCGGCGAGACGCATCAGCACGCGAACCGATGGAGACGCTTGTGTGCTCCCCGTCCACGCAGGCTCGATCGCCACGGTGAACACGTCCACGTCGACGACCGCCGGGCGTCGCCCGTCGATCTCTGCGGAGCGGCAGAGCTTCCGGTCGCGGGTCAGCACGTGCAGCCTGATCATGTCCACGACGGGCGGCGAATTCTCCCCACCGAGTGTTGTTCGCCACCAGCACAAGCCGTCGATCCCGACGTCGCGATTGTCGAGACCCGGACATCTCTTCGATGGTCGATGGCGTCCGGCGGACCTCTCGAACAAGGCGAGACCGGCGCTACCCAATGTTGGTAGGACGCGGGTGTCCACACCGCCACCCCCGGCGGTGGCTTCCTCGTTCCGCACGCCTGTGATCAGCTCGACTGCCGGGGCAGTGACCCAGTGCACCGGCGCGTCGGCGAGATTCAACACCGTCACCGCGAGCGACGAAGACCACCAGTTGATGAGGCTGAGGAGTCCGTCCGCCTTCTCGAGGACGGCCTCCCGGTCGGCGTACTCGTCCGGATCGAGATGCAGCGAGCCCTCGTCCGCATCATTGAGATCTTCGGCCAGCAGACTCGCTTCGGCCTCGAGTTCGTCCAGCCGCCGGTAGGCCTTCCGTCGTTGCTCGTGAACGTCATCCATGAGCTCGTGACGGACGCGGTGAGCAATCCGTGGTGTCCAGGCCGCCTCTGCGGAGTGTGTGCGTCGTCCCATGGCAGGCAACGTAATCCGCCCTGCCCTCGCAGCCGCACCGAGAATCCACAGCACAGACGCTCATCCACAGAACTCCTCGTGTCAGCCGCGTCGAATACACGTCGGTCGCCCGTGGACGTTCCTCGGGAGCGTTCTGCGGAACACTCCGCCTCAACGACAGCACCACGTAAGCCGACGCAAGCCCGACGACAGGCTACGGCGCCACAGTTGTCGGCATGACAACGACAACCACTCCCCGGCCACCCGGGTCCGTCCCCAGCTCGGTCGACAGTCGCCGTCGGAGCCGGTCGAACACCACGAGCGCGTCGGCGGCGCGGCCTTCCCCGGCGAGCGCCCGCATCAGGGCGGTGTGTGCCGACTCGTCGAACGGGTCTCGCGCGCAGCGCTGTTCGGCGATGGATCGCGCGGTCGCGAAGTCCCCTTCGGCGAGCGCGGCCGTCAGTTGCGCACCGTCGAGCGCGTCCTGGGTGCGTCGAATGCGTGCGGACAGTGTCGCCGTCGCCGGGGACCCGTCCCCGAGATCGTCTCCGGGCACGCCGCGCCACCACTGCCGGGCCCGGTCGTGGGCATCCCGGTCGCCTTCGGCGAGCAGCGTGTCGACCACGTCGAGGTCGGTGCGGCTGTTGCGCAGTCGATAACCGTTCTCGGTGCCCTCCAGAACCCCCTCGGGCAGGAGCTTGCGCAGCCGGGACACCTGGGTGTGCAGCGCACTGTGGGGCGAACGCGGCGGATCGGCGGCCCAGACGTGGTCGATGAGGCGATCCGCCGAGATCACGCGCCCGTCGGCGAGAGCGAGCGACACGAGCAGGCGTCGGGCCCGCAGCCCCGGCACCGCGACGAGCCGATCGGGGCTCTCGGCGCCCACCGGGCACGCGCCGACCGCGATCGGGCCCAGCACACCGATCAGGGCGGGTCCGTCGGCAGCCACCCAGACAGGTTAGCGCCGACGTTCGCCCTCAGTCCCGCAGGAACCCCGCGTCGGCGAGGGCCCGCCGGACGTCGTGCTGGTGGTCGTGTCCGCGGGTCTCGACGCTGACGGTCACCTGCACCTCGCCGAGATACAGGTCGTCGGCGACACGGGAATGGACGACGTCGAGCACACTCGCGCCGAGGTCGCGGAGCAGTTCCAGCAGTGCGACCAGTCCACCGGGCCGGTCGGAGACGGTCGCGGTCACGGTCAGGAATCGTCCGGCGGCGGTCAGGCCGTGTGTCGTCACGTGGCGCAGCAGCAGCGGGTCGATGTTGCCGCCGGACAACACGACGCACACGGTCCCGGACAGTGCGAGCCGACCGCTCACCGCCGCCGCCACCGCCGCGGCCCCGGCAGGCTCGACCACCAGCTTCGCCCGCTCCAGCATGAGCAGCAGCGCGGTGCTCAACTCTTCCTCGCTGACCGTGACGATCCGGTCGACGAACTCGGAGACGTGCGCGAACGGGACCTTCCCGGGTGTCGCGACGGCGATGCCGTCGGCCATGGTGTTCATCGCCGCGACCGGTGTCGGCCGCTCCTTGGCGAGCGACGTCGGCCAGGCCGCGGCCTGCGCCGCCTGCACGCCGATCACCTCGACCTCCGGTCGTCGCAGACGCGCCGCCGCGGCGACGCCGGCGAGCAGCCCCCCGCCGCCGAGCGGCACGAGAATCGTTGACACGTACGGGATCTGCTCCAGGATCTCGACGCCGACCGTCGACTGTCCGGCAACGATGTCGAGATGATCGAACGGGTGGATCAGAGCCGCGCCCGTCGTCTCGGCATGACGCTGCGCCTCGACGAGCGCCTCGTCGACCGTTGATCCGGCGAGCACCACCTCTGCGCCATAGGCTTTCGTCGCGGCGATCTTCGGCAGCGCGGCCCCGACCGGCATGTAGACCCGTGAGGCGATCCCCAGTTCCGATGCCGCCCAAGCGACTCCCTGCGCATGATTGCCCGCACTGGCCGCGACGACCCCACGCGCACGTTCCCCCGCCGACAACCGCGAGATGCGCAGGTACGCGCCGCGTGGCTTGAAAGATCCGGTGCGCTGCAGGTTCTCGCACTTGAGCCACACCTGCGCACCGCTGCGCTCGGACACCACCCGCGACGCGATCGTCGGGGTCCGCCGTATCACGGACGCGAGCTCGTCGGTCGCGCGGTCGACGTCGTCGGCAGTCAGCAGCATGCGACCAGTATCGGCCATCTCCGCCCTGCAGGAGCCACCCGAGGAGACGTCATCGCGCCGCCGAGCTCCCGCGGTCGTCCGATGACGTCGACTCCCTGATCTCTCGGAGTTCGCGCATCGCCCGGTCGAGCACGACTTCGGTGTCGGCGTGGACCGTGTTGTCGGCGTGCACCAGGTCCCCGAAAGCACGGTCCGCGGCACCTCTGCGTGTGTCGAAGGCCGCGGCGGGGTCGAGATCGGCACACTCGACGAGCAGGTCGGCCACGTCGATCCGGCCCCGGACGCGCAGCAGTGCGGCGGCGTCGCGCGCCGTGGTCCACAGCTGCGTCGGCTGACCGCTGTCGCGCCATGCCCCGAGCAGGACGACGTAGGCCTCCGCGGCACGCGCTACATCGCCGACGCGGACGAGACACGCCGCCGCGCCGACACGAGCGACCCCGACGATGAACGTCGCCCCGACGCCGGCGGCCCGTTCGTGGGCGCGTTCGTAGAGGGCGAGCGCGCTGGACGGGTCGTGCGCGGACAGCAGCTCGCCGTGGACGTAGTCGAGGAAGGCGTGCTGCGACGGCCCCGCCGACGGGTCCAGCGTCGACCGGGCCTCGGCCAACAGCCGGGCAGCCCCGCTCGAGTCACCGGAGTACGACGCGGCGAGCGCCGCAGACGCGAGGAACGCCGACCCCAGGGACGGGTGTGTGCCGCAGCGGGTCCATTCCCGTACCGCCACCGCGAAGTCGCCACGGAAGTGCGCGACCGCCGCCCTGGCCGCCCGCGCGCCGACCAACGCGGGCGCATCCGGATCCGGTGGTGCCCCGGAGGCATCGGGACGTAGGGCGGAGGTCGCGAAGTCGACGGCGAGGTCGAACTCGCCGACGAGCCGCGCGGCCTCGGCCGCCGCGGACAGCATCTCGGCGCGATCGGGATGACCATCGAGCCACGCCGAACGCGCCGATTCGACGGCCCACGTCCACAATTCGTTGAGGTTGCGCCATGTGCTGATCAGCGACAGCGATGTCGTGATCGCCACGAGTACGTCGACGCGTCCGCGCGCCAGTGCCAGGTCCCGCGCCGACCGCAGGTTGTCCATCTCGGCATGGAGACGCTCATTCGCCTCGAACTCCGCGACGCCGAGCCACTCGTCGCCGATGTCCCGCACCGTTGCGACACATTCGTCGAGGAACCGGTCCTCGGCCGCGGCGAGCACGCCCGCACGGTCGAGGTGATCAAGCAGATGGGTGCGGATGAGATGCAGGAGACGGTATCTGCCGCCCGACGCGTCGGCGACGAGCAACGAGCTGTCGATCAGACGGTGCAGGGTCTCCACCGGGTCGAGCCCGCCGTCACCTCGCGTGCCGATGCCCGCTGCGCCGACGACCTCCGCTTCGACGCTCAGTGCGACGGATTCGAACGTGCGCAGCGACACACCGCCGGGAAACGGTGCGAGGGCGGCGAGTACGGCTTGATCGACCACGCTCAGCCGTCGGAATGACATGTCGATGCTGCTGCGGAGCGTCAGCCGCCGCTGGTCGTCGGCTCCGGTTCCCGTCGCGAGATCGAGTGCACCATCGAGCATTCGGGCCACGGCCGACATCGGCATCACAGCGGCCTGACGCGCCGCCAGCTCGATGCCGAGCGGGAGCCCGTCGACACGGCGCACGACGTCGACGAGGTCCGTGAGCTCACGACTCGACACCGCGAAGTCCGGATTGCGACGCAGCGCGTGCTCGACGAACGCGCGCACCGCAGGCTGCCGGGCGACCGCGTCGACGTCGTCGACGCGGGTGGGAAAGGTCAGGGGCTGCAGACGCAGGACGTACTCGGCGGAGAGTGAGAGCACGACTCGGGAGGTGGCCAGGATCCGCACCGCGGGAGCCAGTTCGACGATCGCCGCGACCAATTCGCGACAGGACGACAACACATGTTCGCAATTGTCGAGGACGAGCAGGAGCGACCCGTCGACGGCGCGCGCGATCGCGTCCACGGAAGCACCCACCCCGACCTCGAGACCGAGGGTGGACACCACCGACGGGAGGACGCGGTCGGCTCGCGCGACCGCGGCGAGGTTGACGACGACAACGGCGTTCCCGGGGAACACCGCGGGGTCGGCGGCGACGTCGAGCGCGAGACTGGTCTTGCCGACGCCGCCCGTACCGGTCAGGGTCACGACCCGATGCGCCGACAACAGCCGGATGATCTCGGCGCGTTCTCGCTCCCGCCCCACCAGAGGCCCGGCCGGCGGAGCAGGTCGCCGCCGCGAGGTCACGCCGGGTCCCGGATTCGTCTCGGCCTGCCCGTATTCGGAGCCCGCCGCCACCCGCTGCTCGAGCGACGCGAGGGCCGGACTCGGATCGAGACCCGTCCGCTCACGCAACTGCTCGCGGAAGTTCATCGCGACAGCCATCGCGTCGCCGACACGCCCGTCGGCGGCGAGTGCGCGGATGAGCAGTCGTGCCGAACTCTCGCGTAACGGCGCGGACGCGACACCGGCCCTCGCCGTCGCGGTCGCGCTCGGGTCGCGGCACTCCACCAGCGCTTCGACGTGGGTGTCGGCGAGCCGGTTGTGGAGGTCCTCCAACGCAACGCGTTCGGTGTCCAGGTCGGGGATGCCGGCGAACTCGCCGAGCGGCTCGCCGCGCCAGAGTTCGCGGGCCCGGACGGTCAGACGGAGACGCTCGGCGGGATCGGGCGTGTCGGCGGCGGATGCGAGCAGGTCGCGCACGATCGTCACATCGACGACGGACACCCGGAGCCGGTAGCCGTCGGGGCGTCGTTCCAACAGATCGGCGTGTCGGCCGAGATGGCGTCGCAGCCGGGACACCAGATTGTGCAGTGCGGCAATCGGTTCCCGCGGCAGATCGTCGCCCCACAGCGCGTCGACGAGCCGCCCGATACCCATGCCGTGCCGGCCGGCGACGGTCAACAGCGCGAGCAGGGCGCGTCGTCGTTCCCCGGGGACCGCGACCTCGGCACCGTCGACCCGCAACCTCAGTGCACCCAGCAGGCCGACCTCGACCGCGGGCGACACGTGCCCGTCTTCGGTTTCGCGCACCACCATCCCGATCGTCGCTCTCTGTTCTCCGACGGCCTATGCAGGATGAGCGTAGGTCTCCACCGACACCCATGTTCGATATCGCTCGAGGCCGATCGCCGCGGCCAGGTCCGCGGTCTGCGAGCGCTGAGCCAGCAGGGCTCGCACCTTACGGTCCAGTTCGGCCCCGTCGAGATCGATTCGCAACGCGACCATCTCCTTCGGACACTGGCGCGGCCCGCCCAGCGCCCACATGTCGAACTCACGGGTGAGGTCGAACTCGATCCCCCGCCCGGTGCCCACCGGGTGAAGGATTCGCGGGCAGGTCGACGAACGGTCGACGGCGAGGCGGACCCACCGGTTGACGGTGCGGTGGTCGGGGTGCCCGGTCACGCCGTCTGGACCGAAGGTCAGGACGGTGTCGGGTGACACGTCGTCGAGGAGGGCGGTGATGCGTCCGACCGGGCCGCTCTCGTCGATCGCCGCCAGTGAACCGTCGGGTAGGTCCAACCAGTGGTGCTCCTGGATGCCGAGCTCGATAAAAGCCTTCTCAAGCTCGCCGGTCCGGACCAGGGCGAGCTCCGAACGCTCTGCGGCGGTGGCATTCTCGTCGGCCGCTTCGCCGCGGGTCGCGGTCACGCACACCACGCGCCCACCCGCGTCGCGGACGGCGGCCATCACGCCGCCGGCGAGGTAGGTCTCGTCATCGGGGTGAGCCCAGATGGACATCACGGTGCCCAGGTCGCTGATCTGTGTTGTTCTCATGCGTCGACGGTCTCCGAGCCCGCTGTCACGGGGCTGTCACCATCGGCTCACCGCCCAGCGGGTCACGGTCCGGTCATGACAGCGCCGCGACAGGACGCCGGCGCACGCTCGGTGCACACGCCGCCCGGCGTGGTTACGACATCGCACACGAGAGGTTCATCCCATGACCACCACACACGCCGCCGGTTCCGGCACCGCGACCGACTTCGCTCGGGTCGAGGCCTTCGCCGGCCAGGTGAGCGCCGATCTCACCCATGCCTATCACTCGATCAGCACCTACCTCGGCGACCGCCTGGGACTGTGGCGGGCGCTGGCGCAACTCGGTTCGGCGACGAGCGCCGAGCTCGCCGAACGCTCGGGACTCGCCGAACGGTATGTGCACGAATGGTTGTGCGTGCAGGCCGCGGCCGGATACGTCCTGCTCCACGACACCGGCGATGACGCCGCGAATGGCCCAGAGGTGTTCGTGTTCCCCGCCGAGCACGCGATGGTGCTCGCCGAGGACAACAGTCCGGCGGCGATCGTGGCCGGCTTCGAGGTCGCTGCCGCGGTGTGGTCCTCGGTCGACCAGCTCGCGCATGCGTACGCGACCGGCGACGGCGTGCCCTGGCACGCGCACGATTCCCGGCTGTTCTCCGGCGTCGAACGGTTCTACGGCACGATCTACCGTGCGTCGCTGCTCAGCGAGTGGGTTCCGGCGATCGACGGCCTCGGACAGCGCCTCACCGACGGCATCCGCGTTCTCGACGTCGGGTGCGGGTACGGGGTCCCCACGATCCTGCTCGCCGAGGCCTTCCCGAACTCCACGTTCGTCGGCGTGGACAGCCACGAGGAGTCCGTCCGGCGCGCCACCGCAGCCGCCCATGCGGCCGGGGTCGACGACCGGGTCCGCTTCGAGGTGGCCACGGCCCAGTCGTACGCCGGCGACCACGACGCGATCATGATCTTCGACGCCCTGCACGACTTCGGCGATCCGGTGGGTGCGCTCGCACACGCACGGTCGTCACTGCGTCCCGGCGGTCAGGTGATCGCCGTCGAACCGCTGGCGCACGACACACTGGCCGAGAATCTGACCAATCCCGTTGCGCTGCTGTTCTATTCGGGTAGCTCATACCTCTGCGTACCGCACAGCATCGCCGACGGCCCGACCTCGCTGGGAGCCCAGGCCGGCCCCACTCGACTGCTCGACACCTTCCGGGCGGCCGGTCTGACCTCGGCGCGTGTCGCGGCGACCACTGCGTCGAACCTGCTCCTCGAGGCGCGGGTCTGACGCCCCCCCGACTCCTCAGCGCAGCGCGTTCTCCAGGTCCCCGAGGAGGTCGTCGATGTCCTCGATACCGACCGAGAGCCGGACGAGGTTGGCGGGGACCTCGAGGAGCGATCCGGCGGTCGAGGCGTGCGTCATCGCACCGGGGTGTTCGATCAGCGATTCGATGCCGCCGAGTGATTCGGCGAGCGTGAACACCTCGGTGCGGGCGCAGAACTCCTTGGCGGCGTCGAGCCCGCCCTTGACCAGCACCGACACCATGCCGCCGTAGCGCTTCATCTGCTTGCCCGCGACCTCGTGGCCCGGATGGTTCTCCAAGCCCGGGTACAGGACGGCGTCGATCTTGTCGTGGCCGCTCAGATAGTCGACGACCTTCTCCGCGTTGTCACAGTGCCGGTCCATCCGGACGCCGAGGGTCTTGATGCCGCGCAGGGTGAGGAATCCGTCGAACGGTCCGGGGACCGCCCCGGCGCCGTTCTGCAGGAACGCGAACGCCTCGTCGAGCTCCTCGCTGTCGGTGACCAGTGCGCCGCCGACGACATCCGAGTGCCCGCCCAGGTATTTGGTCGTCGAGTGGAGCACCACGTCGGCGCCCAGGACGAGCGGCTGCTGCAGGTACGGCGAGGCGAAGGTGTTGTCGACCACGAGCTTCGCGCCGGCCTCGTGCGCGACGGCGGCGAGGGTCTCGATGTCGCCGACGTTGAGCAGCGGGTTGGTCGGCGTCTCGGTCCAGACCAGCTTGGTCTCCGGCCGGATGGCGTCGCGCACCGCGGCGACGTCGGACACCGGGGCCACCGAGTAGGTGATCCCCCACTGGCTGAACACCTTGTCGATGAGCCGGAAGGTCCCGCCGTAGGCGTCGTTCGGGATCACCAGATGATCGCCCGGCCGCAGCGTCGAGCGCAGCAGGCAGTCGGTGGCCGCCATGCCGGAGGCGAAAGCCCGTCCGTAGGTGCCGCTCTCGAGCGCAGCGAGATTGGCTTCGAGGGCGCGTCGGGTCGGGTTGCCGGTGCGCGCGTACTCGAAGCCGTCGCGCAGTCCGCCGACGCCGTCCTGGGCGAAGGTCGAACTGGCGTAGATCGGGACGTTCACCGCCCCGGTCTGCGGATCCGGCTCGTAACCGGCGTGGATGGCGCGGGTCGAGAAGCCTTGCCAGCGAACCGAATCCGCGGCACTGCGTCGTTCACTCACGGTGATGCTCCTATCCGACGATCGGGTGGCTCGACACGAAGGCGAGCAGGTCGTGGCGCGTGATCACGCCGATGGGCTTGCCGTCCTCGACGACCATCAGCGCGTCGCAGTCGCCGAGCGCCTTGGTGGCCGCCGACACCGGTTCGCCGGAACCGATGAGCGGGAACGGCTCTCCCATGTGTGCCGACACCGGGTCGGCGAGGCTGGCACGACCTTCGAAGACCGCGCTGAGCAGGTCGCGCTCGGTGACCGCACCCGCGACCTCGCCGGCCATCACCGGCGGCTCGGCGCCGACGACCGGCATCTGCGAGACGCCGTACTCACGCAGGATCTCGATCGCGTCGCGCAGGGTCTCCTGCGGGTGGGTGTGCACGAGGTCGGGCAGGGCGCCGGTCTTGCCGCGCAACACATCTCCGACGAGGGATTCCTTGGTGTTGGCGTCGAGCGGCGTCCGCAGGAAGCCGTAGCTGCTCATCCACTGGTCGTTGAAGATCTTCGCCATGTAGCCGCGGCCACCGTCGGGCAGCAGCACGACGACGACGGCGTCGGGTCCCTCGCGTTCGGCGACCTGCAGGGCCGCGACCACCGCCATCCCACACGAGCCGCCGACGAGCAGCCCTTCCTCGCGGGCGAGACGCCGGGTCATGTCGAACGAGTCGGCGTCGGAGACCGCGATGATCTCGTCGGGGATGTCCGGGTCGTAGGCCGACGGCCAGAAGTCCTCCCCGACACCCTCGACGAGGTAGGGGCGCCCGGTCCCGCCGGAGTACACCGAACCCTCGGGGTCGACGCCGACGATCTTCACCGAGCCGCCGGACACCTCCTTGAGGTACCGGCCGGTGCCGGTGATGGTGCCGCCGGTGCCGACGCCGGCCACGAAGTGCGTCACCTTGCCGTCGGTGTCGGCCCAGATCTCGGGACCGGTGGTCTCGTAGTGACTCTGCGGACCGGCCGGGTTCGCGTACTGATTGGGCTTCCACGCACCGTCGATCTCGGTGACCAGGCGGTCGGAGACGCTGTAGTAGCTGTCCGGGTGGGACGGCTCCACCGCGGTCGGGCAGACCACGACCTCGGCACCGTAGGCGCGCAGGACGTTGCGCTTGTCCTCGCCGACCTTGTCCGGGCACACGAACACGCACTTGTAGCCGCGCTGCTGGGCGACGAGCGCCAGGCCGACGCCGGTGTTTCCCGACGTCGGTTCCACGATGGTCCCGCCCGGCTTCAGTTCACCCGAGGCCTCCGCCGCGTCGATCATCCGCACGGCGATGCGGTCCTTGCTGCTGCCACCGGGATTGAGGTACTCGACCTTGGCGGCGACCAGGCCCGATCCGGGTGAGGTCACCGAGTTCAGCTTGACCAGCGGGGTGTTGCCCACCAGGTCGACGACGTGATTGGCGATGCGCATGTGTCCATGGTCCCAGAGCCACCGCGAACAGCGACACCCGGCCGCTGCCCGACGTCGGCAGTCGGTTCTACCGCTGGCTGAGCCGACGACGAGCGCAGCGAGGAGTCGTGTCGAAGTCGCCTAAACTGGCACTCGTGTCCGGTTCGAGTCGTCGAGGAATCGTCCCCGCCAGGATCGTGCGCGACGTCGGCGCGACAGCGGCTGCGACCGCGGGCGCGGCCGGCGCCGGCTGGGCCGCCTACAACCTGCTGAACAGTCAGGCCGCCGAGGCCCGCGTGGTGATCCCGCACCGTACCGACAACGCCCCGGACGGCGACGGCGTGTACCGCCCCGACGGCACCAGCGCACGTTTCACCCGGGACACCGTGTACGACCTGTATCTCGTGGTGTTCGGGGACTCGACCGCGGCCGGACTGGGTGCCGAGACCGCGGGCGAGACGCCAGGAGTCCAGATCGCCCGCCGCGTGGCCGCGGAGACCGATCGGGTGGTCCGCTACGCCAACAAGGCCATCGTCGGCGCGACGTCGAAGGGGCTCGCGGCCCAGATCGAGGCCATGTTCGTCCATCACGAGCGACCCGACGTGGCCGTCATCCTCGTCGGCGCCAACGACGTCACCGCCCGCAACAGTCCGCTCCCGTCGGCGCGGCGGCTCGGAGATGCCGTCCACGCACTCGTCGACGAGGGTGCGAAGGTCGTCGTCGGCACCTGCCCGGATTTCGGCGTGGTGACCGCGATCCCCCAGCCCCTGCGAATGGTGTTGCGACGCTGGGGACTCACGCTGGCGGCGGCGCAGCGATCGGCGGTCCGGGCCGCCGGGGGGCGGCCGGTCCCACTGGCCGACCTGCTGACCGAGGAGTTCCTCGCGCGCCCCGAGCACATGCTGTCGCCCGATCGATTCCACCCGTCGGCCGCTGGGTATGAGCTCGCCGCCGACATCCTGGTGCCCGAGGTGCTCGCCTCGATCGGCGAGTGGGGTCCGACGCCGCTGCCCGAACCGCCGAAGGTGTCCGAGGCCGTCGAAGAAACACGGTTCGTCACACGTCTCAGGAGACGTCTGACACACCGGTGACCAGCCACGACTCGGGCTGACCGGCCTCGCGACCAAGCAGATGCTTGGTGGGGTAGTTTCGAGGTATGCCTGAAGCCGTCATCGTCGCCCACGCCCGTTCCCCGATCGGCCGCGCCGCCAAGGGATCCCTCAAAGACATCCGACCCGACGAACTGTCGCGTCAGATGGTCGAAGCCGCGCTCGCCAAGGTGCCGGAGCTCGACCCGGCGCTGATCGAGGACATCCACTGGGGCATCGGCCAGCCCGGCGGACAGGGCGGTTACAACATCGCCCGGGTCATCGCGGTCGAGCTGGGGCATGACCACATCCCGGGCGTCACGGTGAACCGCTACTGCTCGTCGTCGTTGCAGACCACCCGGATGGCGCTGCATGCCATCAAGGCCGGCGAGGCCGACGTCCTCATCTCCGGTGGCGTCGAGAGCGTGTCGAGCTTCGGCATCTCCGGCGGCGCCGACGGCGCACCGAATTCCAAGAACCCGCTGTTCGACGACGCGATGGCCCGCACGGAGAAGGCGGCCGCCGGTGACGCCGGCATCTGGCACGATCCGCGCAAGGACGGGGTCATCCCGGACGTGTACATCGCGATGGGCCAGACCGCCGAGAACGTCGCCTCGTTCACCGGCATCTCGCGCGAGGACCAGGACAAGTGGGGCGTGCTGAGCCAGAACCGCGCCGAAGAAGCCATCAAGTCCGGTTTCTTCGAGCGGGAGATCGACCCGGTCACCCTGCCCGACGGCTCGCTGGTCACCACCGACGACGGCCCCCGCGCGGGCACGACCTACGAGAAGATCTCGCAGCTCAAGCCGGTCTTCCGCCCGGACGGCACGATCACCGCGGGCAACGCGTGCCCGCTCAACGACGGCGCCGCGGCGCTGGTCATCATGAGCGACACCAAGGCGAAGGAGCTTGGCCTCACCCCGCTGGCGCGCGTTGTCGCCACCGCGGCCACCGGCCTGTCGCCGGAGATCATGGGGCTCGGTCCGATCGAGGCGATCCGCAAGGTGCTGCGGGTCTCGGGGATGTCCCTGTCGGACATCGACCTCGTCGAGATCAACGAGGCCTTCGCCGTCCAGGTCCTCGGTTCGGCCCGTGATCTCGGCATCGACCACGACAAGCTCAACGTGTCGGGTGGCGCCATCGCCCTGGGTCACCCGTTCGGGATGACCGGCGCCCGCATCACGACCACCCTGCTCAACAACCTGCAGACCCGCGACAAGACCTTCGGCATCGAGTCGATGTGCGTGGGTGGCGGTCAGGGCATGGCCATGGTGCTGGAGCGCCTCAGCTGATCAGTGCTGGAGCGCCTCAGCTGACCGAGGCCGTCTTCTCGTCGACGCCCCTCGCCGCGTTCGGTCCCTGGATCGCGACGCTGCGGGGGGTCGTTCGTCGGTACACGAACCAGGCGATGACGACGGCGCCGACGATGTAGATCTCGGCGGGGATCGCCCAGACGTTGTTCGTCGCGGTGTTGTCGTGGATGTAGTACTGCGAGATGTGACCGGCGAGGTCTCCCCCGTAGCTGATCGCCAGTGCCCACACGGCGGCGTCGAGCCATCCGCCACGATTGCGCACCCGGTAGCAGAGCACGCCGAGCACGCCCACGGCGATGTCGTTCCACCCCAGCTCCCACTGGAACATGGACGGGATGAAGTCCGGCCCGATGCCCTCGGCGATCTCGGGGGCGTTCGGGCCGACGTGGCCGACCCCGGCGAGGATGCCGAATGCGCCGCCGGGGACGAGTATCCAGAGCAGCACGAGTTCGGCTGCGCGGCCGACGGTGCGTCGTCGCATCGATCGGTCCACCAGTATGTGTACGACGGCGCCGATGATCATCAGCGCCAGCTGGATCAGAAAGAACACCATGTCCGCACGGTAGAACCGCGGTGATGGGGTTGTTCCCGCAAACGCACCGGGTGGCACACTTTGTCGCCAACCGACCCTGACACGACAGTGGCCCCGCACCTGCCGAGGTGCGGGGCCACTGTCACATGACTGACTAGTCGGAGTTGAAGTAGGTCAGCAGACGCAGGATCTCGACGTACAGCCAGACCAGGGTGACGGTCAGGCCGAGTGCCACGCCCCAGGCGGCCCGGTCGGGTGCGCCGGCACGGATCAGGCGATCCGCGGCGTCGAAGTCCAGTAGGAAGCTGAACGCGGCGAGGGCGATGCAGACCAGCGAGAAGATGATGGCGATCGGGCCACCGTCGCGCAGGACTCCGGCCTCACCGGTGAACAGACCGATGACCAGGTTGCCGAGCATCAGGACCAGGACGCCGATCATGCCGGCGAACAGCATGCGGGTGAAGCGCGGCGTCACGCGGATGGCGCCGACCTTGTACACGAACAGCATGCCGAAGAACACACCGAAGGTGCCGAGGACCGCCTGTCCGATCAGCGCACCGGCCGAGGTGTCACCGGCGACCGCCCAGTTCGCGAACACGAACGAGATGGCACCGACGAAGAGGCCCTCGAACGCGGCGTAGGCCAGCACGATGGCCGGGTTGTCCTGCTTGCGACCGAAGCTCGCCACGAGGACGAGCACGAGACCGGCGATGGCGCCGACCAGCATCAGCGGCGTGGCGAGAGCTGCCTGGGCGGCCTCGGTGGCGCGGCTGCTGATCGCGAAGTACGTGGCGGCGGCGGCCAGCGTCAGCACTCCGAGGGTGATCGCGGTCTTGGTGACGACGTCGTCGATCGTGAGCTGACGAGTGGCCGGCGGTGCCGGCTGGGTGTAGGGGTCAGTGGCCTGACCGAACTGGTTGGCCGCGGCGCCGGCGCCGGCCATGCCGGCCCCGAAACCCGCGTATCCGGATTGATTGTCGCGGACCACGCCGCGCATCACCGGATTGCTGCTTTCTCGCACGAAGCGCTCCTTCATCGGTACGGATGTCTGCCGTCTCAACGTCGGGCCGTTTCTGAGAGTTCCCTGGCGAGAGCTCGCAACGACCGAGTCGATGTCGACTTTACCGACTCTTGACCCTTCTGTCGTCAGACACCCGCCACCGGGTCAGTTCACCCGGTCGCGCAGCGACCTCAACCGGCGGCCCACTGCGGTCTGATCGATGCCGCCGTCGGTCGCGAGCGAGGCCCGGCCCAGGCACATGGCGGTGAGCATGGCTTCCGCACGCGCGAAGTCGTCGCCCCAGGCGAGACCCGGTTTGGCGAGCATCAGCGACGCGATTCCGTGGGCGGCGGCCCAGAACTCGAGAACGATGTCGGCGATCTCGGCGTGATCGAACACGCCTCCGTCGGCCAGCTCGGTGACGGTTCCGGCGAACCGGGAGTACGCACTGGCGGCGAGTACCTCGTCGACCTTCGACGGATGCCCTTCGGGAGTGGGTTTGCCGAACGCCACCCGGTAGAGCACGGGCGTGGCGACGGCGAAGCGGACATAGGCCATCCCCTGGCCCAGCGCTCGTTCGAAGGCGTCGTCGACGCCTTCCGACGCGGCGGCCATCTCGTCGTCGAGACGCTCGAAGTAGCGGGCGCACACCGCGTCGAGCAGGGCTTCCTTGTCGGCGAAGTGCAGGTAGATCGACGGCGGTGTGACCCCCACGCGGTTGGCGACCGCGCGAATCGACATCGCGGTGTCGTCGCCGTTCTCGACCAGCAACTCACCGGCGGCCTCGATGATCTCCTCCGCGAGGATCTCTCCGGACCCGCGCGGTGATCTCGCTCGTCTACGTGTCGTCACTGCACTCCAGCACCTGTCCCGCCGCCGTTCATCCGTCGTATGACGTATTCGGTGTCAGACCCTCGTCGGCGCAGTGTCCGGCGCCGCTTTCTCGGGACGCCCGACCTCCGGGGCCTCCTCGGACAATCCGATCCGATCGTGTAGCCGTCGCAGCGGACCCGGCGCCCACCAGTTGGCCCGCCCGGCCAGCCGCATGAAGGCGGGGACCAGGAACATGCGGATGATCGTCGCGTCCATCAGGACCGCCAGGGTGAGACCGACCCCGAACATCCGCATGAACGACACCTCCGACGCCGCGATGGCGGCGAAGACGATGCTCATCAGCAGGGCCGCGGCCGTGATGACCCGGCCGGTCCGGGCCAAGCCCAGCGCCACCGCGTGGTCGCTGGCCGCGCGCGTCCGGTCCGATCGCAACCACTCCTCGCGGATCCGTCCCAACAGGAACACCTCGTAGTCCATCGACAGACCGAACGCCACGCAGAACAGCAGCACCGGCATGGTCGCGCTGAGGGTGCCCGTGGCGGTGGTCCCCAAACCTCCGAGGTGCCCCTCCTGGAAGAACCAGACCATCGCGCCGAACGTCGCCGACAGCGACAGGATGTTGAGGACGAGCGCCTTCAGCGGCAACACGACGCTCCCGGTGAACAGGAACAGCAGCACGAACGTCGCGATCGCGATGAGGCCGAGCACCCAGGGCAGATGCGCGTAGATCGACCCGACGGTGTCGTCGGTGGCGGCGGCGAGCCCGCTGAACAGGGTCTCCGTTCCCGCCGGCGGTGGCACCGCCCGCAGCTCGTCGAGCTGGGCGATCCCCGACTCACTCATCGGGTCGCGGTCGGTCGACACCTGCAGGACGTGTACGTCGCCCCGGGTGTCGTCCGGGCTGCCGGGCGCGGCCGGCGCACCCCGGACGAACGTCCCGGCCGACGACCCTACGGAGTTGACATCTCCGACCGTCGACAGGGCGCGGGTGTAGCCCGCCAGGGTCGCATCGTCCACCGGCCCCCGCACGACGACGGTGACCGCTGCGGACAGGTCGTCCTCGTAGTCGTCTCGGATCTCCTGCTGGATCGCGTGGGCGCTCGCCGACTCGGGGAGCACCCGGTCGTCGGGGAACCCCAGCTTCATCGACAGGAACGGCGCACCGAGTACCAGTAGGAAGACCGTGACGACCGCGGCGACCGGCAAGGCGTGGCGCAGCACCCACTGGACGAGCCGGTACCACCAGGTGTCCTCGGGTTCGACGGGCCGCGCCGGCGGCAGCCGAAGCAGGCGCCGGAGTGGCTTCCGGGCGTCGAACGCGTCGATGCGATCACCGAGGAGCATGAGCACGGCCGGCGTGAGGACGAGTGCCGACACCGCGGCCACCGCCACGACGCCGAGACCCGCGAACGCGAAGCTGCGCAGGAAGTACTGCGGGAACAGCACGAGCGCGCTGAGCGACAGGGCGACGGTCACCGCGGAGAAGGCGACCGTCCGCCCGGCCGTGGCCAGGGTTCGGACGATCGCGTCGGGCCGGCTCAGACCGTGTCCGACCTCTTCCCGGTAGCGCGTCAGGATCAGCAGCGTGTAGTCGATCGCGAGCGCGAGACCCAGTGCGGTGGTGAGGTTGAGCGCGAAGACCGAGACGTCGGTGACCGATCCGATCGCGCGGAGCAGCGCGAAGGTGAGGATGATCGAGACGATGCCGATGCCGACCGGGACGGCCGCCGCGAGCAGTCCGCCGAAGATGAAGATCAACACGATGAACGTGATCGGGATCGCGATGGCCTCGGCGACGAGGAGATCGGACGCGGTCTGATCGTTGACCTGCGCGAAGACCATTCCTTGACCGCCGACCTGCACGGTGATCCCGTCGCGGTCACCGGCCAGGGCCGCGGCGATCTCCTCGGCGTGCCCCGGCGCCGAATCCTCGCCACCGTCGAGCGAGGCGATGATCAAAGTCGACGTCCGGTCGCGACTGACGAGCGCGGAGTCGAGCGCCGGATTGGCCCACACTGAGAGGATCTGGTCCTGCACGTACTGATTGCGATTCAGGTCGGCGACGATGTCCTCACCGACCGCTCGGGCCGTCGGGTCGCGGGAGATGTCGACTCCGTCGGGACCGTCCAGTTTGAGCACGACCTGGACCCCGCCGCGGTTGAACGTCTCGTCGAGAGTTCTCTCGGCCCGCGCCGACCCCGAGTTCGGATCGCTGTACCCTCCGGCCAGCAGATGTTCGGCCGCGGTCGCGCCGTACGCGCCGCACACCACCAGCAGGATGAGTGCGCCCAGCAGCACTCGTTTGGGCATGGATATGACCAGCCGTGTCAATCTGACCAGCATGCGGACCCCTGTCGCGTCGGTCGACTTTACGGCGTTAAGTTATCAGCAGTAATTTAGGTGGTCAAGGACGATTCCGAGACGTGCGGCATGCCGAGTCCGCGTCGGACCGTTCGCAGTTCGCGCTCGATCACCGTCGACTCCGATCCGAGCAGTCCGGTCGCGCGCGCGATCTCGCGCAGCCTGACGGCGGGCCGCGCGACGTCGACGAGATGGTGCAACGGCGTCCGGCGCAAACCCATCCGCCGGGCGACCGGGCGCTCGACCCATCGTGTGCTGATGGCCGAGAACGACGACATGAGCAGGGGTCTGGTGATCGCATCCACCGCGGAGACCAGCAACCCTGGCACCGGAATCGGAGCGGCCCCGTGCACGACGCGCGGAAGGTCGTACCCCTCGCGAAGCAGCGCCTTGATCAGCACCTTCGACGAATCGTCGGGCCGCAGCTCGAATTCGCCTGCGATACGGAACAATTCGCTCGACGACTCGTAACTCGGCGGCAGGAGGTCGTCGTCGACCCCGATGACCCAGCCGATCCAGCGCCACAGATGTGTGATCGCCTCACATTCCGCACTGCTGTAGTGGATCCCGAAATCCCGTGCGACGACGAGAGGGAGAGCCAGGAAGCCGCACGAGATGGTCATCACCGCATACGTCTGGTTGATGGGTGCGCCCCACTCCCCTTCGTCCCAGCCCCCGGCGTCGTCCGTCGGATCGCCGTGCGGGTGCCGCAGGACGTCGCGAATGTAGGCGTGTAGCAGCCGAATACGAAGCGTCGCAGCCCAACCGGGACGGCCCGGGAGCATCGATCCGGGCGTGGTCGCCTCGGCGACCCAGCGGGCCGTCGACTCGACCCGATCACGTGTCCCCGATCCCAGCCGGCCGGTGGCCACCAGCGGACGGACGAACCCCTGCGCCTTGAATCCGTAGATCAGCGATTGATACAGCGTCGACGACTGCAACGTCCCGAACCGCCACCAGGCGCGGGCGCCGGCCTCTGCCCAGGCCGGGTCGAACCACGGAGGTGGGGTGCTCGCGACCTGCAACAGATGCGTCATCGAGGCGGGCATCTCGAGGTGTTCGACATCGGTCTCCTCCTCGGCGGAGGTGTGCTCTTCCAAGAGCGCGACCAGTGTGGAGAAGGAGATTCCGCGTTCTCTGGCCTCGACGATCACCGCGTCGGCGAGCGGATCACCCTGCGTCAGACCCGCCTCGAGGCGCTCGACGATGGCGGGATGCCGCTCTCGGACGGCCTCCCAATTGCGTGCCCCGGTCACCGCTGCCGCGTCCATGCCCCATGATCACCCCGGCGACTGGGCCGGTCAAGGACGGCTGACTCCCAGACGTCGACTCGACTGCCAGACCTCGACCGAAGTCTGGCGGTCGAGTTGACGTCTGTCGGTGGCAGCGCCGGACGAATTCGGACACGCTGCCGCGGCTGACTATGCTCACCGTGGGGACCGTCGTCGAGCGGACCCTTCGCCCCCATAGCCCAATTGGCAGAGGCAGCCGACTTAAAATCGGCACAGTGTCGGTTCGAGTCCGACTGGGGGCACTTCCGGCCGGGCATTCTCGCCGTTTCGGGTCGACACCTCCGGCGGCGCGTCCAAGTTCTTCGACCCGATCCGCGTCGATCAAACGCATGGCCGTTCAGCCGAATACGTACGTGGACACCGCTTCGATCCCCGCGGTTACATGACTGCCGGTGGTACCGAACGACTCTCGGGACCTCCGGGGCGGCATCGCTCATTTCGAGATCATCCCGAACGTGAGGTGACCACCATGCCGAAGCACACCATCGAGGATCTGATCGCGCTGATCCCACCACCGGTGGCACGGCCGGCGACGGTCGACTGGGCGCTCATCGAACAGCGACTCGGATTCCGGTTGCCGACCGACTACAAGGCACTCGCCGACACGTACGGACAGGGAGTCTTCTGCGACGACTTCCTCGTGTGGACCGGTCTCCCCTGGCCCGACGCGTCGATCGAGGAGGCGGGGCGCCACGCGGTGGCCGACCTCGAGCCACTTCTCGAGGACTTGAGCATCGTGACGTGGGCGCATGACGACGGCACCGACACGGCCGTCGACCTGTCCGGCGATTCGTTGTTCGGGTGGGGACGTTCCACCGACGGCGACTCGGGATACTGGCACCGGACGGGCGACGACCCCGACGGGTGGCCGGTCCTGGTCACCGACGGCGTCATGGTCTGCGACTACCACCGCGGCGGTCTGGTCTCGTACCTGTACGACTTCTGGACCGGCGGCTTTCCGAATCGTCAGGTCTTCGCCGACCGCGAAGCACCGGAACGGCTGAGCTTCGAGCAGGTGACCGTCGACTCCTGAGCGGGCGGGGACCCGTCCGCGCCGAGCATGAACAGACGGGCCCGCGGGCTCGGCTCACCTACCGGGCCCGCGGATCCCCTCGACCACGAGATCCAGAAGACGCTGCGACTCAACGCAATTACGGCCCAAAGCGATCATGTTCGCGAGAGTGAAGAGTTCGTCGACGGTGAGATCGGCTCGGATTCCACCGGACCGCTGGGCGGCGCCGAGGATGTCCCCGCCGGCCACGCGGAGGTCGGCGCAACTGGTGTAGAGCGTGCTCTCGGGGTCGCCCGCCGACGCGATGATGATCTCGGGCAGACCCTGGTACGCCCCGACGTGGCGCGCGAGCGCCCGGACCCACTCGACGAGACGCTCGCCGGGGTCCCGCTGCTCGTCATCGGCGCGCGCAGACTCCACGAGGGCGGTGGTGTCCTGTCGCATCGCGGCCGCGACGAGCGCCTCGCGAGAGGGGAAGTGGCGGTACAACGTGCCGGCGCCGACGCCGGCACGTTTGGCGATGTCATCGAGCGACGTGTCGATTCCCGACTCACGAAATGCCTCGGCCGCCGTGGCAACGACTTTGTCGTAGTTGCGTCGAGCATCGGCTCGCATCGGTTTCGCCGGCGCGGATGCGCTGGTCATGACACCTCCCGAAGAAAACACTTGTAACCGGAGAGCATCTCCGCTTCAATAATCGGAGACAGTCTCCAATTGGAGACACTCTCCTGTTCGACCTTACCCGCCCGGGAGGCCCTGATGTTCCAGACCACCGATCGCGTCGCTTCCGCGGCAGGTTCCGACACCGCAGGGTCGACGATCGACCGCCGCACCTGGATCGGACTGGTCGTCGTGGTGGCGAGCCAGCTGATGGTGATCCTCGACGGCACGATCGTCACCGTCGCGCTCCCCCGCATCCGCGACGACCTGGGTTTCAGCGAGGTGTCTCGGTCGTGGGTGATGAACGCCTACGTGCTGGCGGTGGGTGGCCTGCTGCTGCTCGGCGGCCGCTTGGGCGACCTGATCGGACGGCGTCGCGCGCTGCTCTACGGCATCGCCCTGTTCACCGCGGCCTCGCTCCTCGGCGGACTCGCCACCAGCGCGTGGATGCTTCTCATCGCTCGCGTCCTGCAGGGCGTGGGAGCCGCGCTCGCCGCGCCCACCGCCCTGGGACTGATCGTCGCCAACTTTCCGCCCGGTCCCGATCGCGCCCGGGCCATCAGCTGGTTCTCCCTGGGTGCCGCCTCGGGCGGAGCGCTCGGCCTGCTGCTGGGCGGCGTACTCACCGAACAGCTGTCGTGGCACTGGGTGATGCTGGTCAACGTCCCGATCGGGGTGGCGATCCTCATCGCCGCACCGTTCACCGTCGATGAGACACCCCGGCAGCCCGGTCACCTGGGTCTCTGGGACACCCTGCTGTCCGCGGCGGGCGTCGCGGCGGTGGTCTTCGGCTTCATCCGCGCCTCCGAGGTCTCCTGGGCCGACCCGGTGACCATCGCTTCTCTCGCCGTCGGCGCATCGACGCTCGCGGCGTTCGCGATCAGACAGCGTCGTACGAGCCATCCCCTGCTGCCGCCCCGATTGGTGAACTCCGCGCGCAGGGCCGCGCCCTTCGTGGTGATGTTGCTCTTGCCCGGCGCGATGATGGGCATGTTCACCTTCATGACCCTGCACCTGCAGGACGTGATGGGTTACAGCGTCGTCGCGTCCGGGTTCGCGTTCCTGCCGTTCATGGTTCTCAACATCGGATTGACGGTCACCGGGATCACCGCCCGTCTCGTCGCGCGCTTCGGTGCGGCTGCGGTGTTGATGGCGGGATTGTCCCTGGCGATCGCCGGGCTCGTGTGGTTGTCGTTCGTTGGGCCCGACTCCACCTTCGCCGCAGCGATTCTGGCGCCCTCGATGATCATGGGTGCGGGAATCGGCCTGTCCGTGGTGCCGGCGAACGTCCTGATCGTGGACAACTCGCCCGCAGCCGACGCCGGCGCCGCCTCGGGCCTGATGCAGGCGCTGTTGCAGGTCGGTGGCGCGCTCGGACTCGCCACGCTGATGACCGTGTTCGGCCCACTCCAACGTAGCGATCCGTCCGGAACTGCCACCGGCACAACGATTCTGGTCGGTTCGTCGTTCGCGATGGTCGCCCTGCTCCTGCTCGTGGTCGCCTACCGGCCGCGGCGTGCCGCGGCCGTGTGACCCAACGCGACGACATACGTCACGACGTCGGCGCCCGTGCACCCCTCCGAGTCGATCCGCGTGCATCCCCCGAGCCCGCTGATGATGTACTCGGTGTCATGTCCACTCGGGTTGTCCTGCTCGCCGACTCCTCCGTCGCCCTGCTCACCCTCGGTATCTCGGTGTACTCGATCGCGGTCCTGGTGTGCCTCGGGATCGCGATCAACGCGGCCCGGTTCGGACGCAGACGGGTCGCGATCACGATGGCCTGGGTCGTCGGTGTACTGACCGTGGCAGGTGTCATCATCGCCATCCTGAGCAGCACCGCCGGCGGTTAACCCTCCGGCCGCAACTCCGCGCGTTGCCGATCGATGAATTGCGCGGCAAGCCGATTCGTGAGGCCGGGCGCCAATCGCTGGACGCGCCAGGTGATCCGGGATCGACGCGGGACGACCAGCAGTGGTTGATTCCGCTCGATGGCGGCGAGCGTGTCCCGGGCGAGGCGGTCGGCGTCGTACGCGGTCGACGAACCCTGACTCGCCAGATAATAAGAGCGACCGACGAATCCGCCGACCGATCCCTTGTCCAGGATCGGGGTCTCCACTGCCGAGGGACACACCGCCAGCACGTTCACCCCGCGGCCCGCGGCCTCGGTACGTAGTGCGAGCGACAGCCCCACGACCGCATGTTTGGTCATCACGTAGCTCGTGATCAGTCCGGCGGCGACGAGCCCGGCCATCGACGCCGTGTTGACGATGTGTCCGTAACGCTGCTCGATCATCACCGGGTACGCGGCCGCGACCCCGTGCACGACGCCCCGGATGTTGACGTCGATGATCGCGTCCCATTGTTCCGGCGTCAGCATCTCGGTCGGACCACCCCAGGTGATCCCGGCGTTGTTGAACATCAGATCCAGGCGCCACCACTCGGCGACGACCTCGTCGACCACCCGCCGCACAGCGGCGGCATCCGTCACATCCAGTTGCACCGCCCGTGCGGTGCCCGGCCCACCGGACAATGAGTCCGCCACCCGCTGCGCCGCGGGTAGGTCGATGTCCGCGCAGGTGACGTGGGCTCCCCGGGTCACCAGCGCGCGCGTGAGCGCGGCCCCGATACCGGACCCGCCCCCGGTCACGATCGCGATCCTGCCCCCGACATCTGCTCCGCGCGTCTTCCCGAATCCCAGCACGAACAGAGCATGACCGATCCCGTTCCGGCGGGGTGCGCTTTGTGCGAACCGGGTCTTGACATCCTCACAGGCCGCTCTTAGTGTTGCTGCCATCACAAATTGAAACGTTTTAATTCGCCGGGTTGATCCTCTCTCGACGGTCTGCGTTTCCCATCACGTCGTTTGTCAGGAGCAGCCATGTCCGACCCCCAGCGCGTCTGCTTCGTGCTCCAGCTCCGCCCGGAGCGCGTCGAGGACTACCTCGACGCCCACACGGACGTGTGGCCGGAGATGCTCGACGCCCTGCGCGAGACCGGATGGCGCAACTACTCGTTGTTCCTCCGCAAGGACGACGGCATGGTCGTGGGTTACCTCGAGACCGACGACTTCGCGACGACCGCCGCCGCCATGGAAGCAACGGACGTCAACGCCCGGTGGCAGGCGCGCATGTCCGAGTACTTCCTCCCGGCTACCGGCGGAGACGCCGACGGCGCCAATCCCGACACCATCCGCACCGAACTCCTCGAGTACTTCCACCTCGACTGACCGACATCGAACACACGACGCGTACTGACGGGCACACCGACATCAGCGAACCCGGCTTGACCCCTCCGATCCCGACCCTCTCTACTGATCTCCGACGCTAGGAATCCCATGAAAGTAGGAGCGCGCTCCACCACCGGCTGGCGGGCGACCATCTCGGTTGCCATGTCGAACTACATCGAAGCCGGCTCGATCATCGCGATCGCCACCAGCCTGACCTTCTGGCAGGACGAGTTCGGCATCAGCAACTTCGCCGTCGGCCTGCTGGCGGCACTGAGCGCCAACGCGTTCGGCACGGCGGTCGGCGCCGCCATCGGCGGACCGCTGTGCGACCGCTACGGCCGCAAGGCGATCTACACCTACGACCTGCTGGTCTATATGGCCGGCGTGTTGCTCGCCGCCTTCGCGCTCAACTTCACCATACTGCTGGCGGCGTTCATCATCACGGGCCTCGCGGTCGGCGCGGGCGTACCCGCGTCCTGGACCTACATCGCCGAAGAGGCGCCATCGGTCGAACGCGCCAAACACGTCGGAACCGCCCAGCTGGCCTGGTCGGTCGGACCCCTGATCGGCTTCGCACTGGCGGCCGCGCTCGCCCCGATGGGCCTGCTCGGTTCGCGGATCATCTTCCTGCACCTCTTCGTCGTCGCCGCGGTCGTCTGGTGGATTCGCCAAGGGCTCGCGGAGTCCAAGATCTGGTCCGACGAGGCAGTCAACGAGACCCGTGAGCTCACCGCTTCCGTCGGCGCCCGCGGAATCAAGGGCCTGTTCTCCTAGAAGGTCAACATCACCGCACTGCTCCTGCTCGGTGGCATCTACCTCTTCTGGAACACCGTGGCCGGACAGGCCGGCATCTTCATGCCGCGTGTCTACGAGACCGCGGGCGTCGAAAGCGCGGTCCAGCAGAACCTGCTGCAGGTGCTGGTCTGGGGATGCACCGTCCTCGCGACCTACTTCGGCTTCATGCGGTATGCCGATCGGGTCTCCCAGCGCGCCCTGTACGTCTTCGGCGCCGCATTGGGCATCGTCGCCTGGATCGTGCTGGTCGCCTTCACCGACAGCGGTGTCGCCACGATGCTCGTCTTCGCGGTCCTGTGGGGTATCTCCTCGGGCATCGGCGCGCAGGCGTTCTACAGCCTCTGGGCCAGCGAGATGTTCGCGACGCCCTATCGGGCCAGCGCCCAGGGCGTCATGTTCTTCGCCGTCCGCACCGCAACCGGTCTCCTGAGCTACTTCTTCCCCACCATGCTCGCGGCCACCGGACTCACCACGGTCGGCATCCTGCTGGTCGCACTGCTCACCATCGCGCTGATCATCGGCGCCATCGCGGCTCCGGACACCCAGGGCAAGACGCTGCAGCAGATCGAGGTCGAGCGCTACGGCGCCCCGCTGTCACCCGAGCTCATCGAGTCACCGGAATCCGCTGCGCACCCGACCCGGGGCAACAACCCGGCCGCGGAGTCGGGACACAGGGCCCCGGCCTGACACCACGGCCTGATCGCGCCGTGCGCGATTGAAACGTTCCACCAGCTCGCATGTTCCACCCAGACCTCCCCGCCGCCGGCTGACCCCGACGCCGGCGGCGGGGAATCCCAACCGAAAGAAATCTCATGGCCACCTTTGACGAGACGATCCTCGACAACCTCGAGATCGAGCTCCCCTCCTGGGCGTTCGGCAACTCCGGCACCCGGTTCAAGGTGTTCGGCACCCCGGGCACCCCCCGCACCATCCACGAGAAGATCGCCGACGCCGCGAAGGTCAACGAGCTGACCGGGCTGGCACCCACCGTCGCCCTGCACATCCCGTGGGACACCGTCGACGACTACACCGCCCTGGCCGCTTACGCGAAGGATCTCGGCGTCAGCCTGGGCACCGTCAACTCCAACACCTTCCAGGACGACGCCTACAAGTTCGGCAGCCTGACCCACACCGACAAGACGGTGCGGCAGATGGCCATCGACCACCACCTCGCCTGCATCGAGGTGATGAACGCGACCGGTTCGCGCGATCTGAAGATCTGGCTGGCCGACGGCACCAACTACCCCGGACAGGGCGACATCCGCGGACGCCAGGACCGGCTCGCCGAGTCGCTCGCGACCATCTACCAGCACATCGGCGACGACCAGCGACTCGTATTGGAGTACAAGTTCTTCGAGCCCGCCACCTACGTCACCGACGTCCCCGACTGGGGCACCTCCTACGCCCACGTGACCGCGCTCGGCGAGCGGGCGATGGTCTGCCTCGACACCGGCCATCACGCGCCGGGCACCAACATCGAGTTCATCGTCGCGCAGCTGCTGCGCCTCGGAAAGCTGGGTTCCTTCGACTTCAACTCGCGCTTCTACGCCGACGACGACCTCATCGTCGGTGCCGCGGATCCGTTCCAGCTCTTCCGGATCCTGTTCGAGGTGATCCGCGGCGGCGGGCTCGACGCCGGGTCGCCGGTCGCTCTCATGCTCGATCAATGCCACAACGTCGAGGAGAAGATCCCCGGCCAGCTCCGTTCGGTGCTGAACGTCGAGGAGATGACGGCCCGCGCACTACTCGTCGACACCGATGCGCTGACCGAGGCACAGGCCGCCGGAGACGTGTTGGGCGCGAACGCGATCGTGATGGACGCGTTCTACACCGACGTCCGTCCGATGCTCGCCGAGCGTCGTGTCCGTCGCGGCCTGCCCGCAGACCCGATGGCCGCATACGTCGACTCCGGATACCACGAGCGCATCGTCGCCGAGCGTGTCGGCGGTACCCAGTCGTCCTGGGCGCCTGAGCCCTCCCCCAGCCCCAGTTCCCTGAACTCCCGAGGAGATCACCCCTAATGACCAATCCCGCAGTCGCCGCCCTCATCGAGCGGTCCAACCGACTCGGATCGGATCCGAAGAACACCAACTACGCCGGCGGCAACACCTCCGCCAAGGGCTCCGACACCGACCCGGTCACCGGTGAAGACGTCGAACTGCTCTGGGTGAAGGGCTCCGGCGGTGATCTCGGCACCCTCACCGAGAAGGGCCTGGCCGTGCTCCGGCTCGATCGCATGCGTGCGCTCGTCGACGTCTATCCCGGCCTCGACCGTGAGGACGAGATGGTCGCCGCCTTCGATTACTGCCTGCACGGAAAGGGCGGTGCCGCACCGTCGATCGACACCGCGATGCACGGCCTCGTCGACGCCGCGCACGTCGACCACCTGCACCCGGACTCCGGTATCGCCATCGCGACCGCGGCCGACGGCGAGGTCTTGACGCACAAGATCTTCGGTGACCGCGTCGTGTGGGTGCCGTGGCGTCGTCCGGGTTTCCAGCTCGGGCTGGACATCTCGGCGATCAAGAAGGACAACCCGCAGGCCATCGGTTGCATCCTCGGCGGCCACGGGATCACCGCCTGGGGCGACACCTCCGATGAGGCGCAGGCACATTCGCTGGAGATCATCCGCACCGCCGAGGAGTACATCGCCGCCAACGGTCGGCCGCAACCCTTCGGCGGCCCGATCGACGGCTACGGCGCATTGCCCGCCGAGGAACGCCGGGCCAAGGCCGCGGCGCTCGCCGCGTTCATCCGCGGCCTCGCCTCGATGGACAAGCCGCAGGTCGGTCACTTCACCGACGTCGACCCGGTCCTCGAATTCCTGGCGGCAGAGGAGCATCCGCGCCTGGCCGCACTCGGCACCAGTTGCCCGGACCACTTCCTGCGCACCAAGGTCAAGCCGCTGGTCCTCGACCTCCCGGCCGACGCGAGCGTCGAGGAGTGCAAGGAGCGCCTCACGGCACTGCACGAGGCCTACCGCGAGGACTACCGCGCGTACTACGACCGTCACGCCACCGCGGACAGCCCCGCGATGCGCGGCGCCGACCCGGCCATCGTGCTGATCCCGGGCGTCGGAATGTTCAGCTTCGGCAAGGACAAGCAGACCGCACGTGTCGCCGGCGAGTTCTACCTGAACGCCATCAACGTGATGCGCGGCGCCGAGGCCATCTCGACCTACGCACCGATCGACGAGTCGGAGAAGTTCCGGATCGAGTACTGGTTGCTCGAGGAGGCCAAGCTCGCCCGCATGCCGAAGCCCAAGCCGCTCGCGACCCGCATCGCCCTGGTCACCGGGGCGGCATCCGGCATCGGCAAGGCCATCGCGACGCGTCTGGCCGCCGAAGGTGCATGCGTGGTGATCGCCGACCTCGACGCCGAGAAGGCACGGGCGGCCGCCGAGGAGATCGGTTCGACCGATGTCGCCATCGGGGTGGCCGCCGACGTCACCGACGAAGCGGCCGTACAGTCCGCGATCGACGCAACGGTGCTCGCCTTCGGCGGCATCGACCTCGTCGTGAACAACGCCGGCCTGTCGCTGTCGAAGTCGTTGCTGGACACCACCGCCGCCGACTGGGACCTCCAGCACGACGTGATGGCCCGCGGTTCGTTCCTGGTGAGCAAGGCCGCCGCACGCGCCCTCATCGATCAGAAGCTCGGCGGCGACATCCTGTACATCTCGTCGAAGAACTCGGTCTTCGCCGGGCCGAACAACATCGCCTACTCGGCGACGAAGGCCGACCAGGCCCATCAGGTCCGTCTCCTGGCCGCCGAGCTCGGCGAGCACGGGGTCAAGGTCAACGGCATCAATCCCGATGGCGTGGTGCGTGGTTCGGGGATCTTCGCCGGCGGCTGGGGCGCCAAGCGCGCTGCCGTCTACGGCGTCGAGGAGAAGGATCTCGGCAAGTTCTACGCGCAGCGCACCCTGCTCAAGCGCGAGGTGCTGCCGGAGAACATCGCCAACGCCGCGTTCGCACTCTGCACGTCCGACTTCTCGCACACCACCGGCCTGCACGTGCCGGTGGACGCGGGCGTCGCCGCCGCGTTCCTGCGATGAGCCGATCCACCCGGTCCGCCCAGGTCGCCGCGATCGACCTGGGCGCGACCAGCGGCCGGGTCATGCTGGCCGACGTCTCGCGCGGACGACTCGAGCTCGAACAGGTCGCCCGGTTCACCAACGACCCGGTCCACATCTGGAACGGGCGCAGGTCCGCTCTGCACTGGGAAGTCCCGGCGCTGTTCCGCGCCGCGTCGGCCGGCCTCGCCGAGGCGGGCAGGCAGTCCGACGATCTGGTCGGGATCGGGGTGGACTCCTGGGCGGTGGACTACGCGCTCCTGCGGGAGGGCCGCATGCTCGGGTTGCCGCACCACTACCGGGACACCCGGAGCGCGGCTGGGGTGGACGCCGTGCACGCCGAACTCGGTCCCGCGGACCTGTACGTGCGCAACGGTTTACAGTTCCTGCCGTTCACCACCGTGTACCAATTGGCCACCGAGAAGGCCGACGGGTTGCTCGATCAGGCCGACACCGCCCTGCTGATCCCCGACCTCATCACGTACTGGCTCACGGGCCGGCGCGGCACCGAACGCACCAACGCCTCGACCACCGGACTGCTCGGCATCAACGGGCGGTGGGACACCGCGATGATGGAGCGTCTCGGATTGCCCGTCGGCTTGTTCCCCGACCTCGTGGAGACCGGCACCGACCAGGGCCCGTTGCTCGGCGACGTCGCCGAGCGCCTCGGACTGTCGACGTCGACCCGCGTCACCGCGGTCGCGTCCCACGACACCGCGTCGGCGGTCGCCGCCATCCCGATGGACCCGTCGCGGTCGGCGTACATCTCGTGCGGGACCTGGGGTCTGGTCGGCGTCGAACTCGAGCAGCCGGTCGTCTCCCGCGACGGGTGGAAGGCCAACTTCACCAACGAGGTCGGCGCCGACGGCCGTATCCGCTACCTGCACAACGTGATGGGCCTGTGGCTGCTCAGCGAGACGGTCCGCCAGTACCAGCGCGAAGGGTATCGCGCCGATCTCGGTGAACTGCTCGCGCAGGCCGCCGAGGCGCCGGCGACGGTCGAGATCTTCGACACCGACGACGCCCGGTTCCTCCCACCGGGAGACATGCCCGGACGCATTCGCGACTGGTACGACGAGCGCGGCATGCGTCCGCCGATGACGCGCGCCGAGATGGTGCGCGCGATCGTCGAGAGCCTCGCGGCGGCCTTCGCCGACGGGGTGGCGCGAGCGGCCGAACTGTCCGGCACGACGGTGGAGACCGTCCATCTCGTCGGCGGCGGCTCGCAGAACCGGCTGCTGTGCCAACTCACCGCCGACCGGCTGGGTCTGCCGGTGCAGGCCGGTCCGGTGGAAGCGACCGCGCTGGGCAACGTGCTGATCACCGCCCGCGCCCACGGCCTGATCGATGGCGACCTCGAGGCGATGAGGTCTATCGTCGCCGATAGGTTCCCGCCGCAACACTACGCACCCCGACACTCCCGCGGCACGCGCTCCCGGACCGCGGTGGGGACAGGAAAGGCATGACCATGCAAGGCAGTTCTCCCATGAAGCGTCGAGTTCCCAAACCGCGCGACCTCGCGCCGCTGATGCAGTTCAAGAAGCCCCAGTTCGACGCGAAGAAGCGCCGTCTCGACGCCGCCCTCACCATCGAGGACCTGCGCGCGATCGCCAAGCGCCGCACCCCGAAGGCGGCCTTCGACTACACCGACGGATCGGCCGAGGCCGAGCTGTCCATCGAACGCGCGCGACAGGCGTTCGCCGACATCGAGTTCCACCCGGCCATCCTGCGTGACGTGTCCAAGGTCGACACCTCGTGCACGATCCTCGGCGGGCGTTCGGAACTGCCGTTCGGCATCGCACCCACCGGGTTCACCCGGATGATGCAGACCGAGGGCGAATACGCTGGTGCGCGCGCCGCCGGCCGGGCCGGGATCCCCTTCTCGCTGTCGACGATGGGTACGGCGTCGATCGAGGACGTCCGGGATGCGAATCCGCACGGCCGCAACTGGTTCCAGCTGTACATGTGGAAGGACCGGGAGCGCTCGATGGCCCTGGTCGACCGCGCGGCGAAGGCCGGATACGACACCCTGCTGGTGACCGTCGACGTGCCGGTCGCCGGGGCTCGTCTGCGCGACAAGCGCAACGGCATGTCGATCCCGCCGGCGCTGACCGCCAAGACCGTGCTCAACGCCATCCCGCGCCCGCAGTGGTGGATCGACTTCCTCACCACCGAGCCCCTGGCGTTCGCCTCGCTCGATCGATGGTCCGGAACGGTGGCCGAACTGCTGGACACGATGTTCGACCCCACCGTCACCTTCGACGATCTGGCGTGGATCAAGTCGCAGTGGCCGGGCAAGCTGGTGGTCAAGGGCATTCAGACCGTCGACGACGCCAAGGCCGTCACGGCCCTCGGCGCCGACGGCATCGTGTTGTCGAATCACGGAGGGCGCCAACTCGACCGCGCACCGATCCCGTTCCACCTCCTGCCCGAGGTGGCCCGCGAGGTCGGCGCGGACACCGATGTCATGCTCGACACCGGCATCATGAGCGGTGCCGACATCGTGGCGTCGGTCGCCCTCGGCGCGCGGTTCACGCTCGTCGGCCGGGCCTACCTGTACGGCCTGATGGCCGGCGGGGAGGCCGGGGTGGACCGGATGATCGAGATCCTCGGCGAGCAGATCGCACGTACGATGCGGCTGCTCGGTGTCGCCTCGCTGGACGAGCTGACACCCGCGCACGTGACCCAGCTCGAGCGGCTGGTGCCCCGGGCGCGTTCCTGAGGCTCGACTGCCGAGGTCGCGTGGGCATCAGACCGGCCGCCTACGCGACCTCCGCGTCCTCGCGGCGGTGGGCGAAGTGATCCACGAGGCCCACCACCAGCGCGATCAGCACCAGGACCGCGGCGGTCGCCAGCCCGATCTGGAACGCCCGCGCCCAGTCGCCTCCGGTGTTCGCCACCTGGGCGAAGAACACCGCACCGACGAGCGCGATCCCCGCGGCGGCCCCGATGCGCTGACCGGTCTGCAGGACGCCGCCGGCGATGCCCGCCTTGGTCACCGGCACCTGGTCGAGGCTGAGCGTGAGGTTGGGCGAGATCACGAGACCGGAACCGATACCCGCCACCAGCAGCGGCAGCGCGGCGGCGTACCCGACACCGGGACCAGACACGAGCGCGACGGCGACGATCGTCGCGATCATCCCCACGACCACCAGGCCCAGACCGAGCAACACCAGCGAGCGCCCGACCCGGTTGACGATGTTACCGCCGACGCTGGCCGACACCGCCGAGCCGAGCGCGAAGGGGGTCACCGCCAGACCGGCCTGCAGTGCCGAGTAGCCCAGGCCCTGCTGGACGAACAGCGTGTAGATGAAGAACACCGTGGTGAACCCGGCGAAGTAGACCATCGCGATGATGCACCCCAACGTGTACGACCGCATGGAGAACAACGAGAGGTCGACGAGTTGCTGGCGGCCGACGCGGCCCTGCCGGCGTTCCCACAGGACGAACGCACCGATCAGCACCGCCGCGACGACGAGCAGCAGCCATTTCCGCCCGCCGGGCCACTCCTGCTCCTGGACCATCGGCAGCATCAGCGCGAACACCCCGGTGCCCAGGAGCACAACGCCCACCGGGTCGAAACTCCCCCGCAGCGGTTGTTTGAGTTCCTCGGGCCGAGCCGGGATCAACCGGATCGCGGCGACGAAGGCCGCGATGCCGATCGGCACGTTCACGAAAAAGATCCAGCGCCACCCGTCGGCGGACCCGCCCAGCTGGATGAGGACCCCACCGAGCAGCGGCCCGACCGCGGTCGAGATACCGATGGTCGCGGCGAACATGCCGAAGGCCCGGCCACGCTCGGCCCCGCGGAACAGCAGCTGGATGAGCCCGGAGACCTGCGGCGCGAGAATGCCGCCCGCGACGCCCTGGATCAGGCGGAAGACGACGAGTTGCGTCGGACCCTGGGCGAACCCACATGCCGCCGACGCCAGCACGAACAGGGACAGCCCGATGAGGAAGGTCACCTTGCGGCCGCGTGCGTCCCCGACCCGGCCGGCCGGGACCAGGACGAGTCCGAAGGCGAGGGCGTAGCCGGACACGACCCACGACAGGTCGGCCGAGTCCGCGCCGAGTCCGGATTCGATGGACGGGAGCGCGACGTTGACGATCGAGACGTCGAGAAGGGTCATGAAACCGACCACCAGGCACACCGCGAGCGCCTTCCAGCGTCGCGGATCGGGTTCGTAGTCCGCGGAGAACGGGCTGGCCGGAGTCGACATGAAGCGCCTTTCCTACAGGGGGTACCGCGGGTGTTCGTAGTCAATCAGCTCGCGAGATGGGCGACCCTCCCGAGTCCGCGAAACGCGGGTACCGGCATCGCATCTGGTGAGATGGACACATGGGTGTGAGCATGCGGGACGTCGCGGCGGCGGCCTCGGTGTCGGTGGGCACGGTCTCGAACGTGCTCAACTCGCCCGGAAAGGTCTCGCCCGCGACCGTCGCGCGGGTCCAGGCGGCGATCGACCAGCTGGGTTTCGTGCGCAACGACGCCGCGCGCCAACTCCGTGCGGGCCGATCGCGTTGCGTCGGCATGGTGGTGCTCGACGTGGGCAACCCCTTCTTCACCGACATCGCCCGCGCCGCCGAACAACGGGCAGGCGACCACGACCTCACGGTGCTGCTCGGGACCTCCGACGACGACGAATCGCGCGAACAGGCCTATCTCGACACCTTCGACGAGCAGCGGGTGTTCGGTCTGCTCGTCTCGCCGATCGGCGACGATCTGCGGCGGTTCGACTCGCTGCGCCGTCGCGGCACCCCGGTGATCCTCGTCGACCGGGACGCCGGCGGCTCGCCCTTCGATTCCGTCGCGGTCGACGACATCGCGGGCGGGCGGCTGGCGGTGTCGCATCTGTGCGAGACCGGTCGTCGCCGGATCGTCTTCGTGGGCGGACCGCCCGGCCTGCGGCAGGTCGCGGACCGCCGGCGGGGCGCGCAGGAGGCGGTCGACGCCGTCGACGGCGCCACGCTCGACGTCGTGCAGACGGCGAACCTGAGTGTGCTCGCCGGACGTGAGGCGGGAAAGGCCCTGCTGACCAGGGCCCCCCGCGACCGACCGGATGCGGTGTTCTGCGCCAACGATCTCCTCGCGATCGGGGTCCTGCAGGCGTTGACGATGCTCGGCGGCGACGTCCGCGTTCCCGACGACATCGCGCTCATCGGTTACGACGACATCGATTTCGCCCGCTCGGCCGTCGTCCCGTTGTCGTCGATCCGTCAGCCGACCTCCCGCATCGGAGTCACCGCCGTCGACCTGCTGATGAGCGCGGCCGACGATCCCGCCGAACGCCACGTCCCGTCGAACCTGGTGTTCCAGCCCGAGCTGGTCGCCCGCGCGTCGACACTGGGCTGATGGTGTGACGCACGCCATCGACGGGTAGACGGTGTGAGGACTCTCCTAAATCTTGTGTAGTCCTGCAAGTTTGCAGGCTTCTGCAAGTTCCGTACCGTGGGTGAAGTGAACTCCCCCAGACTCCGCGAGGCGAAGAAGGCAGCGACCCGCTCGGCGCTCGCCCGCGCCGTGCTGCGGTTGTCCACCCGCGACGGCATCGATCACGTGACGATCGACGCCGTCGCGGCCGAGGCGAACGTCTCGGTCCGCACGTTCCACAACTACTTCAGCGGCAAAGAGGATGCGCTGCTGCACTTCGTGTCGTCGCTGTTCGACACGATCGTGGAACGGATCGAGGCCCGGCCGACGGACGAGAGCTTCTTCTGCTCGGTCCGGACCGCTCTCATCGAGGCCGCCACCTCGCCCGACGTCGGTGAACCCGCGGAGATCGTCGCGCTCCTTCGCCTTCTCGACACGGATCCGGGGCTGACGGCCAGGTCCCGCGACATGGAGCTGGGCGACACCGTCGAAACGCGTCTCGCCGAACTGTGCGCGCAGCGCGGACAGCCGGCACACACCCTGTATCCGCGCCTCGTCCTGCACAACGCGATCACCACCATCCGCGTCGCCCTCGAATTCTGGGTGACCCATCACGACGACACCCCGGGCACCGCTGCCGACCTGGCCACCGTGCTGGAGTCCGCCTTCGACCAGCTGGCCTCCGGACTGGCACATCCCATCCGACCCCTGAACGCCGACGGACCCGAGAACGGTCTCGCCGAACCATCCCCCGAGGAGCACTGACGTGGCAACACACCTGTACCGACTAGGGCGATGGGCGTACGAGAACCGCCTCAAGACCATCGCGATCTGGGTTCTGGTCCTGATCGGGCTGGGCATCGGCGCGAGCCTGCTGGCCAAACCGACCTCGGAGTCGTTCTCGGTCCCGGGCATCCCGTCGGAGCGCGCCCAGGACCTGATGATCGAACGCTTCCCCGGGGAAGCGACGTTCGGTTCCGACATCGGTGTCACGTATGTCGTCCGCGCACCGGAGGGTTCGACGCTGACCGAGCCCCGGTTCCAGAGCGCCATCGACTCGATGGTGGCCGGCCTCAAGACCGTCGAGAACGTGAAAAGCCCCGATTCGATCGCCAACCCGTTCGTCTCGTACGGCACCGAGCAATCCCCCGGTCAGCTCCGTGAACTCTCGGCGACCTTCCAGCGGGAGACCTTCGGCAAGAGTGCGGACGAGGCCGCCGCCGACGCGCAGGCCACTTCGCCGATCAACGCGACGGGCACCGTTGCGCAACTCGGCGCCTCCTTCGACGTCGAGGCATCCTCGGACGTCACCGAGACCATGCGCGAACAGATGGACGCCATCGCCGACGACGCCCGGGCTGCCGGCCTCACCGTCGAGATGAAGGGTTCGGCCACACAGCAATTCGAGCTCGGGATCACCTCTGAGCTGATCGGCATCGGGGTCGGTGCGCTGATCCTCATCCTGACCTTCGCCTCCCTGGTCGCGTGGGGCATGCCGATCATCACCGCGATCGTCGGCGTCGCGATCGGCATGCTCGGCGTGCAGATGGGCACCCACTTCTTCGACCTCAGCAACGAGACACCGATTCTCGCGACGATGATCGGCCTCGCGGTCGGCATCGACTACGCGCTGTTCATCGTGTCCCGCTACCGCCACGAGATCCATCGGTCGGCGAACCGCGCCGACGCGGCGGGCCGGGCGGTCGGCACCGCGGGTTCGGCGGTCGTCTTCGCCGGCAGCACCGTCGTCATCGCTCTGGCCGCACTGGCCATCGTGAACATCCCGTTCCTCACCGCGATGGGTATCGCCGCCGCGGGCACCGTGGTGGCTGCCGTGCTGGTCGCGCTCACCCTCCTGCCGGCCATCCTCGGCCTGTTCGGCGGCAAGGCGTTCGCCGGACGCGTGCCGCGCCTCAACGCTCCCGATGTCGGACCGCACGATGCGGAGCGGTTGCACAACGGCCAGCGCTGGGTCCAGCGCATCGTGGCCCGGCCGCGCACCGTGACGGTCGCGATCGTCGGCATCCTCGTCGTCCTCGCGATCCCGATGGCCGGGCTCAAGCTCGCGCTACCCAACGACGGGACCGCCGAGCCGTCGGAGACGCAGCGCCGGGCCTACGACATGGTCGCCGAGGGTTACGGCCCCGGCGTGAACGGACCGCTGGTCGTCGTCGCGGACGGTCGCGAGATCCAGGACACCGGGGAGCGCCTGCGCGCCTTCGACTCACTCGTCGACGACCTGGGTCGCGTCGACAACGTCGAGGTGGCGCAGATCGGTGCCGGCGGGCTCAACGAGGCCCAGGACACCGCGAAGATCACCATCATCCCGTCGACCGCGCCGGCCGACGAGGCGACGCCCGCACTCGTGGAATCGCTCCGCGAGATGGAGTCCCGGGTGCAGGGCACGACGGGCATCTCCTACGGGGTGACCGGACAGACCGCGATCGAACTCGACATCTCCGACCGCCTGTCCAGTTCGCTGATCCCCTACCTCCTGGTCGTGGTGGGTCTCGCCTTCATCCTGCTGATCATCGTGTTCCGCTCGATCCTCGTGCCGCTGACCGCCGCGCTCGGCTTCCTGCTCAGCGTCGCCGCGACCTTCGGTGTGACCGTCGCCCTCTTCACCGACGGCGCCCTGGGGATCGTCGACAACCCGCAACCGCTGGTGTCGTTCCTGCCGATCATGTTGGTGGGCATCGTGTTCGGACTCGCCATGGACTATCAGGTGTTCCTGGTGACCCGGATGCGGGAAGCGTACGTGCACGGCGCCGACGCGAAGACCGCGGTGGTGGAGGGATATCGCCACAGCGCCCGCGTCGTGGCGGCGGCCGCGGCCATCATGATCTCGGTCTTCGCCGCATTCATGCTGCAGGACATGGCCTTCATCATGGTGATGGGCTTCGCCCTGGCCGCCGCGGTGTTCCTGGACGCCTTCGTCGTCCGGATGACCCTGATGCCGGCGGTGCTCACCGTCCTCGGCGACAAGGCGTGGTGGATCCCGCGCTGGCTCGACCGCATCCTGCCCGACGTGGACATCGAGGGCGAGAAGCTCGGCATCGGCGACGACGCGGCGCGACCGGCGGACCCGGCGGGGGCCGACACGGACTCCGAGGTCTGCGCCGGCCGCTGAGAGAGCTCAGTCGACCCGGAACTCCCCGAGTTCGGACCAGGTGTCGCCCTCGATCGTCGTGTTGATGACGTCGGGTGTGCGCTGGAGGTACTTGGGGAGTTCCTGCTGGGCCTGCTTGAAGTGCGGGGCGGTGACATGTGCCTCCGCGGCATCGTCGTCGAACGCCTCGACCAGGACGTAGGTGTTGGGGTCCTCGAGCGATCGCGACCAGTCGAACCACATGTTACCCGGTTCGGCGCGGGTTGCCTCGGTGAACTCGCGGGACAACTCGGGCCACTCGTCGGCGAATTCGGGCTTGATGGGGAACTTCACGACGATGAGGATCATGATTCGACCCTAGTCGTTCGCGGCCGGGCCGAGCGTCGCAGCATGCGACTGGGACGGCTGTTCCAGAACCGGTCACAAAGTGTCGCCCCCGGAACGCCGGGATTCGCGAGACCCCGGTCGCGGCAGCGCCTACAGTGTGAAACAGACAACAATTGTCCTCACTTCAGGCTGCAACGGAGGCACCATGCCGGACATCACCAAGTTCTACATCGACGGTCAGTGGGTCGAGCCCGCCGAGCTCAACCTCATCGACGTCATCAACCCGGCCACCGAGAAGTCGGCCGGACAGGTCGCCATCGGCAGCGCGGCCGACGTCGACGCAGCGGTCGACGCCGCCCGTCGCGCATTCGTCACCTGGGGACAGACGACCGTCGAGGAACGTCTCGAAGTCCTCAACCGGATCATCGCCGAGTACCAGAACCGCATGGGCGACCTCGCCGCCGCGGTCACCGAGGAGATGGGTTCGCCGGTCGGCCTCACGAACGCCGCCCAGGTGCCGATCGGTCTCGGCCACCTGATGACCGCCGCCGCGCAACTCCCCGACTTCAAGTTCGTCGAGGACCGCGGCAGCTCGCGCATCGCCAAGGAGCCGATCGGCGTGTGCGGCTTCATCACTCCGTGGAACTGGCCGCTCAACCAGGTCATGTGCAAGGTCGCCCCGGCACTCGCCACCGGTTGCACCATGGTCCTCAAGCCCTCCGAGGTCGCGCCGTTCAGCGCGGCGATCGTCGCCGAGATCTTCGACGCCGCCGGCGTACCCGCAGGCGTGTTCAACCTCGTCAACGGTGACGGCCCCGGCGTCGGCGCCGCGCTGTCGAGCCACGAGGGCATCGACATGATCTCGTTCACCGGGTCCACCCGCGCCGGCATCGAGGTCGCCAAGAGTGCCGCGCCGACCGTCAAGCGCGTCGCCCAGGAACTCGGCGGCAAGAGCCCGAACATCATCCTCGACGACGACGACTTCGCGAAGAACGTCGCCGGCGGCATCGCGACGATGATGATGAACTCGGGCCAGTCCTGCAACGCCCCGAGCCGCATGCTGGTCCCCGCCGGCCGCGTCGACGAGGTCGCCGAGATCGCCAAGGGGGTCGCCGCCGAGCTCACCGTCGGCGATCCCACCACCGACGTGAAGCTCGGCCCGGTCGTGTCCGAGGCGCAGTTCGACAAGATCCAGGGTCTCATCGAGCGTGCCGTCGCCGACGGCGCGACCGCGGTCGTGGGAGGTCCCGGGCGCCCCGAGGGTCTCGAGACCGGCTACTACGTGAAACCGACCGTGTTCACCAACGTCACCAACGACATGGAGATCGCCCGCACCGAGGTGTTCGGCCCGGTCCTCGTCGTCATCGGTTACGACTCGATCGACGAAGCGATCAAGGTCGCCAACGACACCGAGTACGGCCTCGCCGGCTACGTCTCCGGCAAGGACGTCGACGAGGTCCGCCGCATCGGATCGCAGATCCGTGCGGGTTCGATCTCGCTCAACGGCGCCCAGCTCGACCCGAGCGCACCGTTCGGCGGATACAAGAAGAGCGGCAACGGCCGCGAGTGGAGTGACTACGCCTTCGACGAGTTCCTCGAAGTGAAGTCGCTGCTCGGTTTCGGGGCCTGACAACAGCCCGTTCCCTTTCCCGTCGACGCCGGGCGCATCCTCAACGGATGTGCCCGGCGGCGTCGTTCGTCGAGAGCCGCGGAGTCGCGCCCACTGCGGTACCCCAGGATTTCGCAAGGCCCGGACAGGACTGCGCGAACGTCCTACGCTTGCCGAACGACTTCGATCCGGCGGCCCGGCGCCTACCGATCGAATCCACATTCTTCGGGGGAAGAGCGTCCGCGCGGCGCACATGGGGGAACGGTGCTTCGAGTGATTCTTCGTGCGGTCTGTGCCGCATGTCTGGTGATGCTGTGTCTGGCCGCCGCGCCCGCAATGGCGGCACCCGCTGCGTCGCGAGTGGTCTCGATCGTGCAGGAGTCCCCGACCCGCGCCGCGGTCTGGGTCTACTCGGCGGCGATGGCCAAGAACATCAAGCTCTTCGTCCTCACGCCACGAACGAAGACCGGACCCCGGCCGACGCTCTACCTCCTGGACGGGGCGGGTTCGCGCGGCAACGACAGTGGGTGGCGCGGAGCCGGCAATGCCGACGAGTTCTTCGCCGACAAGGACGTGAACGTCGTACTCCCGACGGGTGCGTACGGCAGCCAGTACGCCGACTGGCAGCGTCGCGATCCGCGCGTCGGACAACCGATGTGGGAGACGTTCCTGACCAGGGAACTCCCGCCCCTCATCGACGCCCGCTTCGAGTCGAACGGTTCGCGCGGGATCGCGGGCGTCTCGATGGGCGGGCAGGCGGCGTTCACGCTCGCGTCACGGGCCCCGGCGCTGTACCGCGCGGTGGCCTCGATCAGCGGATGTCCTCCGGTGTCCTCCCCGCAGGGAGAGTCGTATGTGCGGGCCACCCTCGCCCGGGGTGGGGCGAACGCCGACAACCTCTGGGGGCCGGTCGGTTCGGCCGGATGGCGGGACCACGACCCGGCGCGGCATCTGGACCGTCTCCGCGGCAAGGCCCTGTACCTGTACTCCGGTGCGGGCCGGCTCGGTCCCGCCGACCTCAAGCGGAACGTGACGCCCGAGGAAGGCCTCTACCAGGTGGTACTCGCCGCATCGTCGGCGTTCGAGATCGCGACCAGCGACTGTTCGCGCCGGTTCGCCGGGTTGTTGCGCGGTGCGGGTCTGCCGTTCACCGACGCGTTGCAGGAGGTCGGAACCCACCATTGGTACTACTGGGAGAAGGAACTCCCCAACATGTGGGCGGCGATCTCGCCGGCACTCTGAGGCGAATCACGGAATCCGGTCAGCCGCGTGGCTACCATCTCCGCATGCAGATCCCCGTCGCGTCCGATACCGGTCCCGTCCTCGACACCGAGGTGTTCGGCGACGGCGAACCGCTGCTGCTCATCGGCGGCATGTCCGCACACCGCGGGATGTGGACCGATGAGCTCCTCGACGCCCTCACCCCGCACTTCTCGGTGGCCGCCTACGACCATCGCGGCATCGGCACGAGCAGTCGGGCCGAGGGACCGTTCACCATCGCCGACCTCGCCGCCGACGCCCGCGGAATCCTCGACGGCCTCGGCTGGGACTCCGCCCACGTGCTGGGCACGTCGATGGGCGGCATGATCGCGCAGGAACTCGCCCTGAACTCGCCGGACCGGGTGCGCAGTCTCGTCCTCGGCTGCACCACCGCGGGCGGCCCCGGGGCCATCGGCGCACCCGGCTCGTCTGGCGCCGCCCGCCTCGTCGAGGCGATCTCGTCGCGCGACGCCGACCGCGTCGCCCGCATCGCGTTCGAGGTCAATCTGTCTCCCGAGTTCATCGCCCGCGCCGGCGCCTTCGACCATTTCGTCTCGCTGTCGAGGCAGCGCCGCGTTCCGTCGGCAGTCGTCGCGTGGCAGGCGGGCGCCTGCGCGGCACACGACACCCGCGACCGGATCGGCTCACTCGACATGCCGACGGCGGTCATCCACGGCGACGTCGACGAGATGATCGCGGTCGCCGAGGGCGAGCGGCTCGCCGACCTCATCCCGCAGGCCACCCTGGCGCGATGGTCCGACGTCGGACACATGTTCTGGTGGGAACGTCCGGACGAGACCGCCGAGATCATTCGGAAAAATGCGCTCACCCGGTAACGCGGGTCCACTCTCCGAACGACATCCCTGACATCGGCACCGTGTAGTCGGGTGGCCGCGTATGTCAGGAGCTCCATGTCGCACTCGCACAGCGAACCGCCCGTCCCCTCCACCCCCGCGGGCCAGACGCCCGAGTCGCCACGCCGACCCTCACCTCGTCGCCGACTCCTCACCGGCATCTCGGTGGTCGCGATCCTCACGCTCGGCCTGTTCGGCGCGAGCACGCTGATCAACTCGTCGAACACCGCCAGCGCTCTGCGTGGGCATCCCGAAGTGCTGCGGCCGGGCTGCACGTGGGACTCCTCCGGGAACTACGTCCAGAACTGCAAGGTCTGGTCGGAGTCGCAGAAACGGCACGTGATCGTGCAGATCCGCGCCTCGAGCGGCAGCGACAGCGGCGTCTACCTGCTCGACGGCATGCGTGCCAGCGAAACCCGCTCGGCATGGACCACCGACGTGCAGGCCGCCAAGGTCTACGACGCCAAGGCCGACACCACCCTGGTCATGCCGGTGGGCGGCGCATCGTCGTTCTACACCGACTGGGACGGCGGCGCCGGTGACAAGAACACGGTCATCAAGCAGGAGACCTTCCTGACCTCGGAGCTGCCCGGTTACCTCGAGCGTGAGTTCGGCGTGGCCCGCAACAACAACGCGATCATCGGACTGTCGATGTCCGGCGGGCCCGCGGTGACCCTCGCCGAGCGCCACCCCGAGCAGTTCAAGGTCGTGCAGGCGATGTCGGGCTACTACCAGACCGACAACCCGATCGGCGCTCTCGGCGTGTTCGCCACGCAGACCATGGTGTCCAACTACGTCAACGGCGTCGTCAACATGTGGGGCGCGCCGGGCGGCACCCGCTGGACCGACAACGACCCGTCCAAGAACCTGACGCAGCTGGCCGACAACGGCCAGGTTCTCATCATCTCCTCGGGCAACGGTTTCCTGACGCCGTCGGAGATGGCCAAGCTGTCGCCGCAGGACCAGCTCAGTGCGATGGCTCTGGAGATCCTGTCCGCGGTGTCGACCGTGCTCATGCAGTTGCAGGCCAAGCAGGCCGGCGTATCGGTGATCTCGTTGCCGAACTACGGCGGCCACACGTGGGAGAACTGGGGACGTGCGCTCGGTGACGGCAAGGAGCACGTGCTGACCACACTGCGCAACAACCCGCCGGTGACCACGAAGACGACCGTCGTCTCCGCCTCGGGCAGCCCCGATCCCGACGGCCCCGCGAAGGTGACCCTGGCGGCGAAGAAGGCGGCCGAGGAATCGCCGGCGCTCGACCTGTCGGGTCTGTCGGCCCGTGGTTCGGATGAGACCGAGTCCGCCTCTCAGTCGGCCTCCTCGTCCGCCGAGTCGTCCGCAGCGGAGTCGTCGGCCTCCGGGTCGTCCTCGGCCGACCTCGCACCGTCCGCGGTGTCGGGCTCGGAGTCGGTGGACGCTTCCGTCCCGGAATCGGCCACCAGTTCCGAGACGAGCACGCCGACCGTGCCCCAGCTCGCCCCGACGGGGCCCGTCACACCCGGTAACTCGAGCAGCACCCCGGTCCCGTCCCGCTGACCGGCTCTCCCGCTCACGGTTTCCGTTCCCGCTCACCGGAAGAGGTGTGAGCGGGAACGGACCGTGTGAGGGACCGATCCCGTCGACTCACCTGCTGCTAGCGTTCAGCCATGACCGCCGACCCCGATCTCGCCGACCTCGTCGGCGTCGACACCATCGTCGTGGTCGTGGCGTCCGGTGTGATCCTCATCTGGGCACTCGCCTTGGGCGTGTGGAAGTACCACGGCATCCGCACCTCACCGGACCGGACGGCCCATGTGTATGTCGACATCGCGCACCGGGCCGCGCTGATGTACTCGTTCGCCACCCTGGTGCTCGCCGCGCTGGTCGAGCTCAGCGCCTTCCCGACGACCGTCAACGCGATCGCCGCGGCGGTCCCGATCGTCTTCTTCGTCGCGGCGATCGCCGCGTATTGCATCCACGGCGCCCTGCGGGACACCACGAATCAGTTCGTCGACCCGACTCCCGGCACCTACCTGTTCATGCTCGCGCTCATCGTGGGCGAGATCGGCGGCGTGCTGGTCCTGCTGGCCGGGGTAGTGGTGCGACTGACGTGAGTGGTCGCGCGATGGTCACGGGCGCGCGGTGTGACCGCGCAGCCAGGTGATCACCGCGTCGAGCACCACCGCCTGCTCGGGTTCGTTGAAGATTTCGTGGAACAGGTCGTCGTAGATCACGAGCGTTTTGTCCGCCGACCCGGCGAGCCGCTCGACGAGTTCGCTGCCGCGCGGGTCGGTGAGCGCGTCCTCGCTGCCGTGCATCACCAGGATGGGTAGTTGCAGTGACGGCAGGCGCTCAGGAAACGACCGCATGGTGCCGATCATCGCCCCGCCCAGCCCGGCCGGGATCTTGCCGCGCGTCACCAGCGGGTCGGCGTCGTAGGCGGCCACGACGTCCGGATCCCGGGAGATGCTCGACGAACTCAACTCGGTGGTGGGCAATCCCGGTGCGATCCGGCCGATCAGCGGCGCGAATCGGACGGCCAGATCGGGCAGGTCGTCACCGGGCAGCACGGCCGCTCCCGACAGGATCAGTCCGTCGAGCTTGTCCTGGTGGTCGAGCGCATAGTCGAGAGCGATGCACCCGCCCATGCTGTGCCCGATCAGGAACGTCGGGACGCTGCCGTCGGCGACATGGGCGAGCACGGTGTCGAGGTCGTCGGTGAAGTCACCGAACCGGCGCAACCGGAGTCGCTTGCCACCCGAGCGGCCGTGACCGACGTGGTCCGGTATCGCGACGAGGTAACCGTCGTCGACGAGCCGACGGGCCACATGCAGATACCGTCGTCCGTGTTCGGCGAGTCCGTGCACCACGACGACCACGCCGCGCGGGCTGTCCGCGGGCCGGTGGACGTCGTAGACGATGGTGTGCCCGTGCCGGCCGCGAAAACTGTGTTCTTCCGGTGTCATTCCCTGATCTCGTTTCGGTGTTCAGTGCCAGCCGAGTCGGGCAGCGACCGACTTGCCTGCCGACTCGAGGGCGCCGAGCGGACGGAAGGCGGCCTCGCCGATACCGACGAGTGCCTCGACCCGCCCGACCACCCGTTCGAGCCGCCCGACGATGTCGGACATGCGGTCGACGGTGGCGTCGACCTGGTCGAGGGTTCCGGAGAGTCGCACCAGCGTCACGTCGAGTTTCGCGATCGTCGAGTTCAGCCCGTCCAGGGTGGGGCCGAGTCCGTCGAGGGTCTCCCCCATGTCGGCGATGATGCCCTCGAGTTGCTCGACGGTCACGTCGGCGTTGAGCGCGGCCTGGGCCAGCTTCTTGATCCGTTGACGTTCCGGCGATCTCGATGATGTGTGCTCGCCCCTGTCGACCATGAGGTGGATTATGGCCCATCCTGGTCGGCCCGGGTGCCGGGTCGGGGGAACCCTTCGAGGACTCTCGACTGTCTAATCCGACAGAACCACCAAACCCCTGGTCCCTGTGCCGAAAGAGGCGCATAACCCCTGCTCCCGAATCCGAAAGAACCACAAAACCTCTGGTCCCTGAGGTGTGAGGAGCGCAAGCGACGAGCCACGAAGGGCCTGGCGAGACACGTTGCAACACCCATTGTGGCTCGCTTCGCTCGCACCTCAGGGAGCATGGGATCTAGCCACTCATACTCGTGGGCGGGTGCCTTTCATGGTCCACGACGGCCGCCGGGCCGCTGACACTTCGGAGCAAGCTTTACGAACGCCGCACCCAGCAGACGGGGTGCCCAAGGGCGCTCACGCCAACTGCGGGGCGACCTTAGACGCGACGAGCTCGAGGTGACCGAGATCCGACAGATCAAGGGTCTGCAGATACATGCGCGTGACGCCCAGCTCGCCGTAGGTCGCGATCTTTGCGGCGACCTCGTCCGGGGTTCCGGCAGCCCCGTTCTCGCGCAACTCGTCCGGTTCCCGGCCGATGGCCTCGGCCCGGCGTCGGAACTCGGCTTCGTCGCGGCCGCAACACAATACGAGCGCGGCGGAGTAGGTCAGCGACTCCGGGTCGCCACCGGTGTCGACGCACGCCGTGCGGACGCGCCCGATGAGATCCCCGGCGACGTCGAGTGGTTGGAACACGACATTGAACTCGTCGGCGAAACGCGCGGCCAGCGCGGGCGTCCGCTTCTTGCCACTGCCTCCGATGATGATCGGCGGGCGCGGGTGCTGCACGGGTTTGGGCAGGGCCGGCGATTTCGAGAGACGAAAGTGTGTGCCCTCGTAGTCGAACTCCTCGCCCAGCGGGGTCTGCCACAACCCGGTGATGATCTCGAGGTTCTCCTCGAGGCGGTCGAACCGCTCCTTCAACGGCGGGAACGGGATTCCGTACGCCTCGTGCTCACCCTCGTGCCAGCCCGTTCCGATTCCCAATTCGACACGGCCACCGCTCATCTGATCGACCTGGGCGACTGCGATCGAGAACGGCCCGGGTAGCCGGAAAGTGGCCGACGAGACGAGCGTCCCCAGCCGGATTCGCGAGGTCTCGCGCGCCAAGCCCGCCAACGTGATCCACGCGTCGGTCGGCCCGGGGAGGCCGTCGCCGCCCATTCCGGCGAAATGGTCGGAACGGAAGAAGGCATCGAAGCCCAGGTCCTCGGTCGCCTTGGCGACGGTGAGCAGGTCGTCGTAGGTCGCACCCTGCTGGGGCTCGGTGAAGATTCGCAGTTGCACGTTTTCAACCTACGCGCGCTGGGCACACGACCGGTGGCGAGGCGGCGTGCGAAGCGGACCCCATCCGGCCCGGCGGCCATTCCGAATCGCTCCACGCACGACACCGTTCCTCGACAAAGGAGTCCCAACATGAAGACGGTCACGCACACAGCTCTGGGTTTCGTCGTCGCCGCCGCAGGTGCGACCGCAGTATCGCTCGCCGCCGCGCCGTCCGCCGGCGCCGCGCCCACCGTATGTCCGGCACTTCCCGGCCAGTCCGCCTCTGCGGCCTCGTGTAGCGCCGACTCCGGCCCGACCGGACTCTCGCTGGCCATCACCGACAACGGCGGCGAAGCCAACGTCACCGCCGACAACTTCGCCGGACCCGCGGCCATCGCCCTCGGTCCCGGAGCGACGGTCACCATGGACGGCATTCGTCCCGGCCTGGCCATCGGTATCGCCGGACCCGGCGGCGAGGTCGTCGTCGACGGAAAGAACGGGCCGACCTGCAAGGGACCCGCCTTCGCCGGTGACTTCCAGACCTTCAAGGGCTGCCTGTCCTGACCGTCTAGATCCCGACCGCGATTTCGAACCAACCTTCCGTCAAACCCACCCCTTTTCCGTGAACCCACCCGGTCCGAGCGCTGTGGGTTTACGGAAAAGGGGTGGGTTTGCGGGACCAGAACATCAGGACAACAGGCCCCGGACGTATGCCGCCTGACCGATGTGCTGGGTGTCGTCGTCGATCACGCTGAGCAGTCGTACGCCCAACGTGACCGGCGGGTCCCAGTTCTCGTCGACGACGCGGTCGAGATCTGAATCCGACAGCGCGCCAATGTAGTCGACGCTGACCGCGTGCGTGGCGTCGTAGTAGCCACGCAACAGGTCCGGGTCGTCGACGACGACCCGCGCCGCCTCGTCGGCCGACTGCCCGTACCCGCTCTCGCCGGGCGGGAACGGCAGACCGAACCGGTCGACCCATCCCCCGGTCACCCACACCTCGTCGGTTCCGGCGACGTCGGCGACGTGCGAGTCCTGCACGCGCGTCAGATGCCACACGAGCCAGGCGATCGTGTTGGCACCGGGCGCGGGAGCCCGGTTCAATTCCTCGGTGGAGATGTCGTCCAGGACGGCGTGAACGTTCTCGACGACTCGACCGAGACCGTCGAGCAACACATCTGTGGATCGCACGGCACAAGTTTAGGTTCGCGGTGGGCACAACGATGGCCACTCCGACGATCCGTCAGCATCATTCCTCCGGTGTCAGCACCGAATGCCCCACGTAAGATCCGACTCAACGCCGTCGACATGAATTGCGTTGCGCACCAGTCACCGGGTCTGTGGCGCCACCCCGACGACCGGTCGTGGGACTACAACACCATCGACTACTGGGTCGACCTCGCCCGCTTGCTGGAGACCGGCGGATTCGACGGTCTGTTCATCGCCGACGTCCTGGGCACCTACGACGTGTACGCCGGCAACGACGAAGCCGCCATCCGCCAGGGTGCGCAGATCCCCGTGAACGACCCGCTGTTGCTCGTCTCGGCGATGGCGCACGCCACCGAACACCTCGGCTTCGGGGTCACCACCGGTACGGGTTTCGAGCATCCCTACCCCTTCGCACGGCGTCTGTCGACGCTGGACCACCTCACCCGTGGCCGGATCGGCTGGAACGTGGTGACGGGATACCTGCCTGCGGCAGCCCGCAACATGGGCGCCGACGATCAACTCGAGCACGACGAGCGCTACAACCAGGCCGATGAGTACCTCACCGTGCTGTACAAGCTCTGGGAGGGTTCGTGGGAACGCGACGCGGTCCTCCGCGATCGCGAGGCGGGCATCTTCGCCGACCCGGCCCGGGTCCATCACATCGGGCACCGCGGCACCCACTTCACCGTGCCCGGCATTCACCTCGCCGAGCCGTCGCCGCAGGGTTCACCGGTCATCTACCAGGCCGGGGCCTCGCCTCGCGGTCGGCGTTTCGCCGCGGAGAACGCGGAGGCCATCTTCGTCGCCGCGCCGACCAAGGCAATCCTGCGTGATGTGGTGAGCAAGGTGCGCGACGAGCTGATCCTGGCCGGACGCGACCCGTACGACGCGAAGATCTACACGCTGCTGACGATCATCACCGACTCGACTCCGGAGGCCGCCCGCGCGAAAGCCGCGGAGTACCAGTCCTACGCCAGCACCGAGGGTGCGCTGGTCTTCATGTCGGGCTGGATGGGCATCGACCTCGCGAGTTACGAGATCGACGAACCGATCGGCAACGTGCACAGCAACGCGATCCAGTCTGCGGTCGCCGCTTTCCAGCAGGCGAGCGACACCGGCGAGGAATGGCGCGTGCGGGACATCGCGGCGTGGGGCGGCATCGGCGGAATGGGTCCGGTCCTGATCGGCTCCGGTGACGAGGTGGCAGAAGCCCTGCAGGACTGGGTGACCGAGACCGACGTCGACGGCTTCAACGTCGCCTACGCGGTGACCCCCGGATCGTTCGAGGACATCATCACCCACGTGGTGCCCGCCCTCGAGCGGCGCGGACTCTACGACCGGGACTACGTCCCGGGAACCCTGCGCCACAAGCTCTTCGGGCGTAGCGATCAACTGCCGGAGAATCATCGCGGGTCCACGTACCGGGTCGGTGGGAGCAACTCGACCATCGACGATTCGATCAGGGAAGCCGCTCAGCTCACCAGCGCGAACGGGGGCCTCCGGTGATCGAGGTGGTGGGGTTGACGAAGGTGTTCGGTGTCGGTTCGCCCGACCCGACGACGGTGCTCGACGAGGTCGACTTCACTGTCGACGCCGGTGAGATCTTCGCCGTCGTCGGCCCGTCCGGCGCCGGCAAGAGCACGTTGGCCCGGTGTCTGAATCTGCTGGAACGTCCGACGTCGGGCAGGGTCGTCGTCAACGGGGAGGATCTCACCGCACTGGGCACGTCGGGCCTTCGCGACGCCCGGCGCCGGATCGGCACCGTGTTCCAGTCGGCGAGTCTGCTGTCCCGGCGAACCGCCGCGCAGAATGTCGCTTTACCCCTCGAATATCTGGGTGCGACAAAACGATCGACCACGGCACGTGTCGGCGAACTTCTCGACCTGGTCGGCCTTGCCGACAAGGCGGACCTGTATCCGCATCAGCTGTCCGGCGGTCAGCGGCAGCGCGTCGGCATCGCTCGGGCCCTCGCACTCAAACCTTCCGTCCTGCTGTCCGACGAAGCCACCTCGGGTCTGGATCCCGCGGCCACGGACACCTTCTTACGGCTGCTCACCGACGTTCGGGACGAACTGGATCTCGCGGTGGTGTTCATCACCCACGAGATGGACACGGTCGTGCGGGTCGCCGACACGGTCGGCCGTCTCGACCGCGGCCGCATCGTCGAGCACGGTCGGCTGGAACAGGTGGTCCTGGAAACGGATTCGGTTCTGGGACGGGCACTCCGGCCGCGCGGGCCGAGTGCGCAACCGGCCTCTGCCGAAACCCCGATCTCGGTGGTCTACCACTCCGCGACGGTCCCCGCGGACTGGTTGACCCAGCTGGGCAGGCGACTCGACATCTCGATCTCGGTGCTGGGCGCCACCGTGCAGACCATCGACGGCACCGTCTTCGGCGATCTCACCGTGTCGGTGCCGACCGGACACGCGTCGGCATTCATCGGCGCCGCGGGCGAACTCGGCCTGGCCGGAAGACTTCTCGACGCCACCGCGACCGCGGGCGATTCCGCCGTCGAGACCGACACCGGCTCTGAGGTGGCCGCGTGAGCACCACGTATTCGGCGAACATCACGGTGCCGCTCGACGAGATCCCCGACCTGCTCATCCCGGCGGCCATCGACACGGTCCTGATGGTGAGCATCGTGATGGTCGTCGTCCTGGTGGTGGGAGTCCCGCTGGGCGCACTCATCCACAACCTCGCTCCCGGCGGGCTTTTCGCACGACGCTCGTTGCACACGCCCCTGTCGTGGGTGATCAGCATCGGTCGGTCGTTGCCCTTCCTGGTGCTGATGACGGCGATCATCCCGTTCACCCGCCTGGTCACGGGCACGAACATCGGCATCGCCGCGGCGGTGGTCCCGATGTCGATCGCCGGCATCGCCTTCTTCACACGCATCGTCGAGAACTCGCTGCGGTCGGTCCCGGCCTCGACGATCGACGTGGCACGTGCGTCCGGCGGATCGAACGCCCAGATCATCTGGAAGGCACAGGTTCCCGAGGCGCTGCCGAGCATCGTCGGCGGACTGACGATCAACACCATCGCGATGATCGAGTACTCCACGATCGCCGGCACCATCGGCGCCGGCGGACTCGGATACGTGGCGGTCACCTACGGCTACCAGCGATTCGATCAGGGAGTCATGGTCGCCACCATCATCGTGCTCATCGTGACGGTGGCCGTGATCCAGGTCGCCGGCGACGCCCTCGCCCGCAGCCTCAACCCGGTCACGTCCCGCCGGGTCAACCACTAAGAACCACAAAACCGCCGGCCGGCTCTGCTCCCTGAGCGGCGGAGCGCCCGTCACCGCATCACCCAGCCACACCCGAAAGGCACCCCATGACACAGGACACCGGTTCCACCACCGGCACCTCATCGAAATCCGGCGAGACTCCCTCTCCGCCCGGCAGTTCCGGAATCGAGATCTCGACACGTCGCCGCTGGCCGCTGATCGTCGGCGCGCTGGTCGTGGTCGCCGTGATCGCCGCCGTCGTCGGCTGGCGCTTCCTCGGGTCCGACTCGACGTCGCCCAACGAGACCGCCGGTGCGACACTGACCGTCGTCACCGCCGAGGGCAACGCCTCCGAGCAGGCACTGGTCGAGTTCATCGCCGACGAGGTCGCACCCCGGTATGACATCAAGGTCGCATTCAAGGGCCTGTCCGACTCCACGACGCTGAACCGTGCGGTCAGCGACGGGGAGGTCGCGGGCACCGTCTATCAGCACAAGCTGTGGCTGTCGCAGGTCCTCGAGGCGAACCCGGACTTCCAGGAGGAAGCCGCGACGCCGGTGTTCCGCTGGGGATTCGGCATCTGGTCGGACAAGTACCGCGACGTCGCCGACCTGCCGCAGAACGCCCGCGTCTCCCTCTACTCCGATCCCGCGAACGAGGCCCAGGGACTCTGGCTGCTCGAACGCGCCGGACTCATCACGCTGAAACCAGGCGTGGACAAGTGGAAGGCGACCCAGAAGGACATCGCCACGAATCCGCGGAACCTGCAGTTCGTCCTGCTCGACTTCGCCGCCCAGTCGCGCTCGCTCGCCGACCTCGACGCCACCGTGGGCTACACCGAGTACTACCTCGCCGCGAACATCGACATCGCCAAGCAGATCTACGCTCCGCCCGCTCCCGACGAGTTCGCCGGGCAGCTGACCATCGGAACGCAGTGGAAGGACACCGAGAACATCAAGAACCTGGTCGCCGCGTTCAAAGACCCTGCCGTGCAGGAATTCCTGCGGACCGATCCGCGGGTCAAGGGCATCCTGCTGCCCCTGTGACCAGCGTCGGCACTGCTGCACACCCCATCACCGCACCCGGGTCGCCCATCGCGACCCGGGTGCGGTGCGCATAGGCTCACCGCGTGAGCCGCACACATCACGGGCACGGTCATGCGCACTCGCTGTCCCACATCAGCCACACGTTGTCGCCGATCGCCCGGTGGTTCGTCATCGGCACGCTCGCGGTGACCGCGGTCGCGGTCGCGGTCGGCATGGTCGTCCTGTGGCCGTCGGATTCCGAACACCCGATCCCCACCCAGTTCCGGTCCGCCGACGGCGGGCCGATCACCACGGTCGACGGCGAGATCGTGGACCAGTTCCATGCGAATTGCCTCAACTCGGTGGCGGGATCAGTGCTCGAGACCGCCGACATACCGGTGAATCCGGTGCCGGGTGGGCCGTGCATCCTCAACGCGGTCCGGTTCACCTCCGGCGACGTGGCCGGCCAGTACACCGTCCTGGAGATCCCCACCAACCGGGCACAGGCCGGATCCGGGCCCGACACCGTGGCCCCCGCCGCCGGCACGCTCGACGAGCCCCAGGCCGGCCAGCCGACGTTGAACGTCGGTGACGGCATCCGGCTCGCGACCGTCCCCGGCCCCGACGGCAGCAACCGGTACAGCTTCTTCGACTTCCAGCGCGGGCCGGCGATCATCTTCTGGGCCGTGCTGTTCATCGCCGCGATCGTGCTGGTGGCGGCGTGGCGCGGGTTCCGCTCGATCATCGGGCTGGCGATCGCCTTCGGGGTACTCACCGTGTTCACGCTGCCGGCCATCCTCGACGGGTCGTCCCCTGTCGCGGTGGCGGTCGTGTCGTCGGCGGTGATCCTGTTCGTGGTCCTCTACCTCGCGCACGGTGTCAGTCTCCGGACCAGTTCGGCTCTGCTCGGGACGCTGACCTCCCTGCTGCTCGCGGGATTCCTGAGCTGGCTCGCCATCCGGACCATGAACCTCACGGGGCTCTCGGGCGATCAGACCACCAATCTGCAGGTGTATCAGGGCAACATCTCGGTCAGCGGTCTCCTGCTCGCCGGGTTCATCATCGGCACCCTCGGTGTTCTGAACGACGTCACGATCACACAGGCCTCGGCGGCCTTCGAACTGGCCGCGGCCGGCGAACCGTCACGGCTCGCGACCTTCCGCGCCGCGATGCGCGTGGGCCGCGACCACATCGCGAGCACGGTGTACACCCTCGTCTTCGCCTACGCGGGCAGTGCGCTGCCGCTGATGCTGCTGTTCTCGGTGGCCCAGCAGCCGTTGGGCGGACTGCTCACCACCGACGTCGTGGCAGTGGAGTTGGCCCGCTCGTTCGTCGGCGGAATCGCGATCGCCCTGTCGGTTCCGCTCACGACGGCGATCGCCGCCGCGCTCACGACCCCGGCGGGCGCGGGACGTACACCGGCCGCGCACGCCGCGGCCTGAGGTCACGGCCCGCGATCAGCATCGACCCTTGGGGAGGTCGGCCAGGTTCTTTCCGAGCCAATTGCCGAGCCGGGTCAGCATCTTGGTCCCGTCGGTGAACGATCCACTCCGCGGGATCGCCGCCATCGACACCGCGACCTGGCCGCTGGTCGTGGTGATGATGCCCAGTTGCCGCACCAGATGCGCCGACGACTTCGACGTCGCCGGACCCCAGCCACCCTTGACCGCGGTCACCGCTCCCTGACTGCGCCCCACCTTCGCGATACCCCACTGCTGATTCGGGGCGACGGCGCTCATCAGCCGGATGAGGTGTTCGCTGTCGGGCAGACACGGCAGGTGAGCGCCGAAGATCGCCTGGTCGCGTAGCGCCCACGCGGTGTGACCGGGGTACGACGGCGGATTGTCGACCTCGGAGGACACGTGCGTCCGGACGTCGTGGCCCTCACGGAGGACCGCACTGACAGCGTCGACGGACGCGTGCCCGCCGCCGAGCACCCCCCACAATTCGCCGGCTGCATCGTTGTCGGAGAACGTGATCGCCTTGTCCTCCATCGCGGCGACCGCGGGACCGCGCTCGCGCTGCGCGGCGAGCGACACCGGGACCTTCATCGTCGACCATGCACGTCCCGATTTGAGCGACCCGAGGGAGATGACCTCGTCCCCGCCGACGGGCACGATCGCGATCCCGAGCTGGCCGGGCAGGGACTTCCGCATCGACTTCGTCAGTGCGGCATAGCTCTTCGCGAGCTTCTTGTCGAGCGGTTCCGGGGGCTTGAACCACGTGGCGAAGGGCTCCGGCAGCGGCGGCAGCACGGGGAGCGGTATCGCCGTCGCCGAGCCCGCGCCGATCACCATCGACATCGCCACCGCGCAGAACACCACGCCGATCCTGGTCACAACTTTCACATCTGTCTCCTGAGTCAATTCAGACACTTGAGACTAGGGCGGTTACGCACCAGGGACCAGGCTGTATACCCAATCGGAACCTTGCTGGGACCGGGGTCACACCGCTTCGAGGACCGGTCAGGCGGAACAGCGTCCGCGCGGAAGACGGGCGAGGTTGGTGTCGAGCCAGTTCGCCACCGAATTCAGCGCGGCGATACCCCCCGACATCGAGCCCCCGACCGCGCTCATCGCCACCGCCGCACGTTGGCCGTCGCGGAAGGTGAGGATTCCGATCTGACGGACGAGGTATCCCTCGGACACTCCTGGACCCCAACCACCCTTCACCGCGGTTGCGCGGGGCGCCGGCATGATCTCGATTCCCCACTGCTGATTGCCGCCCACCTGACCCATGAGGGCGACGACCTGTCGCGAACCCGAGATGCAGGGCAAGCCGGCGGTGAACGTCGCGGCCCCCGGCAGCGACCACACCGTCTGCCCGAACACGGTGAAACCGGCACGACGCTGCGTCGCCGGGACCACCGTCGTGGTGTCACCGCCGTCCCGCAGCACCGCGGTGACGGCGTTGGCTGCCGCCTGTCCGCCGCCCAGCGAGGACCAGAGGCTCTCCGCGGCGGCGTTGTCGGAGTCGACGATCGCGGCCCGCGCCGCCGGGCCCGGGCCGTTCGCCCGTTCTGCGGCGACGGCGAGCGGGACCTTGATCGTCGACCACGCCACCCGGGGTGTGGCATCGCCGAGGGTGAGCCCGGGGACGGCCGACCCACCGACCGGTGCGATCGCGATGCCGACCGTCAGTCCGGTCGACGCGGCAACCCTGCGGAAACTCGCCGCGAGGCCTCCATACGATGCGGAGGGGACGGCCGCCGACGACGTCGGGATGTCTGTAGCGCGTGCGGCGGGTGTTGACGCCGATGGGTCGGCGGTCACGGTGACGGTGACCGGCACAACGGGTTTCGGGTCGGATTCGGTCGAGCAACCGGCGAGGAGCGCGAGCGCGCCGAGCACGACGATGCAGCGGTTCCGCCGAGTCCGCTTAAGCCACAACGGCCGTCGGGTGGTGTCCATCAGTAGATGTGCACCACGGCGTCATTGCCTCCCCGGCACGCGACGATCCCGCCTTCGGGAACGCAGTTCATCGCATAGGCCTGCCCGGTGACCGGGCTGACCGCGACCACGACACGCGGCGACCGTGCCGCACCCGCTCCCACATACGCATCGCGCACCGCGAACGCGAACGGGCAGCTGGTCACCGATGTACCGATCCCGACCGTCGCATCGCACGGACTCGAACCGGGCGGCGGCGCAGCCGGGGCCGGCGGAACGTTCTGGACGGTCGGCGGGGGCGCCACCGTCTCGGTCACGGTCGGCGTCGTCGGCTCCTCGTCGGCCCGGGTCTCGGCGTCGTCACCCGAGCCGGCGATCAGGATGCCGCCGAGGACGGCGAGCCCGACGAGTGCCACTGCGATCAACCCGATCAGCACCGGTATCGCGACCGAGCGCCGCTGCGGCGGCGGATAGGCGGGCGGATACCCCGGCGGCCCGTACATCGGACCGGGTTGCGGTCCTGCGTAGTTGTGCGCCCCCGAGAAGTGCTGGGCCCCCGAGAACTGCTGCGGTCCCGAGAACTGCTGCGGCCCCGAGAACTGCGTGGTCCCGGCTCCGCCCTCGGGGCCCGTCGTGTGCCGCACCAGGGTCGGTTCGTACCCGGGGTCGGTGGGCGCGATGACCGTGTCCGGAGCGCGGACGACACCGGTGGGTGCTTCCGGAGGCGGTGGCGACGCCTTGACGAGATCCGGCCCCGGCCGGACCCCCTCCACTCCCCCGGCGAGCGCGCTTCGAGCCGCGCGTGCGAGCGCGACCGCGGAGTCATGGCGGGCCGCGGGATCGGCGGCGAGGGCTGTGCGGATCACCTCGTCCATCGCCGGCGGTACGTCTGCGTTGACCGCACTCGGCGACGGGGCCGGTGACAGTACGGCCGCCTTGATCGCCGCACTCACCGTCTTCGCCGGATGCGGCACCCGCCCGGTCAGGCACTCGAAAAGCACACAGGCCAGGGCGTAGATGTCGCTGGCCGCGCTGACCTGGGCGGCGTCGAACAACTCCGGGGCCATGTAGGCGATCGATCCCACGGCCGTCCCGGTCTGGGTGAGGTGGGTGTCCTCGGCGGCATGCGCGATGCCGAAGTCGACGAGATATGCGAAGTCGTTCGCCCCGACGAGAATGTTCTCCGGTTTGATGTCGCGGTGCACGAGTCCCTCGGCGTGTGCGGCGTCGAGCGCCGCGGCCACCTGTTCGATGATCGACACCGCGCGTTCGGGCGGGAGCCGCATCTCCTGCGTCAGGAGCGCGCGTAGATCTTCTCCGACGACCAGGCGCATGTCGATGAACAGCACGCCGTCGATCTCGCCCCAGTCGTGGATCGGGATGACGTGCGGTTCGCCGAGGCGGGCCGCGGCGTGCGATTCCCGGCGAAACCGCTCCTGGTACATCGGATCGTGTGCCAGCCCGGGGTTGAGCAGCTTCAGCGCGACGACCCGGTCCTTGGTCGTGTCGTATGCGCGGTAGACCTCGCCCATCCCACCGCGGCCCAGTAGTTCGTCGAGGCGGTACGGCCCGAACTGTGTGTTGACCCGACTCCCAGCCATACGCAGGAGCATATGTCGGCAATCGGACATCGTCTGTCGACCACTCGATTGCACCTTCGGAGTACGGGTGTCGCGTCGGGCCCCGAGCCCGCGCCGTTGCGTGACTACGCTGTGCCTGGTGACGCCGTCCACCCGGACGGCACGGACTCGGCCCGCTCGCTTCGCTCCCGGCGCCGATACGGATTCGGCCCGACTGAAATGAGGAACGCCCGGAGATGTCTGCCCTGACCAAAGGCCAGAACGGCCCGTTGCCGACCCCCGATGTCATCGTCTCGGTGGACCTCGCGACCGCCGCCGACCTGTCGGCCCTGCTGGTCACCGACCGGGGGGTGGTGCGTACCGACGACGACTTCGTCTTCTACAACCAGCCGACCGGGCCCGGCGTCCGGCTGGAACAGGCCGCCGGAGGTTCTGCGCGACTGCACATCTCGACCGCTCGAGTACCTGCCGACATCGACGCGGTGCGCGCGGTCATCACGCTCGACGACGCGTCGTCGACCTTCGGCCGTTTCGCGCCGCCGGTCGCTCACGTCACCGACGAAGCGGGCCGGCCGCTGTACGACTTCACCGTCACCGGCCTCACCAGCGAGTCGGTGGTCATCGCTCTCGAGGTGTACCGACGCAACAGCGAGTGGAAGGTACGTGCCGTCGGTCAGGGATACGCGGGCGGGTTCGCCGATCTGGTCCGCGACCACGGGGTGAGCGTCGACGACGAGCCGCAACCGACGCCCGCCCCGCCCGCGCCGATCAGCTACTCGCGGCCGTCGGCGCCCACTCCCCCGT
>NZ_JAFFZF010000020.1:0-93485 GCF_016924115.1 Gordonia sp. BP-119
TGGGCAGGTCGAGGTCGATGCGTTGACTGCCGTACTCGCGACCAGGTTGCCGGAGTACATGGTGCCGGCGATGTTCGTGTCTCTCGAGGCTCTGCCGCTCAACGCCTCGGGCAAACTCGACCGCAAGACACTGCCCGCTCCGCAGCTCTCCGACCGTTCGGCGGGCTATCGGGCACCGAGCACGCACACCGAGTCGGTGCTGGCCGGTGTGGTGGCAGAACTGCTGGGCATGGAACAGGTGGGTGTCGACGACTCGTTCTTCGCCCTCGGTGGCGACTCGATCATGTCGATCCAGCTGGTCGCCCGGGCCAAGGCGGCCGGGATCGTCGTCACGCCACGAATGGTCTTCGAGCACAAGACGATTGCCGCTCTGGCAGGCGCCGCCGGAACGGTAGACGACGTGGCCGTCCTCGAGGAGCTGCCGGGCGGCGGGGTCGGCGAGGCGCCCCTCACGCCGATCATGCATTGGATGATCGAGCACGGTCGCAACTACGGACGGTTCTCGCAGGCGACGGTGCTGGAACTCCCGCGCGACGTCGAGGTCGAACACCTCACCGGCGCAGTCCAGGCGGTCCTCGACCACCACGATGCTCTCCGTGCCCGACTCGTCACCGATCACGAAGTGCCTGCCGCGCCGGGAAGTCCGCGACTCGAGATCGTCGAGCCCGGGACCGTGGAGGCCGCCGGACTTCTGCGCGTGGTCGACGTCGACGGTGATTTCCTGACCGTTGCAGGAGCCGAACTCGACGCCGCTGCAGACCGCCTCGATCCGGCCAACGCGATTCTCCTCCAGGCGGTGTGGTTCGTACCCTACGATTCGGACGACTCCGGACGGCTGCTGGTACTGGTGCATCACCTCGCCGTGGACGGCGTGTCGTGGCCGGTACTGAGCGGTGATCTCATCACGGCGTGGGGCCAGCTGGCCGGTCGTCAGCGGGTGACACTCGCGCCCGTGGCGACATCGTTCCGACGCTGGGTCCACGGTCTGGTCGACGACGCGCGTTCGGGGGCCCGAGCCGCCGAGATCGACCTCTGGCGCCGAGTTCTCGACGGCCCCGATCCCGATCTCGGTTCTCGTCCGCTCGATCCGGCGCGGGATCTGGTCGACACCGTTGCGGACCTGCACGTCGAGGTGCCCGCCGAGATCACCGAGACAGTCCTCACTGTGCTCCCCGAGAAGTTCCACGGAACGGCCAACGACGGACTGCTCACCGCGCTCGCGCTCGCCACCGTTGTGTGGCGGGCAGAGCGCGGCATCGACGAACCGACAGCCCTGATCACCCTCGAAGGCCACGGCCGCGAGGAGCAGGTGCTGCCGGGTGCCGACCTGTCACGGACGGTCGGCTGGTTCACCAGCCAGTTGCCGGTGCGACTCGACCTGACGGGACTCGACGCCACGTCGGCCTTCGACGGTCACGGCGATCTCGCCGCGGCGGTCAAGGCCGTCAAGGAACAGTTGCTGGCCCTGCCCGACCGTGGTGTCGGATACGGGTTGCTGCGGTACCTCAACCCGGAGACGGCGCCGATTCTGGCGGAGTACCGGGCACCGCAGATCGGGTTCAACTACCTGGGTCGTCGCAATGCTCCCGATCAGCGCGAGCTGCAGAACGCCGCGTCCACCGACGAGCCCGGTCCCGCCGGGAGCGGGGTGAACCTCGCGGGAGCTCGGAACGGCGACATGGTCGTGCCGGCCGTCCTCGACATCAACGCGTCCGCGGTCGGCACCGTCGGTAGGTCCAAGCTCGTCGCCACGTTCTCGTACGCGACCGGACTGCTCGGCGAGGAGGACGTCCAGCGTTTCGCCGATCTGTGGGTGGCTGCGCTGACCGCGCTGGCCGACCACGCCCGCCTGCCCGACGCCGGGGGACACACCCCGTCGGACTTCGAGCTCGTCGAGGTCGACCAACGACAACTCGAGGCGTGGGAGACGCAGTATCCGACGCTGCAGGACGTCTGGTCGCTCTCGCCACTGCAGGAGGGTCTGCTCTACCAGGCGCGGCTCGCCGGGGACGCGGCGTCACCTGATGCGGGCGTCACGGACTACTACCAGGTTCAACTGATGCTCACGCTGACCGGCGTGGTCGATGCCGAGCGCATGCGTGCGGCGGGCCAGGCGCTCCTCGACAGGTACGCCAACCTACGCGTGGCGTTCAGCAACTCGGGTGGAGTGGGAGCGCAGATCGTCCAGGGTGATGTCCAACTGCCTTGGCGCACCGTCGATCTGTCCGGATCGCCGACGGGCGCCCGGGAGTCGGAACTCGACGCGCTGCTCGTCGCCGACCGCGCCGAAGGTTTCGACCTGGCCGCGGCGCCGCTGATGCGCTTCACGTTGGTGCGGCTCGCCGAGAACGAGTTCCGCCTCATCGTCCTCAACCACCATGTACTGCTCGACGGCTGGTCGATGCCCCTGATGCTGCGAGAGTTGTTCACTCTCTACGCGACCCGCGGGGACACCACCCATCTGCCCCGCCCGCGCCAGTACCGGGACTTCCTCGTGTGGCTTTCGCGCCAAGACCACGCCGAAGCGCTGGCAGCCTGGCGAGACGCCTTCGACGGCAGCACCGAGCCGACGATCGTTCTCGGTGAGACGGGTGGCGAACTCGGTGAGTCGCAGGAACTCGCGGCGCATCTCGACCAGTCGGTGACAGAGTCGCTGGTCGCGCTGGGTCGTGAGTACGGGTTCACCATGAACACCGTCGTCCAGGCTGCATGGGCCCTCACCGTCGCTGCCCTCAGCGGCCGAACCGACGTCACCTTCGGCGCGACGGTGTCCGGTCGTCCGCCCCAGATCGACGGCGTCGAGGAGATGCTGGGACTGTTCATCAACACACTGCCGGTGCGCGTCCGCCTCGACCCGTCCGAAACGATCGCCGGGCTGTTGACCCGAATCCAGGACGAGCAGGCCAAGATGCTCGATCACCACTATGTGGGCCTGCCCGAGATCCGGGCGGCGGCCGGGGAGGGCACGGTCTTCGACACCCTCGCTGTCTTCGAGTCCTACCCGACCTCGGGTGCCGAGGGTGGTGCCGACATCGACGGCATGACGGTCAAGGCCATGTCGGGTGACGACGCCGTCCACTACCCGCTGGCGTTGGTCGCCGAACAGGGGTCGACGCTGTCACTACGCCTGAAGTTCCTCGACGGCGTGGTCGGCGTCGACCGCGCCCACGAGGTGCTCGGGATCGTGACCCGTCTGATCGAGGAATTCGTGCGGGCACCCCAGGCCTCGGTGGCGTCGGTGGATCTACTCGATGCCGAGACCCGTCGTGAACTCGTGCCCGTGCGCGGACCCGAGGACCGTGGAACCGCAACTCTGGACCAGCTGCTGGCGAACGCCGTTGCCGTTGATCCGGAGGGCATGGCGCTCGTCTCCGGGGGCATGGACGTCTCGTATCGCGAGCTCGACGCGCGATCCGGTGGTCTCGCGAGGCGGCTGCTCGCCCGCGGGGCGGGCACCGGACAGGTGATCGCCATCGCGATACCTCGGTCCATCGAGTCGATCACCGCCATCTGGGCAGTCATCAAGACCGGTGCGACGTTCCTGCCCATCGATCCGAGCTACCCTCCGGAGCGGATCGAGCACATGCTCACCGATTCGGGTGCCGTGCTGGGACTCACCGTCGGAGCTCACCGAGACTCGCTCGAGCACGGAGTGCCCTGGCTGGTCGTCGACGACTCGGGCGGCATCAGCGAGGAGTCGTCGGTCGCGCCGATCTCCGACGAGGACCGACCGCATCCGATCCGTCCCGCTTCGGCTGCGTACATGATCTACACGTCGGGGTCGACGGGGCTGCCCAAGGGCGTGGTGGTCACCCACCGTGACATGCTGAACACCGCGACCGCGGCGGGCGAGCGCTTCGCGATTGCGCCGGGAGACCGTGTCGCACACGTGATCTCACCGAGTTTCGACGCGTCCGTCTTGGAGTTCCTGATGGCCTTCGGGTCGGCGGCCACGATGGTCGTCGTGCCCGCGTCGATCTTCGGCGGCGTCGACCTCGCGGACCTGTTGCGCCAACAGCAGGTCACCCATCTCTTCATGACCCCCGGTGCGCTCGCGTCCGTCCCGCCGGCCGGACTCGACGACCTCCGCGTCGTCGGGGTCGGCGGTGAAGCGTGCACGCCCGATCTGGTCGCACGATGGGCTCCGGGACGGACCTTCATCAACGCGTATGGCCCCACCGAGGCTTCGATCTGGGTCACCGCCACCGGCGATCTGCGTCCCGGCGACCATGTCGACATCGGCGGTGCGCTGCCCGGGGTCGAGGCGTTGGTACTCGACGCACAGCTACGGCCTGTGCCGGCCGGGCTGGCGGGCGAGCTCTACCTCGCGGGTCCGTCATTGGCGCAGGGATACCACCGTCAGCCCGGTCTCACGTCCGAACGCTTCGTCGCGAATCCCTTCGGTGAACCGGGCGATCGGATGTATCGCACGGGTGACGTCACCGCGTGGAAGCGCGGTGCTGACGGGTGGGTCCTGGACTACCTGGGCCGGTCGGACTTCCAGGTCAAGGTGCGTGGTCACCGGATCGAGCTCGGCGAGATCGAGTCCGCATTGCTCGCGCACCCCGATGTCCGGTTCGCCTACGTGATCGGCACGGAGGGTCCGGGCGGAGCCACCGCGCTGGCTGCCTACGTGATGCCGGCGGAGGGAGCCGAACTCCGCACCGACGAACTGTCTCGGTTCGTGGGCGAGACCCTGCCCTCGTACATGGTTCCGGCAGCGGTTGTCCCGATCCAGGAGATCCCCCTGACGGGGGCGGGGAAGATCGACCGCGCCGCGCTGCCGGTGCCGGAGTTCGGTGGTCGTGCGGAGTACGTGGCCGCATCCACCGACACCGAACGCGTCGTGGTCGAGGCGTTCGAGGAACTGCTGGACATCGACCACGTGGGCGTCGACGACGACTTCTTCGAGCTCGGTGGACAATCGCTGATCGCTGCACGCTTGGCGTCCTTGTTGGCCGAGCGGACCGGTCGTCGTCTACCGCTGACCACGCTCTTCGACGGCGCGACGCCCCGGGCGATCGCGGCCGGTCTGGACGGTGTGGCAGGGGACGACCAGGACGACGGCTTCGGCATCGTGCTGCCCCTGCGGACCGGTGGCGACCTCGCACCACTGTTCTGCGTCCACCCATTCACCGGTCTGGCGTGGTCGTATCGCGAGCTCGCGACGTATTTGCCCGAGCAGCGGCCGTTGATCGGCATCCAGTCGCCGGCACTGTCGGGCGGCGAGATGCCGGAAACCATCGCCGCGGCGGCTTCCCTGTATGTCGAGCACATCCGGCGTGTGCAGCCGGAGGGTCCGTATCACCTGCTCGGCTGGTCTCTGGGCGGAGTGATCGCTCAGGAGATGGCGGTCCAACTACAGGAGTCCGGTGCAGAGGTTGCTTCGCTGACGCTGTTGGACAGCCACCTGCAGCTCATCGAGGTGGATGAGCGCGAAGCGGCGGTACACATGGGCGAGATCCTCGCCGGAATAGGCATTGAGTTCGACATCCCCGTCGACGAGACCGCCGACGGGGATGGAGTGCTCGAGCTCCTCCGCACTCTCCCGGGTCTCCCGGAAGGTCTTGCCGGAGACGGACTCGATCGGGTCGTCGAAGGTGCAGCTCGGGCCGGCTCGATGATCCGGGCGCACGAACCGCGGTTTTTCGACGGTCGTCTTCTCTTCTTCGCGGCTCGTCTGGGACGCTATCTCCGTGGAGCAGCGGAGGAGGACTGGCAAGCATTCGCACGACAGGTCGACGTCGTGGACACCTGGTCGTCTCACGACAACATGACGTCACCGCGTGCGTGGGCACAAATCGGACCTCGGGTCGCAGATCGACTCGCCGACGAGAGCTGACTCCCATACAGCTGCTGGGCGTGGCCCGATCAGCGCTCATCGTGTCCGCAGATCCGATAATCGCGTCACGCGGTTATCGGACTGCAACATCAGTAACATTGGTAACAGTCAAGTGGATTGGTACCGTTGGCATTGAGCGGTTGTAAGCGCCGCTCAACATATACGATTGCTACGTAGGTTGCCCTACGGCGCCTGTGAACATGTCCCGGTCAAGCGTGAAACACGGGAACGTGTTCGATGTGATGAGCGACACACCTTGTTTACACACAAGTTCCCCATCGACACTTCCCGGGAGGCCACTGATAGGGGAGTATCTACCCAACGTCATCTGAATGGATGACGATGCTTGAGGGGGAGAGAGACGGGCATGGACATGAACGAACTACTTGCCGACATCGACTATCGCGGTTACATGACCCCGACACTGGTTGCCGTTCGGCTTGCGGGTCACCCGGTCACGTACGGTGTGCTGGCGGAACGTCTGGCGGAGATCGGTGACCAGACAGATTCCTCTGCGTCCCTCTACATGGCCCTGATGTCGCTTCTTCCGTACGACTTACGGACTGCGTCGCCCGCAGAGGATCTCCGCATTGTCGGGTACGCGATCGGCTGGCTGGGCCGCCACGTGGCTGCCGAGGTCGAAGCCGTCGACCACCAGCGCCCGGCTCTTCGCGCGGTGAGCTGACGCGGGCAGGCGGTCGAGCCGTCGCGCCGGGGAGGCTGATGGGTCTGTAGCTCGACCGAACGGCTTGGGCTCAATTGGTTGGCGCGTCGGGGATCTGCCACGGTAGTGTTGTAAGACGCTTTCGGAAAGTCGCACCATTGATCTGAGCCGATGGAGAGAACAGTCGAAAATGACCAATCCTTTCGATGACGAGAACGGCGAGTTCTACGTGCTGGTCAACGACGAGAATCAACACTCGTTGTGGCCCACATTCGCCGACATCCCAGCCGGGTGGAAGCAGGTCTACGGGCCTGGCAGCCGGCAGGGAGCGGTGGACTACGTCAACGAGAACTGGACCGATCTGCGCCCCGCCAGCCTGATTAAGGCGATGGAAGAGGATCAAGCCGCCGGCTGATCGTGGTAGCGCCAAAGATCATGTCCACTATGTCCGTGGCCGCACCTGCGGCCACGGACATAGTGCTGCGGAGCCGAAAAATGCGACTTACCCGAGCGGCGACTGCTGAGGGCGATCGACAGTCGGAACTTCGCTATCCGAGTTTCATTCCAGGTCACCAGCAATCATGGGCCATGTCTGGCGCAGATCGTCCTGCCAGTAGCCCCAGGAATGGGTCCCGGTAGGTCGCAGGATCGTGGTGTGCGGAACGCCTAGTTCGTCAAGGCGTGTGGCCATCTCGCGGGTGCAGTTGTCAATCGCCGCCTCGACGACTCCACCGACCACGGCCTGATCGCCGAGTGCGAGCGGATTGCCGTCAATCAGTTCGTCATCAAGGCGTTCATGGGAACCGGGGCGGCCGTTACCGGTTGTCATGTACACCTTTGTTCCCTTGAGCTTGTGCGCTTGAACATATGGATCATTCGCGCGCCAGCCCGGGCCGTTCAGGGGGCCCCACATGTTCTCCACCCTGCCTCCGCCACGTCCCTCGACGACCAAACGAACGTAGCGCTGGCCGAGTGGATCACCAGTTCGCGCGCATCCGCTATAGGCGCCGATCGCCCTGTACAGTCCCGGCTCGGCGATCGCCAGATTGAACACACTGGTCCCCGACATCGAGATTCCGGCGACCGCGTTGGCGCCTGTGGTGTCGAACTCCTTGTCGATGAGCGGCGGCAATTCCCGGGTGAGGAATGTCTGCCATTTGTTGACTCCGAGCGACGGGTCCTTGCGAACCCAATCGGTGTAGTACGAGTGAGCACCCTCGAGCGGTGTCACCACATGGACCTTGCGATCGGCGAAGTATGAATTGTAGGCGGCGCGAGCGCGCGTCGTCGGAGAGTCCTCGCCGGCGGCGCCGTTCAGCAGGTACAGGGTGGGGCTTGCGCTGGAAGTATCTCGGGGTACGCGGACCGAGACCTTGATGTCCCGTCTCATCGACGCCGAGTGAACGGTCAACGTCACCTGCTGTGGGTCGCCGGCATCATGATGGCGGGACACAATCGACGAGCCGGGCGTGGGCGCGGCGTCGGCAACCGAAGGACTGATCGCGGTCGGCACCGCGATCAGCAGAACGAGCAGGGTCAGGGGCCATCTCACAAAGCTCGTCAACGCTCCGCATTCCTCTCGGGGTACCGGTCATCGAGGAGTGTACGGTTCGTTACCGAAGTGTGCTTGCGCTGCGGGCATTCAGTGACCCACTTGGCGTGACTTTACGGTCAGAGAGTGGATCGGTCGTACCCGCCGCTGATGCTCGGGCGCTCCTACAGGCCGGCGAGAAAGAGGACGAGCAGCAGGATCGGGCCGCCGACGACCATACTGCCGGCGCCGGTCATGATGCCGGTGATCGCGCGACCGGTGCCCTTGCGCTCGGCGGGGGCGCGGCGAACCTGTTTGACGCCGATGACACCGGAGACCACGGCGACCAGGCCGAGGATGGCGCCCAGGCCGAGAACGAGGGTCAGCGGAATCGAGATCAAACCGGTGGTCAACGCCAGCGATGCGGCCGGAGCGACAGGGCGACCACCGACGGGCCGGGTGAGATAGGGCGCCGGTGAAGGAGTGACCACCCGGACCGGTGTGGACATCGCGACCAGGGGTGACCGGTCCGCGTCCTGCAGGTCCCAGAAGTCGCCCACCGGCGGGAGTGCAGCGTGCTCGCGTGCGGGCAGTCTGGTCTCCACCCGGGTTGCCGACCGCGGCACCGGTCTCGCCGCGGTGTCGCTTCTGGTCGGCGTGGGCGAGTCGGATACCGGGGCACTCGCGTCGATCCGGGTGTCGGCCGGCGTGATCGCGGCGGCGGGTAGCTCGGTGTCGTCGAGATCGTTCACGAGCGGCCACCGCGCGTGGCGCTGGGTCACCGGCGGAGCGAACGGATGGGTGGGTTGATCGGTACGCACGTACACCTCCTCGCCGCTCGGCCCCGGGTCGGAACCGCACCCGTCCGAGTGTAGGCGAGGAGGCGACCTACGCCGTAGGTCTAGTTGCCCTCTTGCTGGCCGGGGTTCATGCTGATGAGCTGCTGGATGGCGTCACCGCTGAGCTTCCAGTCGCCGTCGACCTTGACGAAGCCGAGCTGGATGTCGACCGGTGCCGGCGAATGCGGGCTCTTCACGGCAACGGTTGCGGTGGCCTTGTCGCCGTCCTCGGTGACCTCTCTGACCGAGAAGGCATCCGGGGTGTAACCCGCGGCGGATGCGCCCTTGGCGAATGCCATCGCGGCCGGTTTGGTCGCCGGGTTCGTGACGTCGATGACCTTGTCGAGATCCTCGGATGAGGTGGCCGGGTCGATGGCCTGGCGGAGGGTTTCCGTCGCGTCGTCGTTGCTGAGCCCGGTGACCTCGTCGACCGCGTCACTCGCAGCGGTCTCGACCTGGCTGGCGGCGGACTCGACGGCGGTCGACACCGCGCTCGTCGCCTCGTCGACGGTGTCGGTGGACTCCGAACAGCCGGTGGCGACGAACAGTGCGGCCCCGGCGAGGGCGACGGCAGCGACGGACTTCCGGATCTTCATGCGACTCTCCTCGGTTGGGTTGCGTTCTCCGCAGTGAGCCAACACTAACTCACCACCCTCCGGAATTAATCGGACCGCGGTCCGGTTATGGTCGATGTAACCACGACAAGGAGGCGCGACATGCAGTTCGGACTCTTCAGCGTCAGCGACATCACCGTCGACCCCACCACGGGCACGACTCCGACCGAGCACGAGCGGATTAAGGCGATCGTCGAGATCGCGAAGAAGGCCGAGGACATCGGACTCGATGTGTTCGCGTTGGGCGAGCACCACAACGAGCCCTTCTTCTCGTCGTCGCCGACCACGACCCTGGCCTACATCGCGGCGCAGACGCAGCGGCTGCAACTGAGCACCGCGACCACGCTGATCACCACGAACGACCCGGTGAAGATCGCCGAGGACTTCGCCATGCTGCAGCACCTCGCCGACGGGCGCGTCGACCTGATGCTCGGGCGAGGCAACACCGGTCCGGTGTACCCCTGGTTCGGTCAGGACATCAGGCAGGGCATTCCGCTGGCGATCGAGAACTACCATCTGCTGCACCGGCTGTGGACCGAGCATGTCGTCGACTGGGAGGGACAGTTCCGCACCCCGCTGACGTCGTTCACCTCGACCCCGCGGCCGCTCGACGACGTCGAGCCGTTCGTGTGGCACGGCTCGATCCGCAGCCCCGAGATCGCCGAGCAGGCCGCCTATTACGGCGACGGCTTCTTCGCGAACAACATCTTCTGGCCCAATGAGCACTTCCAGCGCCTGATCGACTTCTATCGCGAACGGTATGAGCATTACGGACACGGCAAGGCCCATCAGGCCATCGTCGGGCTCGGCGGGCAGTTCTTCATCCGGCCGAAGTCGCAGGACGCGGTGCGCGAGTTCCGTCCGTACTTCGACAACGCGCCGGTGTACGGACACGGGCCGTCGCTGGAGGACTTCACCTCGCAGACGCCGCTGACGGTGGGTAGCCCGGCCGAGTTCGTCGACAAGACGCTCACCTTCCGGGAGACTTTCGGCGACTACCAGCGCCAGCTGTTCCTCGTCGATCACGCCGGGCTGCCGCTCAAGACCGTTCTCGAGCAACTCGACCTGCTGGGTGAGGTGCTGCCGGACCTGCGTGCCGGATTCGCCGAAGGGCGGCCCGCGGACGTGCCCGAGGCGCCGACGCACTCCTCGCTGGTCGCTGCCCGCCAGGAAGCCGATCAGGATGTGGAGGTGTCCTCGTGACCGCCCTGCGGATCGTCGCGGTGAACGCCGGTCTCTCCGAACCGTCGTCGACGCGACTGCTCGTCGACCGGATGGTCGCCGCCGTCACCGAAGGACTCGGGGCGGGCCGCGCGGACGTCGAGATCGTCGACCTGCGTGACCTCGCCGCCGACCTGGGGCAGGCGATGACGGTCGGCTTCGCCTCGGGCCGGGCACGCGCGGCACTCGACGCGGTCGAGGGGGCCGATGCCCTGATCGTGGCGACCCCGGTCTTCAACGCGTCGTACAGCGGCCTGTTCAAGATGTTCTTCGATCTCGTCGACATCGACGCCATGTCGGGCAAACCGGTGCTGATCGGCGCGACCGGCGGCAGTCCGCGCCACTCGATGGTGCTCGACCACGCGCTGCGACCGTTGTTCGCCTACCTACGTGCCGTCGTCCTGCCGACCGGCGTCTACGCCGCGTCGGCGGACTGGGCGGGCGCCGGTGGGGACACCGCGTCGTTGAACGACCGGATCGGCCGTGCCGCAGCCGAACTCGTCTCGCTCCTCGGACCGAGGGGTGGCACAGGGCCGGGGAATGCCGCCGACGGGGAACCGCCGCGCGCGGCCGTGGCCGACGGCAGGCAGCAGGCGGTCGAGGCCGCGGGGATCGCGAACTTCGCGAGGTTGCTCGGAACGGCGTGATGCGCCCTCACTACGGGGCGGCGCGCCCCGGGGTGTTGGCCCGGGCGCGCAGCCGTGAGTGCGGCAGCGGCGGCGCGGGCAGGTGCTGCGTCGAACCGACGTAACCCTGCACCTGCCCGAAGCGTTCGCTGCGCGCCTCCCACTGGTCCCGGTAGCCGACGATGTCGTCGTGTGTGCGCCCGATGAAGTTCCACCACATGACGATGTCCTCCGCCAGCGGTGCGCCGCCGAGGAAGATCACCCGGGCGTCGGTCTCGGCGACGTTGGTGAGTGTGATCCGACGCGCGCCCAATCCGATGTAACCCAGCTCGGTGCGGGCCAGCGGTGCGGCATCGGCGCCGGCGACCTCTACGGTTCCGGTGTCGACAAGAATGCCGTGCTCGTGTTCGGGATCGACGTCGATGTCGACGGCGGCGCCGGGTGCGAAGTCGAGCTGGGCGCCGGTCAGCGGCGTGAACGTGTGCACCGGCGAGCGGGTGCCGAACAGTTCGCCGAGAAAGACCTTGGCGGTGACCCCGTCCAGGTCGAGAGCATCGGGCCGGTGGTGTGCGAAATCGCGTGCGGTGTCGGCATTCTCGGCCGGCAACGCGACCCACAGCTGTACCCCGTGCAGGGTGGTGGTGTCAGGTGTCGAGACCTCGGTGTGCGCGATGCCGTGCCCGGCGGTCATGAGGTTGATCTCGCCGGGGCGGACCATCGCGTGGTTGCCCATCGTGTCCCGGTGCTCGACCTCGCCGGTGAACAGCCAGCTGACCGTCTGGAGTCCGGTGTGCGGGTGTGGAGGCACGTCCATCCCGCCGCTGCTCGCGACGTCATAGGGGCCGTAGTGGTCGATGAAACACCAGGCTCCGATCAGCGAACGTGACCGCTGCGGGAGGGTCCGGTGCACCGTCATCGCGCGCGGGCCGCCGAGCGGTACGTCGCGCGCGGTCAGGACGTCCATGTGGAGGAGGCCCGAGCCCGCGGCGACGCCGGCGTAGGCATGGCACTCGACCTCGACCGGGTCCGTCTCGAGATTGCTCATGGAACCATTGTCCGCGACCGCGGCCCTGACGTCCGCGAGCCCGAGAGATCCCCGGTCAGACCAGCGTGGGGTCCTCGAAACGCATCGTGATCCGATCGACCGAGCTCGACATCAGGGCGTGCCGCCCCAGCTGCAGGGATCGGAGTTCGTCGGCGATGGGGTGATCGCCGAGGGTCAGGCGCGCGCCGCCGATGCGGGTGCGGGTCCCGGTGGTCGAGGTGAGCCGCCACGGTGTCATCCGCGTGATCCCGTCGAGCTGCGAATAGGCGTGCAGCACGGTGTCGGCGGTCGAGTCCGGGACCTTGAGTCCCGGCTTCACACTCAGGTCGGCGACGAGTGCGCCGTCGGACACGAGGCGACCGCGTCTGGTGGCGGAGGAGTGGTCGACCTCGAACTCGGCGAGTGTCTTCGGGAACCCCCAGATGCCGCGCCCGGCGGCCAGGGTGAAGTCGCCGTCGACGGGGAGTCGGTGCACCAGCGCACGCGCGTCCCCTCTCAGCAGGGAGCGCATTGCCCGGATCGGTGAGGCGGGTGGGGTGGTCGGGTCCTCGACGAGGAAGCACACGCCGAACTCGTTGTACGGTCCGAGGTCGCCGTCGACGTAGTCGACGAACACGAGCATGCACATGGTGCGACCCGGTCGGATGCGCAACGGGCGAAGCGTCCCGGGCTGTGCCGATTCGGCGTCGATGGCCCGTGTCACGGCCCGGGTGTCGGCGGTGAAACCGGCGACGAAGCACCGTGCGTGCCGGATCTCGACCGGCATGGTCACCGGGGTGCCGAGTACATCGTGCGTCGAAGGTGCGCTCACCTGTTCTGCTCCTGCGTGTCGGGTCGGGTCTGGTCCGGGGGGGGGGGGGCTGGTCGGTTTGTCGCCGGCTGGCGCCGGCACGATCACCCTTTTTAGAACATGTTCTAGTCTTGCATGCCTTCGCTCCCGGCGGGACCCATCCGGGTGGTGTCCCCAAGAATGTGGACACGCCAGCGGTCAGATCGGGACCAGTTGATGCAGTTTCGCGCTCCGACGGGTGATATGTCCGACTCGGCACGTAGCTTTGGTCGAGGTTTCAGTAACGTGAAGCTGAGTAAAGGCTGAGAGTCTCGCATGTGCCTCGTGGGGGTGTTGGTGAACGACGAGCAGACGACCTTGATCGACGAGGATTCGTCGGAGGGTCATGCAGCGATCCGGGTTGGAATGGTCGACGACCATCGGTCCCCGATCTGGGGAATCGAACGAGTGTTGGACCCGGTTTCGGACATCTCGTTGGTCTGCTCGGCGACGACGGTTGCCGGCGTGCTCAGTGTCATGCAGCTCGACGTGGTCCTGCTGGACCTCCGTCTCGACGACGGAACCACGCCTCGCGAGAACGTCAACGCATTGTCGGCGGCCGGAGTGGCCACCGTCGTGTACACCTCTGGAGAGCATCCGGCGCTGTTGAGATCGGCGGCGCGCGCCGGAGCGCTCGGCGTGGTGCTCAAGTCGGCGGACGAGTCGGTCATCATCGACGCCATCCGGGCGGCCGCCGACGGCCGGGCGGTCCTCACCACAGAATGGGCTGCCGCCATAGACGGCGACCCCGAACTGGCGACTGTCGACCTGTCGCCTCAGTTGCAGAAAGTGTTGGCGCTGTACGCGTCCGGCGAGACGTCGGCCCGAGTCGGGGCTGCTCTCGGGGTCTCCGCGGAGACGGTCAACGAGTACCTCAAGCGAATTCGCCAGAAATATGCGGACGCCGGGCGGCCGACGCGCACCAAGGTGGATCTCTTCAAGCGTGCCGTCGAAGACGGATGGCTCCCGGTGCCGCAGCGGTACCGGCACGAGGGACGGTCAACACCTGACGGGGCCTGGGGGCGAACGAAACATGGCTGACGGCATGGCAGCGGGAGTCGAGTCCCCATTTCTGGGTCTACCGACAGTTACTACGCCGTCTTAACGTTGGAACAGATTGATTTGGGGCGTCGGGGACACACGAGATAGCGCCGGTCTGAACAGGGGATGGGAACAATGACGGTCACTTCAGATATCTTCCGAGCCAGGACGGCGGCCGCACCGCGGCACGGAGTCGTGCCACGGCAACGTTCCAAGCCGGTTGATTACCTGGTTCCCGTCGAGCGCTCAGCGGCAGTGACACGTCCGAGTCTGTCGGACCGGGAGGTCGAGGTTCTGCTCGCCTGGCTAGCCGCCGAGTCCAAAGAAGATGCCGCCGCACGACTCTTCATCTCGGCGTCCACGGTGAGCACGCACCTTGCGCGCATCCGGGCGAAGTACACCGCGGTCGGGCGAAGTGCGCCGACGAAAACCCACCTTTTCGCGCGAGCACTCCAGGACGGTTACACCGGTCTCGACCAGTGGTGAGGCCCGGCCCTCGAATAGTGAGCGCTCAGCGCAGGTCGCGTTCGATACGCGGCCAGGTCTGGTACAGGTCGTCCTGCCAATAACCCCATGAGTGGGTACCGGTCGGGCGGAAGTTCACCTGAACCGGGACGTCGAGCGCACGCATACGCTCGACCATCTGCCGGGTGCAGATGTCGATGGCGACCTCGATCCCGCCGCCCACGATCGCCTGGTTCGCCAGCGTGAAACCGTCGCCCGCGATACTCGGGTCGGTCAGCTGCTCGTGGACACCCGGTGCTCCCGTCCCGGTCGTCATGTAGACCTTGCTGCCGCGCAGCTTCGCCGCGTTCAGGTAGGGATCGTTGGCTCGCCAGCCGGGACCGTCGAGCGGGCCCCACATGTTGGTCATGTCCGCTTGACCGCGGTCCTCGACGACCAATCGGATGTACTGCTGGCCGGCCGGGTCGCTGGTCCGAGCGCACCCGCTGAAGGCGGCGACGGATCGGTACAACCCGGGGGCGGCGATGGCGAGATTGAGCACCGAGGTCCCCGCCATCGAGATCCCCGCGATCGCGTTGACGCCGGTGGTGTCGAACTCGTCGTCGATCAGGGGCGGCAGTTCCTTTGTGAGGAAGGTCTGCCATTTGTTGCGGCCGAGAGCGGGATCGTCGCGCTGCCAGTCGGTGTAGTACGAGTAGGCGCCACCGATCGGGGTGACGACATAAGCGTGCCGGTCGGCGAAGTACCGCTTGTAGGTGGTCCGTGCGTCCCAGGTCGCGGAGTCCTCCCCGCCACCGGCGCCGTTGAGCAGGTACAGGGTGGGCGCCGGCCGGGTCCGATCCCGCGGCGTGAGCACCGTGATCGGGACCGTGCGGTTCATCGAGGCGGAGTGGACGAGCAGCGTCACCTGCTGCGGGTCATCGGTGTAGGAGTCGACGATGCGGGAACCGTCGGGGGACGACGGCGCGGCGATCGCCGGGGCCCCGGGAGCGGTCGCGAGGCCCGCGATGACCGCAGCCACCGACAGCAACCCGGCGAGGACTCTCCACCCGCCGGGATGTCGCTGCCGCTGTTCCCGACGACCGATTCCGTTCACATCGCACCCACTCGTTCTCGAGATCCCGTCGGATCGGACGCGCCGACATGCCGACCCCACAGTCTATGGATCGCCCGCACCCAGAAGAACGATACGAGCGGAGATCGCCAGGGCTGTCACCCGAAGGATCGAATTCTCGCCGGCCTAGAGGGCGACCTGGGCGAGGATCGGCGTCGTCGGCTGCGGCGAACCGCCGGCCGGTTCGATGGTGACCGCGAGCACGCTCGACCCGCGCACGTCGTCCACCACCACCGGGGCGGTGTCGTCTCCGGGGATCAGTCCGGCCGGCACCGGCTGCGGTGCGCCGCCCACCAGCCACAACTGATAGGTGCTGTCGGCCGGGATGGGCGTGCGCAGGTCCCGCAGGAGCGCGACCGCCTGGTCGGCCGATTCGGACGTCACCACCGCGATGGTGCCCCGGTCGTCGGCCAATGGCTCGACGCTCACGGACGCGTCCGCGGCGGTGAGTACCCCGAGCACCTCACGCTGGGAGTCGCTGAGCGCCGTCGACGAGGTGGACGACTCGGGGGCGGTGGTGCGACCGATGAGCACGCCTGCCCCGAGCGCCACGGCCACGGTCACCGCCGCGGCCGCCAGGATCGCCGTTGCGCGTGCCGGGCGCCGCGCGGTCCCACCCGATCGATGCTGTCCGTGGCGCGAGTCGCGGGGCCGCAATTCGACCGGCGGCGGTGGCGGCGCGAGGTCGCTCTCGCCGGATCGGCCCGTTCCCGCGGGTGCGACCGGCGGGACGGGATCGACCGCGGCGGCCGGGTTCTGCGGACCCGGCTCGATGCCTGAGGGTACGTAGGCCTCCGGGGTCAGCGCCGCACCCTCGAAGACGTGCTGCAGCACCCGGTCCCGGAGTTCGGGCGGTGCGTCGAGCGCATAGGTCGTCGCGAAACCCGCCATGGCCGCCTGGATGTCGGCGATCTGGGCGTCGTGTTCCGCCCGCTCGTGCGGTGGAAGTGCGGCGAGTTCTGACTCGACGCGTCTGGTCTCGTCGGGGGTCAGCGCGCCGACGGCGAACAATTCGACGTGGTCGTCGAGCCAGGTGGCCCCGCGGTCCCCGGTCGTATCGGATGTGGTCATTGTGGGATCAGGCGTCCTCGTGCGTCCTCAGGCAGGTTCTCAACCGACGCAGGCCATCTCGAATCCGAGATTTGATGGTGGGCAAAGGGGTATCGGTGTGCCGGGCGACCTCGGGATAGGTCAGGCCCCCGAAATACGACATCTCGATGCAGCTCCGTTGCAGTTCCGTGAGCGTGCCGAGACATGTTCGTAGCGTACGCGCCTCGTCGGTCTGCACAACGACCTCGAGCGGTATGTTCCGCGGTGTCTCCACCGAGACCGCGCCATACTGCGACATGCGCTGTTGCTGCAGCTCCTCGGATCGGACGCGGTCGACGGCCCGCCGGTGGGCGATGGTCATCATCCATGTGATGACCGAACCGCGCCCGGGCTGGTACTCGCCGGCCTTCTGCCAGTACTGCAGGTACGCCTCCTGGACGATCTCCTCCGCGTACTGACGGTCCCGCACGACGCGGAACGCGAGTCCGTAGATCCGTGAACTCGTGCGGTCGTACAGCGCGGAGAACGCGGTCCGGTCGCCTGTCGCGGCTGCGGCCAGCAACTCCCGCAGCATCTGTGCTTCGCCCCCGCGTCCGTGGTGCGCGTCGGTGGCCGCGCTGCCATCGTCCGGTGTCACGGTTCCACGGTAACGAAGACGTAGGGATTTCTCGGGTGATCGTCGATCCCGGGGCTACCGATCGCGAATTCATGGATCACTGACCTGCAGATCACCGGTTGGCGGCGCGGCGGTACAGGATGAGCGAGGCGGGTATGCACACCGCCAGTATGACCAGTGCCGATCCCACCGAGTATCCGACCGCGTGGTCGGCGACCCATCCGGTGGCCTCGGGGAAGGTCGGCGGTGCCTCGTTGCCGAAGAGCTGCCGGGACGCGGTCGCCACTGCCGTCACCGGATTCCACTCGGCGATCGCACGCAGCGGACCCGGCAGGCTCTGGGCGGAGATGAACGCGCTCGACAGGAACGTGACCGGGAACATCCACAAGAACCCGATGCTCTGCGCGGCTTCGACATTCGGCGCTGCGAGACCGGTCACCGCACCCACCCACGCCATGGCGAGCGCGAACAGTCCGATGATGCCGAAGGCGAGGGCGGCGTCTCCGGCACTGCCCTGGACCCGCCAGCCGATGGCGAGCCCGCACGCGACCATCACCGCGAGGCCGACGACGCCCAGGAGCATGTCCGAGGTGACACGGCCGCTGATGACGCCCAACCGGGACATCGGTAGCGACCGCAGCCGGTCGACGATGCCGTCGGAGGTGTCGTTGGCCAGACCGACTGTGGTGAAGGCCGCGTTGAAGACGACGGTCTGCGTGAAGATGCCGGCCATCAGGAATTCCCGGTAGGAACCCCCGCCGAAGGTCGCGCCGAAGACGTACGCGAACAGGAAGACGAACATCAGCGGCTGGATGGTGGCACTGATGAGCAGGGTGGGAATTCGCTTGACGGTGAGCAGGTTCCGCTCGACCAGCACTGCGGTGTCAGTGAGCATGGAGTCGATCCGTTCGGGTCGTCGGGGCGTGGGAGAGATCGGGATCGGCGTCGGCCACCGTCGGGATGACGGTGGTCTCGGCATCGGCCGTGGCCGATGTCTCGCCGCCGTGGTCACTGCCGCCATCGTTGTCCGGCGTGTCCCGCTCCGTGAGGGCCAGGAACACATCGTCGAGGGTCGGCGTCGCGACGGTGGCGTCGACGACGACGATTCCGACGGCGTCGAGCGCCCGGACGGCGGCGACCGCGCTGCGGCTCCCGTCGCTGACCGGCAGGGACCACCGTGAGTTGTCGGTGTGTGCCGGGTCGGGGCGATCCGACTCGTCGAGTCGTTCGGGCATGCCGAGTCCGACCTCGGCGAGGGTCGTGGCGACCAGCTCGTCGTGAGCGGTCCCGTCCGAACGCACCTCGATGGTGAGGATCGACGCACCGGTGGAGGCCTTGAGGTCGGCGGCACTGCCCTGGGCCCGGATCGTCCCGTGGTCGATGACGGTGATCTCGTCGGCCAGGGCGTCGGCCTCTTCCAGGTACTGCGTCGTGAGCAGGACCGTCGCGCCGTTCGCGACCTGTTCGGTGATGACCTCCCACATCTGGCGTCGCCCACGGGGATCCAGCCCGGTCGTCGGTTCGTCGAGGATGACCAGGGACGGTCGGTTGATCAGGGCGCCGGCGAGATCGAGCCGCCGGCGCATGCCGCCGGAGTAGGTACGCATCGGGCGGTCGGCGGCGTCCTGCAGGGCGAGGTCGGCGATCAGTTCGCGCGCCCGTGCCGAGGCCACGCCCCGGGAGAGTCCGTACAGCTGACCGACCATCCGCAGGTTCTCGAAGCCGGTCAGGTTCCCGTCGACGGCGGCGTACTGCCCGGACACGCCGATGATCTTGCGGGCTGCGCCGGGATCGGCGAGCGCGTCGACACCGTCGACCACGACGCTGCCCTCGTCGGGCTTCATCAGCGTCGCCACCGCGCGGACGGTGGTGGTCTTGCCGGCTCCGTTGGGGCCGAGCAGCGCGTGCACGGTGCCGGCGGGCACGGTCAGGTCCAGGCCGTTGAGGGCATGGACGCGGCGACCCCGGCCGAACAGCCCGGTGCGGAACGTCTTTCGCAGGCCGCGCAGCTCGAGGGCGTTGCGGGCGGGGGAGACGCCATCGGTGGACGTCTCGCCGGGAGTCGTGACCGGACCGGACGGCGACGCCGTGGTCCCCGGAGTGGTTTCGGCCGACGTGGTGTCAGCCATACTGTGCCGCCCCATGTGTGACCTCCCTTTCACTGTTCTGCGAACGTTCCATCGCGCGGACCAGGCTGGCGGGCCGCATGTCTCGCCAGTTCTCCTCGACGTACTCGAGGCACTCGTCGTGACCCGACGGACCGAACACGACGGTCCAACCGTCGGGGACGGGGGCGAAGTCCGGCCACAAGGAATGCTGGTTCTCGTGATTGACGAGGACGCGGAAGGTCCCCGCGGTGTCGTCGAACGGGTTCGTCATGATTCCTCCTCCTGTGCTGCGATTCCCGGTGTGCCCGGGTCTGATTCGATCGGGCCTGATTCGATTGCGGTCAGCCACTCGGAGACGTTCTCCGGCAGCAACATGCGTGCGTGGGTGCTGGTCGCCTGGACCTCGACGACGCGACCGGTGACCTTGCTGCGCCAGTCGGCGACCGCCGGCGGGCCGTCGTGCGCGTCCACGGTCGCGGTGACGAAGGTGAGGTCGCCGTCGAAGACCCGGGGTCGCCAGTTCCGGGCGAGTGGGGACGCGTGGCGGAACACCTCGTGCACGGTCGTGAGCGTCTCCTCGGACAAGCCGCCGAGCGCGCCGCCCGCCGCGGAGATGACGCGGAACGCGTCCGCGACCGAGGGCTCGGTGCCCTCCTCGCCACCGTCGGGGACGTCGAGTCCGAACTCGCGCATGAGTTCTGCGATCGACGCCTCGGTGTCGAGGTCGGGCCGTTCGGCGACGACGTAACTGTCGAGCACGACGAGTTGCTCGACGGTCTCGCCGGCCTCCTGGAGTTGCACGGCCATCTCGTGGGCGATCAACCCGCCCAGCGACCACCCGAGCAGGTGGTACGGCCCCTCCGGTGACACCGTGCGCAGCTTTGCCACGTACACCTGGGCGAGGTCGGCGATCGTCTGCGGGCACGGATCACCGGCGAACGCCGGGTGCTGTAGGCCGTAGACCGCGCGGTCGGCAGGCAGGTGGGGCAGCAGGGAGGTGAAGCTCCAGGACAGTCCGATCGCCGGGTGGACCACGAAGAGCGGTGCGGGAGCATCGCTTCCGGCGTCGCTGCTGGTGCGGCGCAACGGCAGGAGGGTGTCGAGACCGGAGGCCGACGGTCCGGTGTCCCCGTCGGAGTGCGCCCCTCCGTCGAGCAGCTCGGCGAGTTCGGCGGGACTCGGGGCCCCGAACAGCGACTGCGCCGCCAGGTGCTGTCCGGTGAGCTCGCTCAGCTTGCCGGTCACGGCGGTGGCCATCAGGGAGTTGCCACCCAGGTCGAAGAATCCGTCGTCGGCACCGATGGCATCGAGGTCGACCTCGAGCACCTCCGCGAAGACGCGGGCGATGGTCGTCTCGGTCCCGGGGGCCGGCGCTCGGCCCGAGGCGGAGACGGCCGGGGTCGGCAGCGCCGCGCGGTCGAGTTTGCCGGTGGGGGTCAGCGGAATGTTCTCGAGCACGGAGACGGACACCGGCACCATGTGCCGCGGCAGCCGTCGTCCCACCCGGCGCCGCAGGTCGGCGGGATCGGGTTCGTGCCCGCGCGTCGCTGTCACGTAGCTGCGCAGGATCGCCTGGGCCCCGGTGCCGTCCACGAGTGTCACGGCGAAGTCGACGTCGGGTTCGGCGGCGAGCGCGTCGTCGATCTCACCCAGTTCGATGCGGAATCCGCGGACCTGCACCTGGGAATCGCTGCGGCCGACGTAGAGGAGCTGCCCGTCGCCGGTCCAGCGGACCAGGTCGCCGGTGCGGTACATCCGTTGGCCGGCGAACCTGGGCCCGGTGACCATCGGAGCCGGGACGAACCGGACCGCGGTGAGGCCGGGCCGACGGTGATAGCCGCGCGTGAGCTGCACGCCGGTCAGGTACAGGTCGCCGGTGACGCCGGGCGGCACCGGATGCAGCCGATCGTCGAGGACGAGCGCGCCGACGCCGTTGTTCGGCGTGCCGATCGTCAGCGGCGTGTTCGGGGTCAGCGACCGGCTGCCGGTCGTGATGATCGTCGTCTCGGTGGGTCCGTAGACGTTGATCATCGTGCGACCGGGCGACCAGCGCCGTACGAGGTCGGTTCCGTAGGCCTCGCCACCGACCGCGAGTGCGCGCAGTGACGGCACGGCGGCGGGGTCCATGCTGGCGACCGCGGCGGGGGTGATGAACGCATGCGTCGCCTGGCGCGCCCTGATCACGTCGCTGAGCGCAGTGCCGCCGTAGACGTGGGGTTCGACGATGGTCAGTGCCGACGAACCGGCCAGCGCGAGCAGCATCTCCAGCACGGAGGCGTCGAAACTCGGTGAGGCGAAGTGCAACACGCGGGACGTGGGTCCGGGGGTCATCCGTTCCGCGAGTTCGTCGTGCACCGCGCGCAACCCGCTGTGCGGGACCAGGACGCCCTTGGGCTTACCGGTCGATCCCGACGTATAGATGATGTAGGCCAACTGATCCGGGCGGATCGTCGACGCCCGCTCGGCGTCGGTGATCGGCGCCGGCGAGGAGTGCTTCATGCGGGTCCGGGTCGACGCGGCGTCCAGGACGAGGGTCGGTACCTCGCTCCCGGCCGAGCTCTCCGCGATGCGTTCCCACGACGACGAGGTCGTCACGACCAGCTGCGCGCCGCTGTCGTCGAGCATGTGCGCGATGCGGTCGGCGGGATACTCGGGGTCGATGGGAACGTATGCGGCGCCTGCCTTCACGATCGCCCAGATCGCCACCAGGGAGTCGATGGAACGGCTGATCGCCATCGCGACCACCGGTTCGCGGGACGACCGGACGTCGGGACCCTCGGTCCCCGGCTCGTCGTCCGAGCGCGAGTAGGCCCCCACCCCGCGGCCCAGGAGGACCCGGGCCAGCCGGTTCGAGCGGGCGTCGAGTTCGGCGTAGGTGAGCGTCTCGGGGCCCTCGCCGTCCGCGGTGGGCTGCCCGATCGCGGCGAGCCCGTCGGGGTGCCGCCGCACCGCATCGGCGATCAGCACGTCCAGCGTCGTCGGTGCGTTGCCGCGCGGTCCGAGAGCGGGGGTGCGCTCGGCCACCTCGAGGGGGTCGGTGATGCGGATGTCGCCGATCGCGCGTCCGGGGTCGCCGAGCATGCCGCGCAACACGCGCATGAGCCGCGTTCCCAGCATCTGGGCGTCGTCGTGGCCGTATCGCGCCGCGTCGTAGGTGATCTGGACGGCGGCGTCGGTGTCGGAGTCGGTCGCGCCCAGGCCGGTGACGGTGAATTGCAGGTCGAACTTGGCGGCGAGGGACTCGAATTCGGCCACCTCGGCCATCAGGTCGTCGTCCATCGGAACGGCGGTCCCGGCGAGGGAATCAGCACCGCCCACCGGGGTCGGCGCGCCACCGGCGAAGTCGTGCACCGACAACGCCACCTGGAAGAGCGGGTGTCGACCGTGCGCGCGTTCGGGATTGAGCGCGGTCACGATGTCGTCGAAGGGCACCCCGCGGTGATCGAGGGCGTCGATGTCGGTGTCGCGGGTCCGGCGGACCAGTGCGGCGACGGTCTCCGCGCTGCGCAGGTGGCTGCGCAGCGGCACCATGTTGACGAACATGCCGACCACGCCGCTGTAGTCACGGTCGACGCCGGTCATCCCGGTGCGGTTGTCGACCGGACTGCCGATGACCAGGTCATCGCCGACGCCCAGACGGTGCAGCAGGATCGCCAGTGCGGTGTGCAGGACGGAGAACGGCGTCGTCGACTGTTCACGGGCGAAGGCGGTGAGGCCCGCCCGGGTGTGTGCCGGGAGCGGCAGACTCACCGACCGGGCACCCGAACCACGTCTGCCGCCGCCGACCGGTTCCACCGTGCTCTCGGCGGGAGCACCTGCCAGGTGATCGGTCCAGAATCCCAGCTCGTCGGTCGCCGCGGGCGCCGTCGCACTCTCGACGGCGTGGTCGCGATAGTCGAGAGCGGCCGCATCCCAGGTCTCGGCGCGGCCGGCGCGTCGTTCTCGGTAGGCCTGCGCCAGGTCGCCGACGAGGGTCGGCAACGACGCGCCGTCGGCGGCGATGTGATGCACGACGAGCAAGAGGATGTGCGTCGCGGTCTCGCCACGCGCACCGGGGTCGGCGACGACCGTGGCACGCAAGGGCGCCTCGGTGGTCGGGTCGATGGGCGTCGACGCGAGGCGCGCGATCTCGCTCATCAGCGCGTCGGGGTCCGCGGGGACGACGGGGGTCAGCGAGCCGACGACGGCCGCGGGATCGTCGAGCACCCGGCCCGTCGGTGTCCCGTCGACCGCCTCGAAGACCGTCCGCAGGCTGGTGTGCCGGGCGACGACATCGGTGAGTGCACCGCGGAGGGCCGCGAGATCGATGTCCCCGGTCAGTCGCAGGACGAAGGGCATCAGGTACTCGGTCGACCCGGGGTCGGCCGCCGCCAGCGACCACAGGCGGCGCTGGACCGGCGCGAGCGGGAATGTCTCCCGTCGGACCGGGCGACCCGACGACTCGTCGGACTCCGCGGTCGGTACCCAGTCGGCCGGCAGGCTGATCAGGTCCGCGAGGGCTTCGGCGGTCGGGTGGTCGAAGACGTCCCGGACGCGGAGGCGACCGTCGGCCGACACCCGGTTGATCCGACTGACCAGGGTGGTCGCCTGCAGCGAGGTGCCACCCAGCAGGAAGAAGTCGTCGGTGGCTCCGATCTCCTCGCGGGCGAGGCCGAGCACGTCGGCGACGATGCCGACCAGTGCGGTCTCGGCATCACCGCGCGGTGCGCGACCGACGGACGACATGCTGCTCGCCGACGGCTCCGGCAGTGCCCGATGGTCGAGCTTGCCGTTGCCGGTCAGCGGGATCTCGTCCAGCACGACGATCGCGGACGGGACCATGTGGCGCGGCAGGCGGCCGCGGACCGACTCCAACACCTTTGCGCTGTCCAATGTTTCCGGGGCGTCTGCAGTGCCGGCCGCCCCGCCCGACCGCGTCACGTAACCGACCAGGGTGGCCGATGCGCTCTCGCCGCGGACGACGGTGGTGGCGAAGTCGATTCCGTCCACGGCCGCCAGTGCCGCACTCACCTCGTCGAGTTCGATGCGGAAACCGCGGACCTTCACCTGGTTGTCACTGCGACCGTGGTAGGTCAGCGCGCCGTCGGCGTCGCGGTGCACGATGTCACCGGTGCGGTACATGACGGCGCCGTTTCCGTCGGGGGAGGCCACGAACCGGCCGGCGGTCAGACTGCGGCGCCCCAGGTAGCCCCGTGCCACTCCCGGCCCGCTGAGGTAGAGCTCGCCGGGGACGTGGTCGGGCAGCGGGCGCAACCGGTGGTCGAGGACGAGTGCGGTGCACTCGTGGACCGGCGTGCCGATGGTGATCGGCTCACCCGGGCGCAGCGGCGCCGACATCGTCGCGACGATGGTCGTCTCGGTCGGCCCGTAAGAGTTGATGTAGCGACGGCCGGTTCCCCAGCGCGCCACCAGTTCCGGGGTGCTGGCCTCGCCGCCCACACCGAGGGTCCGCAGGTGCGGGAGCGGATGGGGTGCCGCGGCGGCGAGCGCCGACGGCGTGATGAACGCGTGGGTCACCTTGCGCTCGTCGAGGAACTCGACGAGTTCGTCGCCACCGTAGATCGTCGTCGGTGCCACCACCATCGTCGCGCCGGACTCGACCGCGAGGAGGAACTCCAGCATCGATGCGTCGAACGAGGGGGAGGCGAACAGCAGGGTGCGATCGCCGGGGCCGACCTCGTACCGCTCCCGCTGGGTCTGGGCGAACGCGGCCAGGCCGCGATGGGAAACGCTGACGCCCTTCGGTTTTCCGGTGGAGCCGGAGGTGTAGACGATGTAGGCGATCGAATCCGGGTGCCGGGCCGGGGGCCGGAAGCCCGCGCGCTCTCCGGTGCGCAGATCCTCCGGGGTCAGCCACCAGATGTCGTGCGGCACATCGCGACGGTGGTCGGCGCTGCTGATGCCGAGGATGGCGCCCGAATCGGCGATCATGTGGGCGATCCGCTCGGCCGGGTAACGCATGTCGACCGGCAATGCGGCCGCGCCCGCCTTCGTCACGGCCCATGTGGCGACCACCGATTCCAGGCTGCGATCGACGGCGATCGCGACCACGTCCTCGGTGCCGACCCCGAGATCGCGCAGGGTGAGTGCCCAGCGCGCGGAGATCCGATCGATCTCGGCGTAGGTCAGCGTGCGGTCTCCGTCCTCGACCGCCACGCGATCGGAATGGTCGATGACGGTGTCGGCGAGAATGTCGGCGAGATGCCGCGGCTCGATCGAGCGGTGGTCGCGCACAGCTGGATCGGCGGAGTCCGCGAGATCGGCGGTCCCGGCGGTGTCCACGAGATCGGCCGTCCCGGCCAGGTCGTCGAGAGGTGTCGACGGATCCGCGGCGACCGCGCGTGCGAGATCGACGAACATCCGGGCCAGTTCGCTGACGCGCTCGCGCGTGTGGACATCGGTCGCATAAGTGAACCGCGCGCGCCCATTGCGGATTCGCAGTTCGAGGTCGAACCGGGCGGCCGCGGTCTCGATCTCCTCGGCGACGACCTGCAGGCCGGGCAGATCAACCCTGGTGTGGTCCGGTTCGAGGGTGTCAGAGACCCCGGCGTCGAACGCCAGCGCGATCTGGAATATCGGATGCCGGTCCGTGCGAGGCGGATTGAGCATCGAGACGATCTGCTCGAACGGCATGTCGGCGCCCGCCAGCGCGTCCAGGTCGCGGCTGCGGACGGAGTCGAGCAGGGCCGCGAACCCCTGGCTCCCGTCGACCGGGGTCCGGAGGACGACCGAGTTCACGAACATGCCGACGATGTCGGCGAGCCGGGGATCGGCGCGTCCGGCGACGGGGGTGCCGATCACGATGTCCGACGCCGAACCGGCGACATGAACCTCCGGGTCGGCGTTCAGCCGATGCAGCAGCGCGGCGAACACCGCATGCACGCACATGAATTCGGTCGCCCGGCCGCCGCCCAGTGCGGACAGGCGGCTGCGCAGTTCGGCGTCGAAGTCGACCTCGACCACGCCCGCGGTGCGGGCGGACCCGCTCGGCGCGTCGGGCACGAGGACCGGACCGACATCGATCCCGTCCAGGTCCTGTCGCCACCGGTCGGCCAGATCGGTCCGGGTCTCGAGGTGATCGGCCTGCCAGCGCAGGTAGTCGCGATAGTCCAGGGCCGGCGGAGCGGCGGTGACCGCGGCTTCGGTACCGTTCTCGGCCGCCGTCCGCAGTTCGGCGTAGGCGGTGGTGATGTCGCGGTGCAGCGGCACCATCGACCAACCGTCGGCCGCGATGTGGTGGATGACGAGGGTCAGCTTGTGATGCGCGGTGTCACTGTCGATCCGGTGCAGCGCGACGCGCAGCGGTACGTCGACGGTCAGGTCGAACGGACGACGCGCCAGCGCCTGCGCCTGGGCCGGCCACTCCGCCGAAGTCGTCTCGACGACGGTGAGTTCGGTCTGCACCTCGTCGGTGGGACGTACGTCCAGGTCGGGGCGCCCGTCGTGCTCGGGATAGACGGTGCGCAGCATCTCGTGGCGGTCGACGGCGTATCGGAGCGCGCCGGACAGGGCGTCCACGTCGAGATCGCCACGCAGATCCAGCGCGAAGGCGATGGCGTAATCGGCTGTCGACGAACCGTTGTCGGAGTCGGCTCGACCCGGATCGGCCTCGGCACCGCCCGCGAGCTGGTTGAGGAACCAGAGCTGCTGCTGCGCGGGTCCCGGTCGCGCCGGGCTGTCCGGATCGTGCCGGAGGTCGGCGAGCGTCCGCGCCTCGACGAGGGCGGTGTCACCCTCGTCGGCGCCGCCGAGCCGGGCGATGCCGGCGACGGTCGAGTGGTCGAAGACCTCGCGGACGGGGATTCGTCGCCCGGTGAGACTCTCGAGTGCGCCGACGATCTGGGTCGCCAGCAACGAGTTGCCGCCGAGATCGAAGAAGTCATGATCGCGGCCGATGGTGCCCGGCTCCAGCTCAAGACGCTCGGCGATCAGATCGGCGACTGCCTGCTCCAGGGGGTTGCGCGGCGCGACGAACGCCACGTCGCCGTCCACCGATCCCGGCTCCGGCGCGGGCAGTGCCCGGAGGTCGACCTTGCCGATCGGGGTCGTGGGGATCTCGTCGAGCTCGATGATCGTCGACGGGATCATGTGCCGGGGCAGGCGCTGCGCCAATCGGTCTCGCACCGCGGCGGCCTGCCCGTGGGCGCCCGCGGTCACGGTCACGTAGGACACGAGATGGGCGCGGTCGCCCTCGCCGTGCGTGGTGGTGACCGCCGCCCGCACCGACTCGTCGGCGACCAGGGCGGCGTCGATCTCACCGAGTTCGATGCGATGCCCGCGGATCTTGGTCTGATGGTCGGCCCGCCCGCGGAACTCGAGTTCGTGATCGGAGGTCCATCGGACGAGGTCGCCGGTTCGGTACATGCGCTCGCCGGGATCGCCGTAGGGGTTGGCGATGAAGCGTTTGGATGTCAGCGGTCGGACGCCGTGGTACCCGCGGGCGAGATGCTCACCGGCGATGTACAACTCGCCGATCGCGCCGGGGGCGACCGGGCGCAGGCGCTCGTCCAGGACCAGCGCGGAGATGCCGCGGATGGGCCGGCCGATGGTCAGCGTCGTGTAGTCGGGGCTGATCGGCGCCGACACCGCGGCCACCACGGTGGTCTCGGTGGGACCGTAGGCGTTGAACAGCTTCGGGCCGGTCGACCAGGTGCGGACCACCTCGGAGTTCGGGTGCTCGCCGCCGATGACGAGAACCTCGAGATCGGGGACGTCGTCCGGCGTCATGGTGGTCAGTACCGACGGGGTGAGGAAGGCATGCGTGATCCGCGCATCGCGCATCAGCTCGGCGAGCTCGGTGCCGCCGACGATGCCCGGCGGCACGATGTGCATGGTCGACCCGGCGGAGATCGCCATCAGGATCTCGAGTACCGACGCATCGAAACTCGGCGACGCCATGTGCATCGTCCGACTGGTGGGCGTGATCCCGTACTGCGTGACCTGTTGCGCGCCGAAGTCGGCGAGTCCGCGGTGGCTGACGACGACGCCCTTGGGCGTGCCGGTGGTCCCCGATGTGTAGATCAGGTAGGCGGGCTGGTCGACGTCGAGGACGCCTCGGCGCTCCGAGTCCGCGATGGGCTCCGTTGATTCGGCTTCGATCCATTCGCGGATCGCGGGGTCGTCGAGGACGACTGTGCTCAGAGCGGGCCCGGCGCCGGGATCGGACGACCGATCGGTGACGAGCAGTCGTGCGCCCGAGTCGGTCAGCATGTGTTCGATGCGGCCGGACGGATACGCGGGATCGACCGGGAGCCAGGCGGCTCCGGTGCGGGCGATCGCCCACATCGCGACAATCCACTCGACACTGCGCGGAAGTGCCACGGCCACATGGTTTTCAGGCCCGCCGCCACCGTCGATGAGCGCCCGCGCCAGCTGGTTCGACGCCGCGTCGAGTTCGCGGTAGGTCAGCGACCGGGTGCCGTCGGTGACCGCGACGCGGTGTGGCGAGGACTCCGCGGCCGCCGACAGCAGCCGGGTGAGGTGTTCGACCGGACGGCGGCCTTCGCCGACTGCCGGGACGAGATCGAGACGCTCGTGCAGGTCGAGCACCGGCAGGTCGCCGATCGGGGCGCTCGGGTCCGCGGTCGCCGCCTCCAGCATGCGGACCAGGCGCGAACCCAGTCCGGCCACCGTGTCCCGGTCGAAGAGAGCGGTGGCGTAACCGATCTCGAGGGTGAGGCCGGCGGGCTCGCCGGTCGCCCCGCGCACCTCGGTGAACGTGAACTGCAGATCGAAGGTGGTGCGACCGGTGTCCACGCGGGATGCGGTCGCCGAGAGCCCGGCGAAGTCGAGCCGGATGGCGGAACGGTCCTCCAGGGCCATCGACACCTGGAAGTACGGGTGGACATTGCCCGAACGGGCCGGGTTCAGTTCGGTCACCAGTCGGTCGAACGGCATGTCGGCGTTGTCGAACGCGTTCAGATCGGTGTCCCGGACATGTGCCACCAGGTCGGCGAACGGCAGGTCCTTGTCGACGACGGTGCGCAACGCCAGCGTGTTGACGAACATGCCCACGAGGTCGTCGAGGTCGGCGTCGCCGCGTCCGGACACCGGTGTGCCGATGATGACGTCCGAGGACTGCGCGAGGGAACGGAGCAGGAGCGCCACCGAGGCGTGGAGCACCATGAAGACCGTGGCGTCGGCCTCGGTCGCGATGGTCCGGATCGCGCCGTAGGTGTCGGGGTCGATGGTCGAGGTCACCGACGATCCGGACCGACCGGTCACCTCCGAATCCCGGCCTCGGGGACGGTCCAGGGGCAGCTCGGTCTCGCCCGGCGCCCCGTCGAGGGTGTCCCGCCAGAACTCGAGTTCGGCCGCGGCATGCGGACTCTCGTCGAGCCATGCGTGACGTGCGGCGCTGGTCTGCGAGTAGGAGACCGGCAGCTGCGACCATTCGGGCTCGATGCCGTCGCGGCGGGCGCGGTAGGCCGTGGCCAGGTCGCCGGCGAGGGGGGCCAGCGACCAGCCGTCGGCCGCGATGTGATGGACGACCATCGTGAGTCGATGATCGTCGTCGGCGGTACGGACGAGGCGCGCACGGACGGGGATCTCGGCGGCCAGATCGAAGGGGAGCGAGGCGAAGTCGCGGTCCGGGCACTGGGCGACGTCACCGGTCGCGAGGACCGGCAGGTCGACGTCGACCGCGTCCGGGTCGATCGCGGAGATGCATGCCACACCGTCGATCTCGGCGACGACGCTGCGCAGCGGCTCGTGTCGGCGGACGACGTCGACCAGGGCCGTCCGGAGTGCGTCGGTGTCGAGTGCGCCGACGAAGCGGACGGTGAACGGCATGTTGTAGGTCGCCGAGGACGCGGAGTCCAACCGTGTCGCGAGCCACAGCCGATGCTGGGCCGGGGACAGCGGCACGGCTCCGGAGACGGTCCGCCCGGCGGTGTCGTCGGAGGGGACCGAGGCGGAGCCGACGGCCGGCTCATCGGTGTCGACGCCCAGGTCGGAGAGGGCCGCTACTAGGCCGGCGAGGTCGTCGGCGTCGAACACCGTACGGATCCCGATCCGATGGCCGGTGGCGCGGGACAGCCGCGAGGCCATCCGTGTCGCCGACAGTGACGTCCCGCCGATCTCGAAGAAGTTGTCGCTCAGCGACACCGACGCCGGAGCCGTGGCGGGAGCCTCGTTCGCCACCTCGTCGGACATGCCGTCGCGCAGGTCGAGCACATCGGCGACGGTCGCCACGACGAAGCGCTCGAGCGCGGTACGCGCGGGGACGAACTCGCGGTGGGTCCGCAGGTCGGGCCGCGGCAGCGCACGGCGGTCGAGCTTGCCGTTGGCGGTGGTGGGCAGTGCGTCGAGGACCATGATCGCGGTGGGGATCATGTGATCCGGTAGCGCGGTTCGGAGTTCGGCCCGCAGGTCCTTGTCGGTGAGTCCGGTGCCGGTGACGTAACCGACGATCGTGGGCTCACCGGCGACCAGATCGTCCCGGATGACCACGCCGGCGGCGGTCACGCCGTCCAGCCGGCTGAGGGTCGACTCGATCTCGCCGAGTTCGACCCGCTGGCCGCGGATCTTGACCTGTGAGTCGGTGCGACCGAGGTATTCCAGCTCGCCGGCGGCGTTCTGACGGACGAGATCGCCGGTGCGGTAGAGCCGTTCGCCCGGCGCCGCGGGCGAGGCGACGAATCGCGATGCCGTCAGGTCCGCGCGCGACCGGTAGCCGCGGGCCAGCTGGACGCCGCCGAGATAGAGTTCGCCGATCGCGCCGGGCGGTTGCGGCCGCAGGCGGTGGTCGAGCACGTGGACACCGGTGTTCCACACCGGGGAGCCGATCGGGATCACCGGGACGTCGGCGCGGCAGTGGTCGTGGTGGGTGACGTCGATCGCGGCCTCGGTGGGGCCGTAGAGGTTGTGGATCGGAGCGGACGTCAGCATCGCGGCGGCACCGACCGTCGCGGGAGTCAGAGCCTCACCGCTGGTGAAGATGCGGCGCAGGCTCGTCAGCTCCGATGCATCGTCGGCGTCGAGTGCCGCGGTGAAGGCGGCGAGCATCGAGGGCACGAAATGCAGTGTCGTGACGCGGTGTTCGGCGATCACGTCACGCAGATACCAGGGGTCGCGATGACCGTCGGCAGTCGGTACGACCATTGCCGCGCCGGTGGTGAACGGCCAGAAGAACTCCCAGACTGACACGTCGAAGGTGGACGGGGTCTTCTGCAGCACCCGGTCGTCCGGTGCGAGCTCGTAGCGGGCCTGCATCCACGCGAGGCGGTTGACGATGGCGCGGTGGGTGATGACCACGCCCTTCGGCTTGCCGGTGGAACCGGAGGTGAACAGCACGTACGCGGCCGTGTCGGGGCCCGGGGGCGTTGTCGCCGCGGCGACCCCTTTGTCGGCACGCAGTTCGGCCAGCACCGTGTCGGTGATGACGAGGTCGGGGGCGGCCACCTCGAGGATGTGCCCGAGCCGGTCGGCCGGCTCGGCCGGGTCGATCGGCAGGAATGCGCCGCCGGCACGGATCACCGCGTGCAGCGCCAGGATCTGGTCCGTGCTGCGGGGCAGCTGAACGCCGACGACGCTCTCCGGACCGATCCCGCGCCGGGTGAGTGCCGCCGCGAGCTGCGTTGCCGCGTCGGTGAATTCGCGATGGGTGAGCGAACGCCCGTCCCGCGCGTCGGTGAGCGCGGTCTCGTCGGGGTGGGCCCGGGCCGCGTCGTCGAGCAGGTCGACGAGGGTGGTGGCGCCGTGGTCGACCCGTTCCCCGGTCATGCGCTCGGGCAGCGCTTCGCGTTCGGCGTCGGTCAGGAGGTGCAGGTCCGACATCCTCGTGTCGCCGGGCGCACCGACGAAGGCGGTCACGAAGTCGACGAGACGACGGTGGTGGGTGGTGATGTCGTCGTCCGGGTAGATGTTCGGATTCGCCTCGAGGTCCAGGGTCATCCCGCCGTCGAGGCTGTCGTACACGTTGACCGACAGGTCCTCGATCGGTCCGGTGGACAGGACGTGCAATTCGCCCTTGAGCGGGCCGAAGTCGATGTGCTGGAAGAACAGCATGACGTTGACGAGCGGGCCGAAGAAGCCACGCCGCGCCCCCGCTGCCCCGAGGATCTGGGAGGTGATGTCCTCGTGCCGGAACTTCTGGTGCCGGACGGCGGCCTTGATCTCCGCGTTGACCGATTTCAGCAGATCGGTCACGGTGGCGGAATCGTCGTGGAGCGCGATACGCAACGGGACGACGTTGGAGGTCAGACCCGCCGAGGTGCGCAGCACGTCGCGGTCGCGGGCCGCGACCGGCAGGCTCAGCATGGCCTCGTCGCGGTCGGTGTAGCGCGCGACGTAGGCGGCCACCGCAGCGGTGATGACCGACGCCGGCCGGACCCGGTGGCTGTGTCCGAGCTCGCGGATCCGGGCGACGAGGGTGTCGTCGAGGACCGCCGATCGGACGACCGACAACGGCGCGGCCGGAGCGGAAAGGCTGGTGAGAGTGGTCATCTCGGGCATATCGGCCAGATGGGACGCCCAGTGCTCGCGGTCCTCGGCGAACTTGGCGGAGGCACGGTACTCGCGGTCGAACTCGGCGATGTCGACCATCGACGCGGTGTCCGCGATCGGCGGCGGCGTTCCGTTCACGATCGCCGTGTAATGCGAGGCGACACGAAGCATCATGTACATCGCGGCATAGCCGTCGAAGCCGATGTGGTGACCGTGGCAATACCAGATCGAGTGTCCGGGACCCACTTTGAGCAGGTGTGTCTCGAGGATGTTGTCGGCGAAGACGTCTGAGCTGGCACTTCGCCGGCGGTCGATCCAGGCCAGTGCGGCCGCGCGCGGGTCCTCGGCGTCTGAGAAGTCCTGTCGACCCAGCACCACGTGCTGCGACCGGTCGAGAACCATCATCGGTTCGCCGTCGTCGGTCGGGATCAGCCGCAGCAGCGGGGCCTCGGTCTCACTCTCGGTGAGGGTGACAGCACGCTGCATGATGTCCGGATCGACGTCGACGAGTGGGTCGTCACCGCTCTCGCCCTGCGGACCCGATGTGTCGCCGCGGAATTCGACGAACGCGTCGATGGTCATCGGCACGTCCGGCTCGAGCTGCTGGGCGTAGAAGATGCCGCGCTGAGCGGCGGTCATCGGGATCGTCAGGTCGGTGTCGATGTCGGTAGCAACGGTGTTCCGGACCGCGTCGTCTGTGGTCACGCGTGCCTCCCCTGTGAGTGCGTGCCCGCACGGCAGCGTCGAACCCGGCTCGGACTGGGGGATTCGAACTCCGGTCATCGCTCACGGGGCTGGTGGCCCCGAGTCGAGGACTTGCCGTCAGGCCGCAGTTGTCGGACTGAACTGCGGAGCCCGGGGAGCATGGTGACCGTTCGGCTCACGATCGGCAGCCGAGAATTACCCCCGGCGCTGACACGCCCCCCGTGTTTCGCTCCCTTCCGGCTCGCACTGATTGCTCGCCGGACGGGCTTGTGTCTGGTCGATCTCGTCTCATGGGTGCTTCGCGTGGCGGTGCACCCCAGATGGGTCAGTGCGCGGAAAACTTTGCCGGCCCGGCGTCATCCGAAACCCCCGCTCGGTCGCCGGGACCATCGATTTGGCCGGGACCTGGGCATTCCCCTACACTTGTGGGGTTGCCTGCGGCGCCGCTGTGTCGCGAATCGGCTCACGAACCCACTGGGGCGGACGGCCCGGGTGTCACAACCTGGTCAAAACCCCAGGCAGGCGTGTGTTCGATGGCAACAGACCGTGTGCGTCGGGTCGGAAATCCGCCGTACATAAGAAGCCAGGTCAAGGAGACTAACGAGTGATTCAGCAGGAATCCCGCCTGCGAGTCGCCGACAACACCGGTGCCAAGGAGATCTTGTGCATCCGCGTGCTCGGCGGTTCCTCGCGGCGCTACGCCGGCATTGGCGACGTCATCGTCGCCACTGTCAAGGACGCCATCCCGGGCGGCAACGTCAAGAAGGGTGAGGTCGTCAAGGCCGTCATCGTGCGCACCACCAAGGAGCGCCGTCGTGCGGACGGAAGCTACATCCGCTTCGACGAGAACGCCGCCGTCATCCTCAAGGGTGAGAGCGACCCCCGCGGAACCCGCATCTTCGGCCCGGTCGGCCGTGAGCTGCGTGAGAAGAAGTTCATGAAGATCGTATCGCTGGCACCGGAGGTGATCTGACATGAAGGTCCACAAGGGTGACACCGTGATCGTCATCTCGGGCAAGGACAAGGGCGCCAAGGGCAAGGTCATCCAGGCCTTCCCGAAGACCCAGCGTGTCCTCGTCGAGGGCGTCAACCGAATCAAGAAGCACACCGCCGCGTCGGCCAACGAGCGCGGTGCCTCCTCCGGAGGCATCGTGACCCAGGAAGCCTCGATCCACGTCTCGAACGTGATGGTCGTGGACTCCGACGGCAACCCGACTCGCGTCGGCTACCGCGTCGACGAGGAAACGGGCAAGAAGGTCCGGATCTCGCGCAAGAGCGGGAAGGACATCTGACATGACCTCTACTGAACCCAAGATCCAGCCGCGCCTGAAGACTCGCTACCGCGAGGAGATCAAGGACACGCTGAACAAAGAGTTCGAATACCCCAACGTGATGCTGATCCCGGGCGTCGTGAAGGTCGTCGTGAACATGGGCGTCGGCGACGCCGCCCGTGACGCGAAGCTGATCAACGGCGCCGTCGAGGATCTGGCCAAGATCACCGGCCAGAAGCCGGAGATCCGTCGCGCTCGCAAGTCCATCGCACAGTTCAAGCTGCGCGAGGGCATGCCGATCGGTGCGCGCGTCACCCTCCGTGGCGACCGCATGTGGGAGTTCCTGGACCGTCTCGTGTCCATCGCCCTCCCGCGTATCCGCGACTTCCGCGGCCTGTCGGACCGTCAGTTCGACGGCAACGGCAACTACACGTTCGGCCTGAACGAGCAGTCGATGTTCCACGAGATCAACATCGACAACATCGACCGGCCCCGCGGTATGGACATCACCGTCGTGACGTCGGCCACCACGGACGACGAAGGCCGGGCGCTGCTGCGTGCCCTGGGCTTCCCGTTCAAGGACAACAACGTTAAGGACAACTGACATGGCAAAGAAGGCTCTGGTCAACAAGGCCAACAAGAAGCCCAAGTTCGCCGTGCGGGCCTACACCCGGTGCAACAAGTGCGGCCGCCCGCACTCGGTGTTCCGCAAGTTCGGCCTGTGCCGTATCTGCCTGCGCGACATGGCGCACGCCGGCGAGCTGCCGGGCGTGCAGAAGTCCAGCTGGTGATTTTCACCCGACGGATTTCGTAGCAGGAATGCGCTCATGGAGCGCATTCGTGCTACCGATTCCCCAGCGGCCCCATCTCGCTTCGGCGAGGTGGGGCCGTTGTCGTGTCACTGCTGAGTCGTGTCACTGCTGAGCGAGCCACTCCTCGATGAGGTCGGGGACGCTCTCGATCGACGCGGTGAGCGACCGCTGGTAGATGCGGTTGACGATGGGGTCGGCCATCTTGCCGAACACCCCGCCGAACCCGGTCGAGGACGTGATCCGACAGGTCACCTGGACGCCGTCGGAGGTCTCCTCCAGCGAGATGTGCGTGGTGAACGGGAACGGCGCCTCGACGGACTGGAACTCCGTCTCCTTGCATGTGTCGACGCGGGTGAACTCCCCGCGCCATTCCATGGTCCGCCCGAGGACTGCCGTCTTACCCTTCCATTGCGAGCCGACGGCGAGCGGCCCATCGGACAGCGGGATGATCTCGACGGATCCCGGAAGGTGTGCTCGGGAGCGGACATGTACTCCCAGACGGTTTCGAGTGGTTGCTTGACGGTGACGGATGCGCTGGATTCGGGCATGACGAAATCCCTTGTGTGCGGACGATTGTAGGACGGCAGGGCCGGGCCCACGCCGCACGCCATCTCGGGGCGGGTGGGGATCACGGTCCGGACGAGATGCATCCGCCGGTCAGAGTACTCCCCGTCGACCGCGAAGGCTACGTCCGAATTGTCCCCGATTCGTATGTCTAACAAGGACTTTCGTGACCGCCGTCCTCATGGATTTCTCCGTCGGAGATCGTTGCTCGTGGACTGATGCCGACATCGCACTCCTCGTATCGCGTCGTCGTCAGCGGGTGGCGGTCCATTCGTCGACGAGGCGCGGCAGCTTCTTCGCGTTCGCGGCGAGCGACCGCTGATACGCGCGGATCGCCAGCGCGTCGGTAAGCTTCCCGACCGCCCCGCCGACGCCGGCGTTGCGGATGCGGTAGGTGAGTTCGACGCCGCGACCAACCTCCGCGAACGTGGCCGAGATGGCGAACTCGAGCGGTGACTCTGTGGAGGAGAACTCGGTGGCGGTGTGCGCATCCACCCGCGTGAACTCGCCGGTCCAGTCGACGGCGCGGCCGAGCCCCTTCATCTGGCCGCGCCAGACGGTCCCGACCGAGACCGGCCCGTCGGTGACGGTCTCGACGCCGATCACGCCGGGCGTCAGCGCCGCGACGTGCTCCGGGATGAGGCAGTACTCCCACACCGTGGTGAGGGGTTGTCGGACGAGGACGGTCGCACTTGCTTCGGGCATGACGTCGACGTTACCCGCCCGCCGGACTGCATGGCGAAAAGCGAACTATGGCAGCGTTTCTCGCTACGAGATCCCGTTGGGGCTCAGCGCCCACGGATGCCACCCAATTGCGACGTCGACTTGCCGGTGTGCCAGAAGTCGAGCTGGTGACTTCGCACTGGCCTGACAGTCGCGCTGTAAGGCCCCACCCCCCACCAGGGAGGTGGGGCCTTACGCAGTTCACCCGCACCACAGGTCGGGCGTGAACACTATGAAGTTCTCAAAGGGCATGCGCGCTCCGACGGATCGGTGCGAAAAGGTGCTACGCGGGGCGTCGTCTCTCGACGGATTCGCCTTCAGAAGTATCAGGCGCTCGGGCTCTCCGGCCGTTCGCCGATACGAGTCGGTCATCGACCACCGAGGTGGATCAGGCTGCGGCCCGGTCATCGAGAGTCATGGTGCGGCGGTTGTATGCCGGCAATGGCGTTCGGATCGGATCGATCGATGCGGGTGGGACCAGCCACGGGTGGCGGTCGCGCCCCATGATGATCTCCCACTGGCCGGCATGGATGTGGGCGTGGCAGGACGGGCAGAGCAAGCACCCGTTGTCGATGTCGGTGGAACCGCCGTTGCTCCAGAACTGGATGTGGTGGACGTGGGTGCGGCCCGCAGGCGCACCGCATTTGATGCAGCACCGGTCGCGGATGATGATCGCTCTACGCAGATGCGTCGGGAACAGTCGTCTGGAAGTGCCCATCTCCAGGGGGACGGTGTCGCCGTCGATGACCACGTCGGTGACAGAGGAGTCGCACGCAAGCAAGGACGCGGTGGTGGGGCTGATCGAACCCAGCCACAACAGGCTGGCCTTGTCGGGAGCAGCCGCCGGCAGGAGCACGCTGACGTGGGTCTTTGGTGGGGTTGCAAGGGTGGTGTCGGCCACCGCCGCGGCATCGAGGATGAGTTCCAGAGCATCCGCGTTGCGGGCCCCGGTGGTCCGTGAGTCGTCGGTGCCGTCGGGCTCAGGCCTCGGAGTGTTTGGAGATTCGATTGCCGCGGTCAGCTTTTCGCCGATGACTGTGTCGAGATCGCCGCGTACGCGGACCCGGCCTTCCCCGGTCGGGGAGACGGTGAACTCGTTGATGGTGCGGTCCTCGCCAGCATGCAGGCCGCCGGACTCGACCGCATACTCGTTGCCCAGTTCGCGCGCCTTCTGGGCGATTTCGGCAGGGGTGGCGCCGGACATCGCCTGCGCGATAAGGGTCTGCTCGACCTCTGCTCGTTCCTCGGCGCAGACACCCTCGGGTGCTCGACGCGCGACATGAACTATGCCGTTCACGACGGCATCGGCGTGTTCCCCGGGGATCGCGCCGTCGGCAGTGTAACCGGGCAACCGAGAGAGCCATGCGTGTGCGTTGCCGATCCGCAACCAGCGGTGCGCGATTGCGGGTGCTGCGCCCATTGTGATCAGCAGGGCGGACGTCTTGCCGGTCGACTGTCGGGCCACACCGAGACGGTCGAGGGTGGCAGCTCCGACGGCGGCGTGATGGTCCAGGATGGAGCGCAGTTCGATCAGCAGAGACATCGCGGTGCTCGCTTGACGGCCGGTCGGCTCCGCGCCGCCAGGGGGCAGATCCCACAGCGCCTCGCGAATCGCAGTCAACACGGCGAGATAACCCTCACCGCCGGAGTGTTCGACACTTTCGGTCTCTGGGCGCAGCATGGTGGCGAGTGTTGTTGGCATGACGGACCTTCCACATCACAGGACGGAACTGGAGGCAGGGCTTCTCGTCATCGTTGGTTCGACACCGGCGTAACCGTCTGCCGATATGCGTCTTTCATCTGTGGCCTGTAGAAATCACTGTATCCGGGGGCACCGACAAGAACCGAACGGTTGAGGCCCCCGCAACTCAGGCTGATCACCTGGCCGCTCGCCTGCTCAGCGTCGGCGTCGGCGTCGGGCCGCCTTGCGCCGCTGGGCCCGGTTCATTCCGGGGTGCGGGTAGATGACGCGCGGACTGTCGCCACCGGTCGCTCGCGGGTCGTGCACGCCCATCACGAATTGGTGTTCCGGTGCAAGGGTGTAACCCTCTTCCCACGGATAGCTGCCCAGATCGTCAGGCCACACCGCCTGCAAGACCGGAGCGTCGGGGTAGAGGACGTTGGTGACGATGAGATCGGATTTGTCCACCAGTTCGATGACGGTGACCGGAACCTCAAGCGAATCCAGTTGTATGGGAACCGAATTCGACACGATCGAGTGCCAGTCATAGGTGTGAAACACGCTGCCCAGCTCGTTGAGAACCGATGCACTCGTTCGTGCATCCAGTCCGTACACCGCCAACTCGGGGAGGTCGTGTAAGCGCAGGCCGGTGGTGTACGCGAAAGAGCAGTCAGGTGCTTCGCATTCGGGAGAGTGACACGTGCACTCGTCACTGACGGCCGTCACCGCCCAACCGTAGCGCCGGATGCGGTCGAGCGTCTCGCGTACCAGCGGGTCGGGGTGCCAGCGAGGCAGACCCCGCAGATCGGAGAAGTGGTTGGTCATGCTCGCTCCTGTTGTTCGAAGGTGGAGCGTAGTAGAGCAGTCGGCACCGACAGATTCGGGCGACGTCCGAGTTCCGCCTCGTCAGCGACCGAGGATGCCACCCAACACGCCGCCGGCCCCTGACCCGGCCGACCCGCCGCCACCGGTCCCGCCGACGAACCCGCCGGGCGGGAGTTCGGACGGCTGCACGACGACGAACCCGCGCCCGGAGAACTCGAGGGTGAACCGCTCGCCGGTGCTGCGTCCCATCAGGGTGCCGAGGTTGAACGAGTCATTGGACTTCACCGAGGTGCGCAGGCTCGACGACCACGCGACCGCGGCCTGCGGGTCGGCATAGGTCGCGGCGTCGACGTTGAGGACGACCGGGGTGCCGTCGGTGGTGATGGCGATCCGGCCGCGCCCGGTGAAGACGCAGTTGAACAGTCCGGCGTTGCTCATAGCGCCGGCACCCTGCACACGGGCGATGTCGTAGGACAGCGAGGAGTCGAAGGCAAGGACGTTGGCGCCGTTGATGGTGAGGCCGTCGGAACCGTCGAGGTCGATGAGGTGCACGTCCGACGCCGCATCGGCCAGGAACAGGTCGCCCTGTCCGGTGACCTTCATCAGCGGGACGCCCTCGCCGGTCATCGCCTGACGCATCATCCGTCCGAGACCTCCGGAGCCGAGCGCCTCGAACTTCAGGTTGCCCTGGTAGGCCACCATCGAGCCGGTGCGGGCCATGACCTCACCGGCGAGCCCGACCCGGCACATCTTGCTGCCCTGCTTCTGGATGCCCTGCCCGGTGACCTCGGCGTGGGACGGCGCGAACAGATCGCTGTGCATGGGAACTCCCTGTGGTTGGGCGGTGACCGGGGGCCGGGGCGGAGGCGGCGGTGCGGACGGTGTATTCCATTGCGGGGCCGGTGGTTCGGGTGTCGACGGCGGCGCGGTTGGCGTCGACGCGGCCGGCGGCCAGGGCTGCGGATCGGTGACTCGCGGAGGCCGACCAGGAGGCGGCGTCGCGGGCTCGTCGTCGACCTCGATGCCGAAGGCGGTGGCGAGGCCCGCGAGACCGGCGTCGTATCCCTGGCCGACGGCACGGACCTTCCAGACGTCGTTGCGCCGGTAGATCTCGAGGCACACGACGGCCGCCTCGCTGGTGAGACCGGAGGGGCTGAAGACGAGTTCCGTACCGCCGCCGGTCAGCGTCGCGGTGAGGGCGCCGGCGGTCGCGAAACTCGCGGGTCCGGTCCCGTCGAGGCTCGCCGCGACGACGACCGTCGCGATCTCCCGAGGGAGGGCGGCGGTGTCGACCGAGATGATGTCGGCCGAGCCGGCAGAACGGTATCCGACGCCGGGGCCGCTGGGCTGGTTGTAGAAGATGAGGTCCGCGTCGGAGCGGACGCGACCGGCATCGGTGAGCAGGATCGCCGAGGTGTTGACCGGAGATGCCGAGCGCACCGAGACGGTCACGGCCGTCGACGGCAGCGGACGGTTCTCTCCGGCGGTCAGCGTGAGCACGGAGTCCATTGTGCCAATCGTCGCGGCCGACCGTCGGCGAAGTCGGGCCCGGCCGTCACCGTGGGCGCGGTGTCGTGGAGCGCGCCAGCTCGACGACCTCGTCCTCGGTCGGCGGACTCGACGGGTGGTAGGTGAGGCAGAGCGGCGTCTCGGCCTTGGCGAACCGCCCGCCCTCGCTCGCGATGTAGAACGTCCCCGCCGGGAGCTTGCCGATGTCGGGAATCCTGCTGCCCTTGTTGGCGGCGAGTTCCTTGGCGCGTTCGATCTGCGTCGGATGATTGAGCAGGCCGAAGATCTGGGTCGAGGAGTTGGCCGAGATCTTGTTGTCGATGCCGGTGGGCGACTGGGTCGCGAAGATGAGCCCGAGGCCGTACTTGCGAGCCTGCGACGCCAATGCGCTCGTGCTCTTCGACGCCGCGGTCATCCGGACGGACGGGGCGAAGTTCTGCGCCTCGTCCATGACGAGCAGTCCGCCGAGTGGCCGGTCGGCGGCCGGATTCTTCTTGATCCAGGCGAACAGGGCCATCTGGAGCTGATTGACGAAACCGGCCCGCCGGTCGTCGGTGCCGAGGCCGGCGAGGTTCACGACCGACACCCGGGCCCGGAAACCCGGTGAGGGAGTGAGCAGGTACCCGGGGTCGGCCGGGGCGGCGTCACCCCCGAAGACGGGATCGATCGCCATCGAGGCCTTGAGGTTCTCCGCGAGTTCGGCGGCGAGCTTCGGGGCGTCGGCGAGGGTGCTCGCGTCGTCGGGCAGTTCGGTCAGCAGTCCGACGTAAGCCTGCAGGGCGCCGCCGCCGCGTCGTCCGAAGGCCTCCATGGACTGTTGCAGGACTGCTTGCTGCCGATAGGCTTTCGCGCTGGTCCCGATGGCCCGGGCATGCGGGATCAGGGCGCCGACGGCGGAGTCGACCGCGGCACGGAACTCGTCGGGGTTGCCGACCACCGTGCTGAAGTCGGGTAGCGGCTGGAAACTCAATGGCCGCCCCGATGCCCGACCCGGGGTGAAGACCGCGACCTCGGTGTCGTGCAGGTAGCGCTTGGCGCGCTCGCGGTCGTCGGACGTCCACGGACGCGGGTCGGCGTCCGGCCACGGTGTCCCCAGGCGTGCGAGGTCGTTGTTCACGTCGAGGATGATCGACGAAACTCCCTGCAAAGCAGCCTCTTCGACGATGCGCCGAATCAACACCGTCTTCCCCGAACCGGATCCGGCGAACAGCGCCACGTGCTTGCGCAGGGCGAGCAGCGAGACGGTCACCGCCTCGCCGGTGGCGACACTTCGCCCGAGGGTGATCGACTGTTCGTCGGCGGGTGTGGTTCGCGACGACGATTCGGCGGTGTCGGACCCCGCCGTTCCCGACCGAGGGTCGGTGGACCGGAACTCTTCCGTCGTCGTCTCCCGGGGTGGCGGCGTGGTCGAGCGTTCGTCCGCGGTGCCGGGCTCGTGGCGTCTGACAGGCGTCACCAAGGGTGTTGCGGGTGAGTCCGGTGACTGCGAGCCTGGCGCAGGCGCTTCGAGCGCGGAGCCCAGGATGTCGGTGAGAAAGGCGATCTCGGCAGCCGGGTTGCGGTCGGAGATCCACTCCCGGAGATGCGAGGGCCGTTCGGCCCGCAGTTGTGCCAGCGCGCTCAGCCGTTTGATGTCCTGTTCGGTCCAGGCGACGACCCGCCCGCCCCGATCGTGCAGTTCCTCGACCATCTGCCGGGTCTTGGGCCCCGTGGGCCAGGGATCCCGCCGCAGGATCACCAGGGTGCGTTCGATGTCGCCGAGGGTGAAACCGGAGGTCGTCGTCGCGCTCGACAGGCGCGTCTGGACGGCACGCGCGTTAGATGCCGCGATGGCACGGAAGCTCCAGGACTGCTCGATGTCCCGGTTCGGGTCGACGAGTTGTCGGATCCGCCCGTGCAGCGGACTCTTCGGTCCCGGCCGGGCATCGAGCTGCCAGCGGTCGGCGTCGCGGGACAGTGCCTGGATCCACGTCGCCAATCCCGCATGGAGGAGCGAGGGGACGATCCGGTCCTCGGTGTCGGGTACCAATGCGGGTAGCGGGTCCGCACGCCGGATCAACTCCGCGTACCGCTGGTCGAGCTTCGCGAACGCGGGATCGTCCGAGGTGGTCGTCGACGACGAGTCGGTTGACGACGACCCCGCAGACGACGACCCTGCAGACGACGATTCAGCAGACGACGAGCGCCCCCGAGCGGACGCCCCCGTGTCAGGAACGTCTGTCGTGGTGCGGGACTGGTTGATCAGGGGGAGTGTGCCCTGGCCGGCGGAGGTCTTGGACGTGGCGCCGGAGAGGTCGGTGATCTCGGCGAACGTGTCGCTGCGGAGCATCGCGGCGATCTGGCGGTCCACGGTCACCATCAGCTCGCGCGGGGTGTAATCGGTGGCCGCCGTCAGTGCGGTGTCGGTGACCGGCCAGGTGGGATGGGGCGGCGTGAATCCGACGCCGGCGAAACCCGGCGCGAAACGCCGGGCGAGCAGGAGCCGGCCGAAGTCCGCACTCGCGGGCCGTTGCAGGGTGGGTGGCAACCGGAACCGATCAACCGCTGATCGCATGACGTGTCCGGCGAGGTACTCCCACGCGGCGGTGATCGAGGAGACCACACATGTGGTCCGACTCATGGTGTCGCGCACCGACATCAGGCCGTGCGCCAGTTTCTCCACCTGTGATTCCTCGCCCGGCTCGGCGGTCTTGCCGGCCTCGATCAGGGTGTCGATCTGGTCGATCGCGAGAACCGCCGCATCGTCGAACGCGATGATCCGCGAGATGTTCTCGACGATCTCCTGATAACCGAGGCGGGCATTGCGGATGCCCCAGGCGGCGAGTTCCTCCGCGTCGTCGATGTCCAGGTGCAGAAACGCCTCGCCGAGGTCTTTGGCCGCGAAGTCGTCGGACTCCAGCAGTACGAGCGCACGCAGGATGTGCTGCGACCGGCGTCGGTGCCGCGAATGGCGGGTGTAGACGCCGTGGACGAAGTCATCGAGAGCGGCGGGTGTCAGCGACGCGCCGCCGGTCACGGCGTCACGTGTCCCGTCCGAGACCCCGGCGTCGATCGCGAGGCGGTGGAGGAGCTGATTCAGCTGCGAGCGGTGGCGGGGCGTCGGTCGGCCGAGGTCCTCGATGATCGCCACGAGCACCGAACGCCAGAAGTCGGTGGCGTCGAGCAGCTTGACGAGAAAGAAGTACCCGCCCTCCTCTTGGACACGATGCCGGACCCGGCCCAGGAGATGGGTCTTGCCGGATCCGGCCGGACCGCGCACCGTGACCCCGATCGGACTCCCCGACGGCGAACGACGGGCGTCGTCGAACGAACGGATGATGTCGACGATGGTGTCCTCGTGCAGGCCCCCGACGTGGAAGGGGTCGGCGGTGCCCCACACGTCGTCGGGGGTGTCGGCCCAGTTGAGGCGGATCGATTCCAGTGCGTGACGGGCGTCGGCGTCCATCGGATCAGCTCTCCTCGATCGCGAACAGATGGCACGGTTGCGTGCCCACCGTCACCGCGGCCGCCCGGTCGGCCGGAGTCAGCAACGCCTGGTCTTCCTGCGGGATGAGGCTGACCCCCGGCGCGCGCTGGAACTCCACCATCGTGGCGTCGAAGACCTCGTCGCTCATCCCGGGCAGGTCGGCGCGCAGATCGGTGACGAGGACGAAGTCGCCCGCCGTGACGGCCCGGGCGCGGTAGGCGGCCGCGATCTGGTCCCGGGGATCGACGGTGGACGACGCCGGGTCGGACGCAGCCGTTGCGATCGGGGTCCCGGGCTCCTCGTGGGTAGGGCGTCGGGGACGGCCGAACACCTCGTGGAGACGGAGGTCCTCGTCGTCGAGGTACCGGGCGAGGCCGGCGAGGACCGCGTACATGGCCTTCGTCGGTGCAGTCGACCTCTTCGGTGGCTCGGATGTCAGTTCGGCCGCGCACCAGGCCCACCCGCGGTCGGTCAGGGTGTGGAAGTACGCGCGGCGTGCGCCGAGTCGCGAGTCGACGAGGCCGAGGGCGTTGAGATGGTTGCGGGCCGGCTTGTCCAGCGCGGCACCGAACTCCTTCAACTCTGGGTTGGAGAGCTCTCGGGACTCGGCCAGCAGGACGAACAGCGCCGCACTCTGGATCGGCGTCAGCTGGGCGTGGTCCACGGATGCTCCTCGCGGGTCGAAGGGGGTCGGGCGGGCGTCGGTCGGGACGATGCCGGTGGTCGGGAGCGCTCGGCGATCACGGCGGCCAGCTCTGCGACGACAAGGGACGTGTCGTCGAGAACGTGGTCGTTCGTGTAACGCAGAACGAGGTACCCGGCACGCTGAAGCATGTTGTCGCGACGTCGATCTCGCGCGTACTTTACCGGGCCGCGATGATCCGCGCCGTCGACCTCCACGACCACGCGTTCACTCGGCCACAGCAGGTCGACGATCACCGCGGGGTGGAGCGGATCGAGGTCGCGCGGACTCCGGTTCCACTGTCGGTCGCGAGCCCACGGTGCACGCGCGAGGGCGCGTTCGAGGGTTTGCTCGGCATCGCTGTGCGGTGCCGGTCTCCCCGACGGACGGGAGGCGACGAGGACGGGCCTCGCCGAGGCCGACGACGGATCGTGCAGCGCCTCCACCGGACCGGGCGGCGGGAATCGCCGCCCCGCGGGTACTCCGATCCGGATGGCCGGCACCCTCGTGACCGCGGGCAGGGCGTCGGCGGTGAGCCACACGGTGAGGTCGGCGTGGTCGGCCAGCCATTCGTACGCGGCGGCGGCCGCGTGCTGGGCCCGCTCGCCCAATGCGGTGTCGGCGCGCACGGCCAGGACCACGGAACCACGTCCGTATCCCCGTCGTAAGAGAAACGTCAGCGCGGCCGCCCGGGCGTCGTCGGCGGGGCCGGGGCCGGGACGTCGCGCGCCGGCGGCCGCACGGGCCAGATGGATGACGGCGGGCGAGGGGAAGCCGGCGTCCCGGCACAGCAGGCGCGCCGTGGCCTCGGCGTCGTCGGCGTCGACCGGCAGGCCCGGCTCGTGGCCCGGGAGCCAGACCGGGAAGAGGGCGACGACGATGTCCTCGAGCGCGTCGAGGACCTCCCGGACGACCTCCCGGGCGGTGCGATCGCCGGGTCCGCGATGGTCCAGGAACACCGGTAGGTCAGCCGAGACCGAGTCGACGAGGTCGGCCAGGGCGAGGCCGTCGACGTCATCGACACGTAGCACATGCCCGGGACGCACGGCCGCGTCGAGAGCTGACGGGCGGATGTTCATCGACGCCGACGATATCGCCCGAACCCGACAGCCGCCCGGTGGTCACGGGTGATCTGCGGACCGCCACCCCCGCTCGACGGCAGTCCACCGACCGCGGATTGGACCTTGTGGTGCCCGCGGGCACTGCGTTTGACTGGACGTCGACGGCCGCAGGGCGTCGTTGGACCCTGGCGACCGGTGAGGAGGATTCTGTGGGTGCACCGCGAGCCATCGGCCGGCCGGTGGCTCGCTCGAACCTCGGGGTGAAGCAACTCGTCACGCTGCTCGGTGAGTGGGAGAGCGGCGACGCGGCCTACGCGGCCCTCGCCGCCCGCATCCGACTCCTCATCGACGACGGCCGGATCGCGACATACACGCGGTTGCCCGCCGAGCGAATCCTCGCCGATGCGCTCGGGCGGAGTCGGACCACGGTGGTGTCGGCGTACGGAGCGCTGCGCGAGGCCGGCTATCTGGTCAGCGTCCGGGGATCCGGCTCCGTCGCGATGCTCCCGCGGAGGGGTCCGGGCGCGGTTGCCGAGATCGACTTCGCGCACGCCGTTCCCGAACCGGTGCCCGGTCTCGAGGCGATCATCGAGCGGGTCACGGGCAATGTGCCCGACCTGCTGCGCCGGCCCGGACTCGACCTGGTGGGCGATCCGCTGCTACGCCGACGAATCGCCGATCGATACACCGACCGCGGACTGCCCACGACCCCGGCGCAGATCGTGGTGACCCTCGGTGGGCAACACGCCATCGCACTCGTCGCGCGGACCCTGCTCCGACGAGCCGACCGGGTGGTCGTCGAGACCCCGACCTATCCGCACGCCTACGAGGCGATCGCCGAGGCCGGCGGACGGCTCGTGTCGACGCCGGTCACCGCGGCCGGCTGGGACATGGACCACTTCGTCGAGGTCCTCAGCCGGTTGCGACCCGAGATGGCCTATTGCATACCGGATTTCCAGAACCCGACGGGTGCCTCGATGCCGTCCGCCCACCGAGAGCGGCTCGCCGACGCGGCGCGCCGGGCCGGGACCGCGCTGCTCGTCGACGAGACGACTGCCGAGCTCGACATCGATCGTCGGACGGACCATTTCCCGTTCGCCGCGCATGCGCCGGTGAGGTCCTCGGTGCCGGTGGTGACGATCGGATCGCTGGGCAAGACGGTGTGGAGTGGATTGCGGGTGGGATGGATTCGTGCCGACGAGGACATCGTCGACCGGATCGTCCGACGGCGACCCGCCGGTGACCTCGGTTCTCCGATCATCGACCAGCAGATCGCCGCCGAGGTCTTGGCCGGTTACGACGACCTGCTCGCCGTTCGTTCCGCGCAGCTTCGTATCGGCCGGGACACGCTCACCGGACTTCTGCGAAAACATCTGCCGGAGTGGGAGATCCCCGATGTGAACGGTGGGTTGGCGATGTGGGTCGGGCTCGGGGCGCCGCTGAGTTCCGCGCTCGCCGCCGCCGCCCTGAACCGAGGTGTGCGAATCAGCGCCGGACCGAAGTTCGGCGTCGACGGGGCGCACGAACGCTACATCCGCGTTCCGTTCACCGAGGATGCCGACGACCTCGCCGCCGGCGTCGACGTGTTGCGGGACGTATGGGCATCACTTGATCGCCCGGGGGCGCCGGACGCGTTGACGCGCCCGGCGTGAGAGATATAGACCGTCGCGGACTGCGTGTCGTTGCCGCACCGCACTTCTCGGCGGTGTGCCGGATGATGCTGTCCGTCGGCGATGCCGTCGCCAGACCCCCGCACCGGCCCGCCGGAGAAAATCAGTGGCGCCGCCCGGCGGAGTCGCGTCACCATGGGCGGGCAGTTGAGTCCACCGATGCGCGGTTGGCATCTACCACCAGGTCGTGATCGGCGATTGAATGCCGGCACACCATGTTCCGGCGTCAGGAGGTCGTCATGACCGCACTGCTCCTCGCGATCGTCAGCGGCATCATCCTGCTCGTCGTCATCGCCCGCACGTTGATCGTCACCATCCGCGACGAGCGGGGACGGGTGCCGTATCGCCCCGCGTACGACACCCGACGTCCGACGATGTGACGAGGCGGGTGGGTGGCCGCGGCTACTCCGCCCGTTTGAGCACCGCGAGCACGGTCAGGAGCAGGATCTTGACGTCGAGCCAGAGTGACCAGTTCTCGATGTAGTAGTTGTCCCACTCGGCGCGGTCGGCGATGGAGGTCTGACCGCGCAGGCCGTGCACCTGCGCCCAGCCGGTGACCCCGGCCTTCACCCGGTGGCGTTCGCCGTATCGCCGGATCTGCACCTCGAACAGCGAGACGTACTCGGGACGCTCCGGGCGTGGACCCACGAGACTCATGTCCCCGCGGATCACGTTGAGCAACTGGGGTAGTTCGTCCATCGACGTCGAGCGCATGATCTTGCCGATCCTGGTGCGGCGGTCGACGCCCTCGACGCCGCCGGGTGCGCTGCCCGCGGTCGGCCGGAATTTCTCCGCGGCGGGGTCCTCGGGCCGCATCGAGCGGAACTTCAGGCAGTTGAACACCCGCGCGTCGCGACCCACCCGCGGTTGGGCGAAGAAGATCGGGCCCGGCGAGCTCAGCCGGACCAGCAGCATGAGCGTGAGGAACAGCGGTGAGATCGCGGCGAGGATCAGGGCTCCGACCACCCGGTCCCCGATGTGCTTGGTACGGAACTGCCAACCGCGCGGGTTGGTGTGCGGGACGGACATCAGGGGCAGCCCGCCGATGTGGTCGACCCGGCTGCGGCGTCCGACGACGTCGAACATGCGCGGCACGATCCACACCTTGACCCCGTGCCGGTGGGCGATACGGACGGCGGCGGTGAGCCTTTCGACATTGGTGACCGCGAAGGCCACGACCAGGACCTCGGCCTTCGTCGCCCGGATCGCGTCGTCGAGTTCGTCCACCCCGCCGAGCTGCGCGATCTCGTTGGTGGGTCCCTCGTCCCGATCGGCGCGGGGTGGCGCGCCGGCGGCCAGGATGCCGACCGGCCGGAGACCGTGCTCCGGCGCGGCCACCATGCGGCCGACCACCTGTGCGGTGATCGGCCCGTCGCCGATGATCAGCGTGGGGGACAGCAGATGACCGTTCTTGCGCAGACTCCGCTGGATGATGTCGCGGATGAGACGACCGAACGGAACCCAGAACAGCGCCGACACCCACACCTTGGTGACCGCGGCGCCGGGTCTGTCGTCGGAGTAGGAGAGGAGCAGAGAACACAGCAGGATCATCGCGGTGATCGTGCATCCGGTCATGACCCGGCCGACCTCGTCGAGGAACCGGCGATTGAGCCCCCGACGGTAGACCCCGCGCAAGGAGAAGACGATCACGAGGGTCGGCACGAAGGTGGCGAGTGTCCACAACGGCGGGTTCGCGCCGCTGCCACTCCTCACCCACCAGATCCCGGCGGCCACCGCGATCGTCGCGGACAACACGTCGATCGACACGGTCACGATCGTGCTCAGGGGATCGTCGCGGATCAGCTCGTGAAAGGTGCGCCGACCGTTGGGCGACGAGTACACCGGGGTGCGCCTCGTGGTCTGCGGGAACTCGGCCTGCGATACACGGGTCGACAAGTCCACTCCATCCGAAAGAACAGCCCCCCGTCCGGTCGCCGCGGCGTAGAGCGCCGGCAGGTCCCCGACATCGACGTAACCGAGCCCGACCGCCGACGACGGGGCACCCGGGCCGGTCGAACCCGCGCCGCCGAGCACGCACGGAATGTCGAGGCGCCGGGCGACCGCCGCGACGAGTTCGACGTTCTTGCGGGGTTCGACGGTGCCGATCTGCATCACGAAGCGTTCCGGCAGATCGTATTTCGCCCGAACCCGTTCGACATCGGCCGGCGCGGGTGGGCGGGCCCAGTCGGCGGGCGCGAGTTCGGTGACGTGGGCATCCCGTCCGCAGGTCTCGCGGATTCGTTCGGCGGTGAACTCGGAGACGGCGATCAGCACGTCGGCCCGACGGAGGGTCGTGCGGACGAGTACGGATTCGCCCGCGGCGCGAAACCGGCTCGACGCGGACGACATGTCGAGCACCGACAGGTCGTGCACGGTCGCGACCGTGGTGGCGGGGCCGGCGACTGGTAGGTCGACGTCGAGACCGTGGAACACGCCGCCCGAGCGGGTGGGGAGTACGCCGAACACCGCCCGTCGGACACCGTCGGCGACGGGACGCTCCACCGGGGTGATCGCCGGGGGCAGTTCGCCGACCGCGTCGGTCTGCACGACTGCGGACAGGGCGGTGCCGTCGACGTGGCCGGGCAGTGCCCTCAGGAGTTCGCGGATGTAGGTCTGGACGCCGCTGCCTCCGGGACGAAGTGCAAGCGCACCGTACGTGATTCGTGTTGTGCCGTCGCGCATCCAGCAGCTCCCAACAGTAACCAGAAGTAGAAGTCGAGCGGGAAGATCTCGAAGTAGGTGGCGACCAGGCAGGCCACCATCGCCGCGACCATGGACGCACTGACACCCAGGACGAGGGCTCCATCCGGGTCGGGCATCCGGCGCGAGTACTGCACGCACCAGATGATCGCGGTCACGATCAGGGCCAGGAACAACCACAACCCGATCGGCCCGAGTTCGATGAGCAGCTTCACGTAGTAGTTGTCCGGCTGGTAGTTCTTCGACAACTGCTGCACGGTACCGCCGGCGCCGGCGGTGATCGTCCGCGTCGTGTCGCCCTGGGCCGCCGACATCGCGTCGGCCGCCGATCCGCTCGACGCCAGGCCGGTCCCGAGCGGGTGCACCCAGATGCTCGCGAAGATCTCACCCCACCCGGAGCCGCGCTGACTCAGGCTGCTCGACGAGAAGAACACCTTGGTGATGTTCGACGGCAGGAACGGCAGCGAGATGACGGCGACGACCCCGACTGCGAGCAGCGGGGCGATGAGGCGGCGGAAGCGAAGGGCCGCAAGCCAGATCACACCGACGATGAGGCCGAGGATCGCCGCCCGCACCACCGACGTGGCCATCGTGATCGCCATGACCGGCCAGCAGACGAGGAACAACCGGTTGCGCCGGCGGGCGGTGTCCGACAGCGCCACTGCTCCGCCGACGAGCAGGGCCAGCATGACGAAGAGTCCGAAACCGAAGGGCTGATTGAACGTGCTGAACGTCCGGAACAGCGGACCGCTCGTCCGCACCTGCTCGCCGAAGGTGTAGCCGAGTTCGACCAGCCGCGCCGGACCCAGGAGCTGCTGGCCGATGCCCACGAGGGTGGTGAGCACCCCGAGCGCCATGATGATCGAGACCAGTCGGTCGCGGTCGAGCGCGTCGAACGGCGTCAGCCATAGCGCGAGGACCACGAAGAGGTAGAAGAAGGTGACCTTGACGCCGTACAGCCCGATGGGGCCGTAGACGTAGAGCGCCGACACGACCCCGAACGCGACCAGCACGGCCGCGGCCGGCCACCACGGCAGCTGCAACGGCGGGTCCGTCCGGTCGGCGGGCCGGACCCGGCGATTGGCCGCGCAGATCAGCGTCAGCGCGAGGACGCCCTCCTTCCACGCCGAGGCGACGCCGGGCAACGGGGCGATGTCGAGGAGACCGTCGAGGGGGGTGAGCGCGGCCAAGACCAGGAGACCGCGTTGCGGACGCCGGTAGATGACGGCGACGAAGGCGACCGCGAGGACGAGGGCGACGAGTGCAGCGACCACGACCGGGAGGTGCGCCACGCCGACCTGCCTTTCCACGTGCCCCCGTGGTCTGTTCGAGCCCCCAGACCAACCATGGTGGCATCTCCGGGCTCCGTTTGTCCGGGGCAACACGGACACATGTCGCCCCGGACACGCCGGGAGGCCGCCGGCCGCAGGTCAGTGACCCGAGATGCGACGTGCCCGTCGCGGGCGGGTTCGGTCGGGCCCGGATTCGGTTGTGAGAAGGCGTGGTTGCGGGCGCGGGGGATCCAGGAGTTGCGGCATCCCCTTCACCGGCTGGTGCATCGGGAGCAGGGTGTAGCCGTCTTCCCATGGGAGGTGGCCGTGGTCGTCGGGCCAGACCACCTGCAGTTTCGGGTGGTCGGGGAACAACAGGTTCGCCAGGAGCAGCTCGTCGTGGTCGAGTTGCTCGATGAGTCGGACGGTCACGGCGACCGTCTGCAACGGGATGTCGGACTGCGCGGCGACGAGATCACGCCAGTCCTCCTGGTGGAGCAGGGCGCCCAGTTCGTTCAGCACGTGCGTCGCGGTCAGGGGATCGACGCCGTAGATCGAGAGCTCCGGGATCGAGTGCAGCGAGAGTCCGGAGGTGTAGGAGAACCCGCACTCGGTTCGAGCACCTGCAGGCGGTGCGTCGAACTCGGCGTCCGCCTCGCCGACCGAGGTCACCTGCCAGCCGCAGCGCCGGATGGTCTCGATGGTGGAACGGATGAGCGGATTGGGATGCCACCGGGGCAGACCTCGGATCGCGGCAGCGTGGTCTGACATGGATCGCTCCTTTGTTCGACGGGTGCGAACATCAGAACACGAGGCCCCGACAATTCTCCCGACGCCGCAGCCGGGGAGGCGGGCGTCAGGTGTTCGCCGTGCGTCGGATGCCGAACACGGTGAACAGGGCCGCGCACGTGGCGAAGACGACCAGCAGTGCGAGCCCGATCGTGTAGCTGTGGGTGGTCGCGTCGTAGGTGGCCCCCATGACCATGGGCGGGAAGAAGCCGCCGAGCCCGCCGAGGGCACCCACGATCCCGGTGACCGAACCGACCCGCTCGGCGGGCGCGGCCTGCGCGACCCAGCTGAAGACCGACCCCGAACCGAGTCCCATGCAGACCGCCATCAGGACGAAGTCGAGACCGGCGGGTATCTCGAGGGGCGGCTTGGTGATCATCCACACGGCGAGCACGGCGGCACCGCCACAGGAGATCACGGTGATGATGCGCGGTCCGAAGCGATCGGACAGGACACCGCCGACGGGCCGGGCGATGACGGCCGCGATCGCGAAACCGGCGGTGCGCGTGCCGGCCGCCTGGAGGTCGAAGTCGTAGACGTCCTTGAGGTAGGTCGGCAGGTAGGTGCTGAAGGCGACGAAGCCGCCGAACGCCGCAGCGTAGAGAAAACCGAGCTGCCAGGTGATCGGCAGTTTGGCCGCACCGATCAGTTTGGGGACCACCGAGTCGTGGGACGCGGCCCACCTGGGTGAGTCGCGCATGAACAACCAACAGACCACGGCGACCACCGCGAGCGCGACGGCGATGATGATGTGCGTCGCGATGTATCCGAACCACGACACGAACCGGGGGGTGAAGAAGGCCGACAACGCCGTCCCGCCCATCCCGGCTCCGAAGACGCCGGTCGCGAACCCGCGCCGGGACTTGTCGTACCAGGCGTTCACGAAGGGGATGCCCACGGCGAACGTCGTCCCGCCGACGCCGAGGAAGAAGCCGGCGACGAGCAGCAACGCGTAGCTGTCGAAATGTCCGGCGGCGGCGACCAGCAGGACGAACGGAATGGTGGCGACCAGCAGAACGGTGAACATGAGGCGGCCGCCGAAGCGGTCGGTCAGTGCGCCGGTCAGGATTCGCCCGAGCGAGCCGACCAGGATCGGGATGGCGACGAGGATCGACTTCTGGGTGGCGCTCAGGTCGAGTTGGTCGGTGTAGACGACCCCGAGCGGACCGATGAGGTTCCAGGCCCAGAAGCTGATCGTGAACGCGAGTGTCGCGAGAGCGAGGTTCGTGGTCTGCGCACGCGAGCTGATGGCGGGCGTCGTGGTGTCGGTGCTCATCGATCACGATCCTTCACTCCGACGGGCGCCCACCCCGGCCGATGGGGCTGGTTACCCGGCGCGACACGTCGGTCGCGGCTTCGGTACACGATGTAGGGACGGAAGAGGTAGTGCACCGGCGCGGTGAAGATGTGCACCAGCCGGGTGAAGGGGACCATCGCGAAGAGGAGCATCCCGATCAGGATGTGCACGTGGAAACGCAAGGGCGCCGCCGCCATCGCCGTGACGTCCGGTTGCAGCACGAACAGTGAACGGAACCAGGGCGAGACGGTCTCGCGGTAGTTCACGCCGGGCGCGTGCGGGTCGAGCGTGCCGATCAGCGTGATGTAGGTGCCTGCCACCAGCGCCGTGACCAGCACCAGGTACATCGCCTTGTCGTTACGCGTGGTGGCCATGAACACCGGGCCGACGGTCCGTCTGCGGTACACCAGCATCGCGACCCCGACGAGGGTGGCGACGGCCGCCAGGATCCCGAAACCCCCGGCACCCCAGTGGTACAGCGTCTCCGAGACGCCGATGGCCTCCGTCCACGACTCCGGGATCAACAATCCGATCGCGTGGCCGATGATCACCACGAGCACGCCGTAGTGGAAGAGCGGCGACGCTATCCGCAGGAGGCGGGACTCGTAGAGCTCCGATGACCGCGTCGTCCACCCGAACTTGTCGTAGCGATAGCGCCAGATGGTTCCACCGATGAGCAGTCCTAGCGTCGCGTAGGGCACCACGCCCCACAGGAAGATGTCCACGGGTCACCTCACGCTCGGGTCGGGTTGATCGGCAGCAGGCGGGGATCGAAGGGTTCCAGGCCCACGGTCTCCGTCGGTGCGGGTGCGCACATCGCGAGCGCCGTGGCCCGGTCGGGTGGGGAGGGACTGGGCAGGGTGGCGCACACCGCCGCCACCGCCCCGGCGTACGGCGACTCCGCGCCGAGCAGGGCGAACCGGATCAATTCCAGTGCTGCACGGTGCTTCTCGAGCAGCTCGACGCCGCGGCCCGGATCGGCCCGCGCGCTGAACTCGAGCACGATCGGCAGATGGTCGGGCAGTTCACCGCGCAGGTCCACGAGAAATCCACTGTCGCGGTAGGCCTGCTTGAACTCGCCCAGCGACGCGCCCCGACGCCGGGTGTCCCCATCGGACCAGTACGACAGGTAGAGCGTGTGCCGTTTCGAGAGATCGAAGAGCTCGATGTACTCGCGGCGCAGCGCTGCCGGATCGCCACCGCCGAGGTGATCGACGGTCTGTCGCAGCAATTCTGTCGCCAGGGAGTCGTCCTGTTCGGCGAGGGCGGCCCGTATCAGATCGACGCGGCCGAGGACCTCGTCGTCGGGATAGCTCAGACACCAGGACGCGATCAACCGTATGACGGTGCCCTCGTCGGTCGCCCGCGAGCGACGTGCGAACAACCGTGGTCCCCTCATCGTGCTTCCTCGTCGGGAGTCGACGGCCCGGGTACGCGTTCGGGGAACAGGCCCGGCGGGGCCCCGTTGCCGTCCCAGTTGAGCAGGTTGGTCCGGCCCGCCATCGTGTGCTCGCCGGCCGCCGTGTCAGTGGTCTGACGCTGACGCAGCGCATGGAACGTCTCCACCGACACCGGCGCGGGACGACCGCTGGCCTCGCCGAACGGCGACGAGTCGAACATGCCGGGCCCGTCGTCGTAGTCGAGCGAACACCCCATCTCGTCCAGTTTCTCGGCCTGTTCGAGATGAGCCGTGGGGATCACGTATCGCTCTTCATATTTCGCGATCGCCATCAGGCGGTACATCTCGTACACCTCTTCCTCGGTCATCCCCACCGCGGCCGGTATTCCGGCGTCGGGTTCACGGCCCAGGGTCACGTCGCGCATGTACGAGCGCATGGCGGCCAAGCGGCGCAACACCGTGTCGATGACGACCGTGTCACCGGCGGTGAACAATTCGGCCAGGTACTCCACCGGAATCCGAAGGGCCTCGATCGCGCCGAACAGCGTTCCCGCGCCCTCGGCGTCGTGACCCTGCTCGGCGAGCAGGTCGACGATCGGCGACAGCGGTGGGACGTACCAGACCATCGGCATCGTGCGGTATTCCGGGTGCAGCGGGAGCGCGACACGGTACTTCTTCGCCAGCGCGTAGACCGGCGATCGGCGCGCGGCCTCGAGCCAGTCGTCCGGGATGCCGTCGCGTCGAGCGGCGGCGATCACCGCCGGATCCTCGGGGTCGAGCATCAGATCGAGTTGCGCCTCATACAGATCGCGATCATCGGGGACCGAGGCGGCCGCAGTCACGGCGTCGGCGTCGTAGAGGAAGATGCCCAGGTAGCGAAGCCGGCCGACGCACGTCTCGGAACACACCGTCGGCTGCCCGACCTCGATGCGCGGGTAACACAGCGTGCATTTCTCGGCCTTGCCGGATTTGTGGTTGAAGTAGATCTTCTTGTACGGGCAGCCCGTGATGCACTGCCGCCAGCCGCGGCAGCGGTCCTGGTCGACGAGCACGATGCCGTCCTCGCTGCGTTTGTAGATCGCACCGGAGGGGCACGACGCCATGCATGACGGATTGAGGCAGTGTTCGCAGATCCGCGGCAGATAGAACATGAAGGTCTGCTCGAAGCCGAACTTCACCGCGTCTTCGGAATCGCGCCGGAGCTTCTCGACGATGGGGTCGCGCTCGGCGAGTTCCGGTGCACCGCCGAGGTTGTCGTCCCAGTTCGCCGACCAGGTGACCTTGGTGTCCTTGCCGGTGAGCAGGGACTTGGGACGGGCGACCGGGAAATCGTCGCCGAGCGGGGCGTCGATGAGGGTCTGGTAGTCGTAGGTCCAGGGTTCGTAATAGTCCTCGATGGTCGGCTGGACCGGACTCGCGAACAGGGTCAACAGCTTCCGCACGCGGCCGCCGGCGCGCAGGCGCAGCCTGCCGTTGCGGTTGAGGACCCATCCGCCCTGCCAGGTGTCCTGGTCGTCGTAACGACGCGGATATCCCTGTCCGGGGCGGGTTTCCACATTGTTGAACCACACGTACTCGGTGCCGGACCGGTTGGTCCAGGCCTGCTTACAGGTCACTGAGCAGGTGTGGCACCCGATGCACTTGTCGAGATTCATCACCATCCCGACCTGGGCCATGACCCGCATCAGTACGTCACCTCCTGGCTGCGTTTGCGGATGGTCGACACCATGTCGCGTTGGTTGCCGGTCGGTCCGAGATAGTTGAAGGCGTAGGACAACTGGGCATATCCACCGATCAGATGAGTCGGTTTCACCAGCAGCCGCGTCGGCGAGTTGTGGATGCCGCCCCGGCGGCCCGTCGCCTCCGACTTCGGGACGTCGATCGTGCGTTCCTGGGCGTGGTGGACGTAGCAGACCCCGGCCGGCATGCGATGGCTGACGATTGCACGGCACACGAAAACGCCGTTGGCGTTGGTGCATTCGATCCAGTCGTTGTCGGCGACGTCGATCGAGGCGGCGTCCTGGGGACTCAGCCAGGCGATCGGCCCGCCGCGGGAGAGTGACAACATGAACAGGTTGTCCTGGTACTCGGAGTGGATCGACCACTTCGAGTGCGGCGTCAGGTACCGCACCGTGATCTCCCGGGCGCCGTCGGGTCCGAGCTTGGGTTCGCCGAACAGGCGGTGCATGTCCAGCGGCGGCCGGTAGATCGGGAGCGACTCGCCCATGTCGATCATCCAGTCGTGGTCCAGATAGAAGTGCATCCGTCCGGTGAGCGTGTGAAACGGCTTGAGCCGCTCGATGTTCACCGTGAACGGTGCGTACCGGCGGCCGCCGGTCTCCGACCCGGACCACTCCGGCGACGTGATCACCGGCACGGGTGCCTTCTGGGTGTCGGCGAAGCGGATGCGCTTCTCCTCCGAACCGCGCGCGAGGTCGTCGAGGCGGAAGCCGACGCGTTGCTGCAGCTGTTCGAAGCCGGCCACCGCGAGTTCGCCGTTCGTGGTGCCCGACAACGTCAGGATCGCCTCGGCGAGTTTCTCGTCGGTGTCGATGGCCGGTCGTCCGTCGCCGGCGCCGCCGAGCATCACGCCGTTGGATTCGGCGAGTGTGCGTGTTTGTTCCTCGAGCGGGTAGGTCACGTTCTTGACGGTGAAGCCGAGGGTGTCCGCGAGCGGTCCGATGGACGCCAGCTTGTCCGCGATCGCGGTGTAATCCCGTTCCACCACGGTGAAGTTGGGCATGTTCCGGCCTGGCTGTCCGACAACGCCGTCGTGTCGCCAGTCCAGAATCCGGCCGTGCGGTTGTGCAACCTCGCCGGGGGTGTCGTGCTGCAGGGGGACGCTGACGAGATCGCGCCGTGTACCGAGGTGGGTGCGTGCCAGGTCCGACAGCTTGCGTGCGAGCCGGTGGAACAGGTCGAAGTCGGACTTCGCCTCCCACGGCGGGTCGATCGCCGGTGTGAACGCGTGGACGAACGGGTGCATGTCCGTCGAGGACAGGTCGTGCTTCTCGTACCAGGTCGCAGCAGGCAGGACGATGTCCGACAGCAGCGTGGTCGATGTCATCCGGAAATCCGCCGACAGCAGCAGGTCGAGCTTCCCCTCCGGAATGTCGTCGTGCCAACGGATCTCGGCAGGCCTCGGGGTCTCGGGTTTCTCGGCGCCGAGCACGTTGTGGTGGGTGCCGAGCAGGGTCCGGAGGAAGTACTCGTTGCCCTTCGCCGAGGAACCGAGCAGGTTGGACCGCCACAGCACGAGGGTCCGGGGCCAGTTCTCGGGTGCGTCGACGTCGGTGATGGCGGATGTCAGTTGGCCGTTCTGCAGACGCTCTGCGACGTAGGACGCCGGATCGGCGGCGTCACCGCGATCCACGGCGGCGGTCGCCTCGTCGGCGACGTCGAGAGGGTTGGTGGAGAACTGGGGATAGAAGGGCATCCAGCCGAGCCGCGCCGACTGGGCGATGGCGTCGGCGGTGTGCTCGTGGTCCATCGTGCCGCGCGACAGCGGGGAGGCGAGTGAGGATGTCGAGTACCCGTCGTTGCGCCATTGCCCGGTGTGCATGTACCAGTACGAGGTCCCGGTCATGGTCCGCGGCGGGCGCGTCCAGTCCAGCGCGTTCGCCAGCGAGATCCAGCCCGTGATCGGACGACACTTCTCCTGCCCGACGTAGTGCGCCCAACCGCCGCCGTTGCGGCCCATGCATCCGGTGAGGATGAGCAGGGACAGGATCGCCCGATAGGTCGCGTCGCCGTGGAACCACTGGCAGATCCCGGCGCCCATGATGATCATCGAGCGGCCGCCGGATTCCTCGGCGTTGGCGGCGAATTCGCGCGCGACGCGAATCGCCGCCGCGGCCGGCACGCCGGTGATCTCGGCCTGCCACGCCGGTGTGTACGGCGCCGATGCGTCGTCGTAGCCGGTGGGCCACTCGCCGGGGAGCCCGTCCCGGGTGACGCCGTACTGCGCGAGTATCAGATCGAAGACGGTCGTGACGAGCCGTCCCCCGATCCGCCGCGCGGGGACACCTCGGCGGACCACGGCGCCGCTGCCGTCGGGGGCGTCGAAGACCGGGAACGCGACTTCGACGAATTCGGCCGCATCGCTCATGAGTGTCAGCGCGGGTTGCGCGCCACCGAGATCGAGATTCCATCGCCCCGCACCGGAGTCGGCGTACCGGAACCCCATCGAGCCGTTGGGCACCACCGGCTCATCGCGTGCCTCGTCCCAGCACACCGTCTTCCAGACGTCCTCGGAGGCAACATGTTCCGCGCCGGGCAACTCGTCGGCGGTCACGAACTTCCCAGGGACGAATTTTCCGGGGACGTCGGTGCCGGTCGAGTCACCGTCCGGCCCGCCCGGTTTTTCGTCCAAGTGGATCAGGAACGGCAGGTCGGTGTAGCGGCGCACGTAGTCGTCGAAGAACCCGGTCGAGCGCCGGACGAAGAACTCGGTGAGGATGACGTGTCCCATCGCCATCGCGAGCGCCCCGTCGGTGCCGGCCTGCGCGGGCAGCCATTCGTCGGCGAACTTGGTGTTGTCGGCGTAGTCGGGGCTGACCGAGACCACCTTGGTGCCGCGGTAGCGCACCTCGGCCATCCAGTGCGCGTCCGGGGTCCGCGTCACCGGGACGTTGGAACCCCACATCATCAGGTACGTCGCGTCCCACCAGTCCCCGGACTCCGGGACGTCGGTCTGGTCGCCGAACACCTGGGGACTGGCCACCGGCAGATCGGCGTACCAGTCGTAGAACGAGGTCATCACCCCGCCGATCAGCTGGATGAACCGGGTGCCGACGCAGTGGCTGACCATCGACATGGCCGGGATCGGGGAGAAACCCGCGCACCGGTCCGGACCGTGGGCCTTGATCGTGTGGACGTGCGCTGCCGCGGCCATCTCGACGGCCTCGTCCCAGGAGACGCGAACGAGCCCGCCCTTGCCCCGTGCGCGCTGGTAGGAGCGTCGGCGCAGCGGGTCTCCGACGACGTCGGCCCACGCCAGCACGGGATCGCCGAGCCGGCGCTTCGCCTCGCGGAACATCTCCACCAGCACACCCCGGGCGTACGGGTGTCGGACCCGGGTGGGGGAGTAGGTGTACCAGGAGAAGGCCGCGCCCCGCGGGCACCCGCGGGGTTCGTACTCGGGCCGGTCCGGGCCCACCGAGGGGTAGTCGGTCTCCTGGGTCTCCCAGGTGATGATCCCGTCTTTGACGTAGACCTTCCACGAGCAGGAGCCCGTGCAGTTCACGCCGTGTGTCGAGCGCACGATCTTGTCGTGGCTCCATCGATCCCGGTAGAAGACGTCACCCGCCCGACCGCCGTCCCGGAAGACGACACGACGATCGTCGGTCTCGTCCCATCGGGTGAAGAACCTGCCGATGTCCAACAGTGCGGTGGCTGCAGAACCCTGTACATCTTCTGACCGGGCCATGAGCGACACCATACGGAGGGTCGGCAATTGTTTCTTCCCGAATCGCAAAGTCGATCAGATATGCCGAAAACGTTTGTGGGAAATACACCCGTCGGTCATTCGGGAAACAATCTGGTCGCTTAGGTCAACGCGTGGCAACCGTCAACAGGATCGCCGAGTCCTCTTGTGCGGTCAGGCCGTGACGCGTCGACGGAATGGTCACCAGGTCGCCGGTGGCGCCCTCCCACCGGCCGGCCGGATCGCCGTCCGCCGAGGTCAGGACGACACGCCCGCGCAGGACCTGCAGCGTGGCCTCGGTGGGACTGTCGTGATCCGACAGTGCCGCGCCCGCGACCAGTGCGATCACCGTTTGTCGAAGATGTCGAGAAGAGTTGCCGTGCAACGTATGAGAGGCCCGTCGGCTCGACGCTTCGCGGGCCGAGGACAGGAGCTCGTCGACGAGCTCGGGAAGATGAGTCGAATCCACGTGTTCCACCATGACATCGCGGCGCGGCGACGAGGTGATGTTCGGCGGATCGAGGCCAGTTCGTTGTTACGCTGTCGACCGACGCGGTGATCCTGCCGCCTGGAATAGGCCACACAATCGTTGCGAAAACACCCGGTGATGACGGGCTCGCACCCATGAGAGTCCGGCGATGAGACGATTTCGGAAAATGGTTCCGCGAAATGATTCGAGAATCGAACTGTCGATTCCGTACAGAACCGATCGGCGCCCGTCGGATGGCTTCTGGTCCGCGCGCCGGAACTGTGGTCAGCCGAGCCGCATCCGGAGCAGACGATCGTCCCCGTCGGCCGGCCGGCCGCGTCCGTCGGTGTTGCTCGTGCCGAACCACAGTGAGCCGTCGGGCGCGGCGGCCACGACGCGCAGCCGGCCGAACTCGTCGGCGTACCTGCTCACCGGCTCGCCGGCGGCCGACCCCGTGAGCGGTATCTCCCACAGCCGCCGGCCGCGGAGCGCGGCCATGTAGGCGCGGTCGCCGATGATCGCCAGCCCGGCCGGGGACGCCTCCTGCGTGGTCCAGGTGGCGGCCGGCGCGACGAACCGCGGATCATCGGAATCGCCTTCGACCTCCGGCCACCCGTAGTTGCCACCCGGTCGGATCAGATTGAGCTCGTCACGACGGTTCTGTCCGAACTCACTGGCCCACAGCCGGCCTGCGCCGTCGAAGGCCAGGCCCTCGACGTTGCGGTGCCCGTACGAGTGGACCTCGTTGCCGAACGGGTTGCCCGGCCACGGGCGGCCATCCCGGTCCACCCGCAGGATCTTGCCGTTCAACGCGGTGACGTCCTGGGCGACCTCGGGTACGGCGGCATCGCCGACCGCGACGAACAGGCTTCCGTCCGAACCGAAGGCGAGGGCGCCGCCGTGATGGTTGTAGGCCGCGTCGAGTCCGGTGATCAGCGGTCGGGGACGGGTGAGCCGGTCGCCGTCGAAGTCCAGGCGCACCAGCCGATTGTCGGTGGCGGTCGTGTAGTAGACGAACACCGCGCTCTCGTCGCCTGGCGCCACCGCGATGCCCTGCAACCCGCCTTCGCCGCGGGGAGCGGCGTCAGCGAACTCGCCGACGGTCCGGACCTCACCCCCAGGGGACACCCGGACGATCGTGGCGTCGTCGCGCTGGGTGACGAGGGCATCGCCGTCACCGAGGAAGGCCAGCGCCCACGGCACGTTCAGCCCGGATGCGACGGTCTCGACCGACGCGGCGTCTGCGGACGTGCCCGTCGGACCCGAGCCGGATCGATCCCGCGTCGGCGGATCGTCGGTGGCGCACCCGGTCACCAGCGACGTACCGGTGATGCCGAGCAGCCCGGCCCCGAGCAGGCCCGTTTTGAGGAGTTTGCGTCGATCCATACCCTCGATGGTGCCTGATGGTCGCCACTGCCGACCGGTGCCGATTTGGGTCTACGCTGCGGATTCCCTACACTAGACCGGTTGCCTGTGCACCTCAGGTGTCCGGGACACAACTGAATAGTCTCCGGTGCCGGCGAAAAGCCAAGGGCATCGGCGGCGAGAACCTTCAGAAACAACTATCCACTTCGTGGAAGGCCCACCGCAGGTCACCGGGATTTTTCCGGCCACCGGCGCTGTATGGGAACCGCTACGAGAAAGGTTGACGGTCACCCATGACCATGACTGACCCGATCGCAGACTTCTTGACGCGTCTGCGTAACGCCAACTCGGCGTACCACGACGAGGTGACACTGCCCTCGTCGAAGATCAAGGTGAACATCGCCGAGATCCTCAAGCGCGAGGGCTACATCACCGACTACCGCACCGAAGACGCGGAGGTCGGGAAGAACCTCGTCGTCTCCCTGAAGTACGGCCCGAGTCGCGAGCGCTCCATCACCGGTCTGCGCCGCGTCTCCAAGCCCGGTCTCCGGGTCTATGCAAAGTCCACCAACCTGCCCAAGGTTCTGGGCGGCCTCGGCGTGGCCATCATCTCCACGTCGTCGGGCCTGCTCACCGATCGCCAGGCAGCCAACCAGGGCGTGGGCGGCGAAGTCCTCGCCTACGTCTGGTAGGGGAGGTAACAACACATGTCGCGTATCGGAAAGAACCCCATCGAGATCCCCGCGGGCGTGGACGTCACCATCGACGGCCAGAACGTCACCGTGAAGGGCCCCAAGGGTGAGCTCTCGCTCACCGTCTCCGAGCCCATCTCGGTCGCCAAGGAGGACAACTCCATCGTCGTGACCCGCCCCAACGACGAGCGTCGCAGCCGCGCGCTGCACGGCCTGAGCCGTTCGCTCGTGAACAACCTCGTCGTGGGCGTCACGCAGGGCTACACCAAGAAGATGGAGATCTTCGGTGTCGGTTACCGCGTGCAGGCCAAGGGCAGCGACCTCGAGTTCGCGCTCGGTTACAGCCATCCCGTGCCGATCGAGGCCCCGGCGGGCATCACGTTCGCCGTGGAGTCCCCGACGAAGTTCTCGGTCTCGGGTATCGACAAGCAGCAAGTCGGCGAGATCTCGGCGGTCATCCGCCGCCTGCGTCGTCCGGACCCCTACAAGGGCAAGGGCATTCGCTACGAGGGTGAGCAGATCCGTCGCAAGGTCGGAAAGACGGGTAAGTAAGCCATGAGTGATTCAGCTACCAAGACAGTGCGCAAGCCGATCGGCAAGGACGTCTCGACGCGTCGTCGCAAGGCGACCGGCAACCGTCACTTCCGCCTCCGCAAGAAGGTCAGCGGAACCCCGGCCCGTCCGCGTCTCGCGGTCAAGCGCAGCTCGCGCCACATCCACGTCCAGTTGATCGACGACCTGGCCGGCAAGACGCTGGCCGCGGCATCGACGATCGAGGCCGATGTGCGTGCGGCCGGCGGCGACAAGTCCGCGCAGGCCCGCAAGGTCGGCGAGCTCATCGCCGCCCGCGCCAAGGCTGCCGGCGTCGACGCCGTCGTGTTCGACCGTGGTGGCAAGGACTACCACGGCCGGATCGCCGCGCTCGCCGACGCCGCCCGCGAGGGAGGCCTGAGCTTCTGATGACCATCTCGAACAGCTACACCCACATGACCGGAGGGAACCTCTGATGCCCGGACGTCAGCGTGACGGCGGAAACGGACCCGCCGGTAACGACAACAACCAGAACAACCAGGGCGGCGGCAACGACCGTCGCGGCGGTGGCCGCGGCGACCGCCGCGATCGTGGCGGCCGCGACCAGGACCGCAACCAGCTCGAGCGCGTGGTGACCATCAACCGCGTCTCGAAGGTGGTCAAGGGTGGACGTCGTTTCTCGTTCACCGCTCTCGTGGTCGTCGGCGACGGCCAGGGCATGGTCGGCGTCGGCTACGGCAAGGCCAAGGAAGTCCCGGCCGCGATCCAGAAGGGTGTCGAGGAAGCTCGCAAGAACTTCTTCCGCGTGCCCCTGATCGCCGGCACCGTGACCCACCCGGTCCAGGGTGAGGCCGCCGCCGGTGTCGTCATGCTCCGCCCGGCCAGCCCCGGTACCGGTGTGATCGCCGGTGGCGCGGTGCGTGCCGTGCTCGAGTGCGCGGGCGTCCACGACGTCCTCGCCAAGAGCCTCGGCTCGGACAACGCCATCAACGTCGTGCACGCCACCGTCGCGGCACTCAAGATGCTGCAGCGTCCCGAAGAGGTCGCGGCCCGCCGCGGTCTGCCGATCGAGGATGTCGCTCCGGCCGGTATGCTCCGCGCTCGCGCAGGACAGGGGGTCTGATCATGGCTCAGCTGAAGATCACTCAGGTCAAGGGCACCATCGGTACCAAGAGCAACCAGCGTGACAGCCTGCGGACCCTCGGACTCAAGGGCATCCGCCAGACCGTCACCCGCGAGGACACGCCGATCAACCGCGGCCTCATCAACGCGGTTCGTCACCTCGTGACAGTCGAAGAGGTTCAAGCATGACCATCAAACTCCATCACCTTCGCCCCGCTCCGGGGTCGAAGACCGACAAGACCCGCGTGGGTCGCGGTGAGGGGTCCAAGGGTAAGACCGCCGGTCGCGGCACCAAGGGCACCAAGGCACGCAAGAACGTGCCCGCCGGCTTCGAGGGTGGCCAGATGCCGATCCACATGCGGCTGCCGAAGCTCAAGGGCTTCACCAACCGCAACCGGATCGAGTACCAGGTCGTCAACGTCGGCGACATCGCCCGCCTGTTCCCGCAGGGCGGCACCATCGGCGTCGACGAGCTCGTCGCGGCCGGCGCCGTTCGCAAGAACAAGCTGGTGAAGGTTCTCGGCGACGGTGACCTGTCGGTCAAGGTCGACATCACCGCCGACAAGTTCACCGCCTCCGCCAAGGAGAAGATCGCCGCTGCCGGTGGCAGCGTCACCGAACTCTGACGGACACACACCGCGGTCGGGCGGCAGCATCGCTGCCGCCCGACCGGGGCGTTTCGGTGTGACTGTTAGAGTCTCAGAGGTTGTCCTGCCGGACACGCCCAAGACTGCCGCATCCCGAAAGACCATCGTCGATTGCCGAGCACACGGGGGTCGGGTCGCACCGACCCGGAACGTAGACCTCGCGTGGTCGTTACTAGGAGGAGTTAGTGCTTTCCCCCCTCTTCGCGGCCATTCGGACGCCGGATCTGAGGAAGAAGATCCTCTTCGTTCTCGGCATCATCATCCTGTATCGGCTGGGAGCGACCGTCCCGTCGCCGGGTGTCGACTACCAGGCCGTGCAGGCGTGTCTCGACGAGGTCTCGTCCGGTGAGTCGAGCTCGGTCTACTCCCTGATCAACCTGTTCTCCGGCGGCGCGCTGCTGCAGCTGTCGGTGTTCGCGATCGGCATCATGCCGTACATCACGGCGGCCATCATCGTGCAGCTGCTGACCGTGGTCATCCCGCGCTTCGAGCAACTCCGCAAGGAGGGCCAGGCCGGCCAGGCCAAGATGACGCAGTACACGCGCTACCTGGCCGTGGCCCTCGCACTCCTGCAGTCGACGGGCATCGTGGCCCTCGCCGACCGTGGCCAGCTCCTTCCGCAGTCCTGTGCGCAGAGCGGTGAAGTCCTCAACGACCAGAGCATCTTCGGTCTGTCGATCATCGTGCTCGTCATGACCGCCGGCGCCTGTGTCGTCATGTGGTTCGGTGAGCTCATCACCGAGCGCGGCATCGGCAACGGAATGTCGCTGCTGATCTTCGCCGGTATCGCCGCGCGTATCCCCGCCGAAGGTCGCACCATCCTCAACAGCCGCGGCGGACTCGTCTTCGCCCTCGTCTGTGTCGCCGCGCTGATCATCGTCGCCGGCGTCGTGTTCATCGAGCAGGGCCAGCGCCGCATCCCGGTGCAGTACGCCAAGCGCATGGTGGGCCGCAAGATGTACGGCGGGTCGTCGACCTACCTGCCGCTGAAAGTCAACCAGGCCGGCGTCATCCCGGTGATCTTCGCCTCGTCGCTGCTGTATCTGCCGCAGCTGATCGTCGAACTCACGCGCAATCCCGATGGGACGCAGTCGACCTGGCAGGAATACGTCACCAGGTACCTGACCGATCCGAGCAACGGCGTCTACATCGCCGTCTACTTCCTGATGATCATCTTCTTCACGTACTTCTACGTGGCGGTGACGTTCAATCCGGAGGAGCGCGCCGACGAGATGAAGAAGTACGGTGGATTCATCCCGGGCATCCGTCCGGGAGCGCCCACGGCCGAGTACCTCGGGTATGTGCTCAGTCGTATCACTCTGCCGGGCTCGATCTACCTCGGTATCATCGCGGTACTCCCGAACCTGTTCCTCGAGATCGGTAACAGCGGCAACGTCCAGAACCTGCCGTTCGGTGGTACGGCCGTACTGATCATGGTCGGCGTGGGTCTGGACACGATGAAGCAGATCAACAGTCAGTTGATGCAACGCAAGTACGAAGGATTCCTGAAGTGAGACTTGTCATTCTCGGCCCGCCCGGAGCAGGTAAAGGCACCCAGGCGGAGCTTTTGAGCGAAGCACTCGGGATCCCCCACATCTCGACCGGCGACCTCTTCCGCGCGAACATCTCCCAGGGCACCGCCGTGGGTGTGGAGGCCAAGAAGTACCTCGACGCCGGCAACCTCGTCCCGTCCGAGATCACGGTGGACATGGTCCGCGCCCGCGTCGGCGAGCCGGATGCGTCGAAGGGTTTCATCCTCGACGGTTTCCCGCGCTCGACCGAGCAGGCCGACGCGCTGAACGACATCCTGGCGAATCTCGACGCCTCGCTCGACGCCGTGCTCTCGTTCGTCGTCGACACCGACGTCGTCGTGGAGCGCATGCTGGCCCGTGGCCGCGCCGACGACACCGAAGAGGTCATCCGCAACCGGATGGACGTCTACACCCGGGAGACCGCGCCGCTGCTCGCGTACTACGGCGACCAGGTCAAGACGATCGACGCGGTCGGTGACATCCAGGGCGTCCACCAGCGCGTCCTGAGCGCGCTCGGCGCCGGCGTCTCCTGACCCGCTGCGTTCTGACCGCACAGTCTTTGACAACCGAGGAATCGCTGTAGGGCATGGGTTTTCGTAAGCGCAAGCGCGTCGTCCCCTTCCGCAGTGCGGGCGAGCTCGATGCCATGGCCGCGGCGGGCGCGGTCGTCGGGGCCGCGCTCGTCGCGGTGCGCGATGCGGCGAAGCCGGGGGTCAGCACCCTCGATCTCGACGAGGTCGCCGAATCCGTGATCCGGGGGGCCGGGGCGGTGCCCTCGTTCAAGGGCTACCACGGCTTTCCCGGATCCATCTGCAGCTCGGTGAACGACGTCGTCGTCCACGGCATCCCGTCCGCGGACGTCGTTCTCGCCGACGGCGATCTGGTGTCGATCGATTGCGGCGCCATCCTCGACGGCTGGCACGGGGACTCGGCCTGGACCTTCGGGGTCGGGGAACTGTCCACCGCCGACGAGGAACTCTCCGAGGCGACGCGGCTGTCGATGGAGGCGGGGATCGCGGCCATGGTCGACGGCGCTCGCCTCACCGACATCTCCCACGCCATCGAACTCGGCACGCGCGCCGCGGAGAAGAAGTTCGGCCGGCCCTTCGGCATCGTCGACGGTTACGGCGGCCACGGCATCGGCCGCGAGATGCACATGGAACCGTTCCTGGCGAACGAGGGTGAACCCGGCAAGGGGCCGACGCTCGTGATCGGCTCCACCCTGGCCATCGAGCCGATGCTGACGCTGGGCACCACGGACACCACCGTCCTCGACGACGACTGGACAGTCGTCACCGACGACGGTTCGCGTTCCGCCCATTGGGAACACACCGTCGCGGTGACCGCCGACGGACCCCGTATCCTCACCCCGCGCCCGGTCTGACTCCACGCCAGTGCGGGATTCGTAACGGGAACCGATACGAATCCCGCACTGTAGGGCTTGAAGTTCTTGGATGCTGTCCTGTTGTTGCGCGGTCAGTTTCGTACCAGGAGTTCGGCGAGACACGCCTCGACCGGCGTATAGGTCTGGCCCGGGCGCAGTGGCGGGAGGGCCGCTGGCCAGTAGTCGACGATCGGCCATACGGGTTGTTGCTGGGGGCGTGTCTGATCGCCGGACGTGTTGCGTCCGTGGATCTCTCGCCGCACTTGTTCGAGGTGGGCCTGCAACCGCTTGGGTATGTCGGGTCGGCGGTTGAGGTGTTCGGGGTTGGGTGGGGCGCCGGGTTCGGCGTTGAGTCGCCAGAGGCAGCGGCCTTCGTCGGGTCCGGATCGGGCGATTCGGGTGGTGTATTGGCCGGGTTGGTCGCCGACCATGCGGTTGTGGCGCGGGCAGGCGGGTGCGAGGTCGTCGATGTCGGTGAGACCGCCCTTGGCCCAGTCTCGTTCGGCGTGATGAAGCTCGATGTGGGTGGCGGGCTGATCACACCCGGGTGCCGAGCACACTTCACCGTCGGGGCGGGCGAAGGAGACGAGGCGTTGTTCGCGGGTGGCCAGACGTCTGCCCCGCCCGAAGTGCAGCGGGACGGTGGTGGCGTCTTTGAAGATCGCCAACCACGGCTGGACGTCACCGGCCATCGCGATCAAGTCCCGGATGGGCAGCAGGGTGCCGGTGGCGGTGGTCGCGAGTCCGGCTTCGCGGACGAGGTCGCCGAGGTCGGCTTTGATGATCAGTTGCACGGGCAGGCCGCGGTGCGAGGTGCCGAGTGCGCCGTCGGCGAAACCTGCGGCCAGTGCGGCGTCGAGGGCGTCGTGATTCGTTTGGGCGAGAGTGCGACCGTCGCGGTCGGCTGCGGCGGCCAGGGCGTCGGGGTCGGCGGTGCCGGCCGGTCCGCTTGGTGAGGCGGGGTCGTCGGGGTTGTTGAGTCCGGGTTTGCCCCAGACCGCGAACATCATCGACAACCGGGCGGCGAGTGCGGGGGTCAGGGTGCCCGATACTTTGGCTGTCCCGTCGGCTCGTTGGCGTCCGATCCACAGGCCGCGGCGTCGTTTCTGGTCGGTGTCGTCGGTCAGTGTGCCGTCGGGGTCGAGATGGGCGAGCAGGCGGGCACCGAGCTGGGTGATCTCGGCGGGGGTGTGGGCTTCGGCGATCTCGGCCATCTGACGTTCGGCGGCGACCTTGATGTCGTGGTCGATGGTGCCGGGGATGCGGTCGAGGACGTCGAGGGTGGCTTGTACGTGGGCGGAGCCGACAGCTCCCACGGCGAACGCCTCGGCGAGGCAGGGGTGTTCGGGTGGTAGGACCTCGCCGCCGAGGCTGGTGCGGGTGGCGGTGGCGTCCATCTGCTTACGGCGCCGCATCGGGTTCGAGACTCGTAGCCGGTGTGTCATGTACTGCATGAGTGTTCGGCACCCGGCTTGTCGGGGCAGGTCGCGAGCCTCGACCTGATCGATCTGCCGGTCACCGGCCACGGTCAGACGCGCGATGGCGCGTTCGGTTTCCGCGGCCACCTCGGCGAGTTCGGCATCGGCACACGGCGACAGATCCACGGTCTGCAACTTGTCCAGGGTGCGATGCAGATCGGCAACCAATTCGACCGCACGAGGGGTCGGCGCGTCGGTGCCGACGTCTCGTTGGGAATCGAACACGACCTCACCCCCCGTGGTGAATCGGATGTGATTTCCACTCTACCGGCTATTCGGTTGGTGTGCAACGAGTTTCGTCATCTCTTGGGTGGCGAACGGTTGTCGGTGGGAGATGGTAAGGCGGTTCGCGCCACAGCGCGGAGTGCATCATCTCAGCGGTTTGGTAGGCCGCGAGCACCAATCCGATGGCGTGCGGCATCCGGCACCGATACCGGCGGCGAGATGGCCCGCACCCTAGAGATCCTCGCTACGCGACGCGGACGATCCCTCTGCGCGAACATGTCATTCCGTTACGCCACGGGGAACGGGTCGATCAGTATCGGCGACCTCGGACATCTGCAGACGTTCAGGCCGCGATTCGGAGCGTCGACGTTGAAGGTCTCGTGGCGGCGGATGAATCGGAGCTCCTGGGTGCACTCGGGTACGCGGTGGACTTCGCTCGGTACTGGCAGCCTCCCGACGAGGAGGACATCCGCTATGCCGCACCTGAAATCGTTGCGCTCCTCGAGCCGGTAGCGGGGGTGTTGCTCCGCCATCCGGTCTGTGCATGGTGGGACGACCCGGTCGATCTCGCATTCCAGCGCTACCCGTTCGGAAGCGAGGCGCTCCCGGAGTCCGCCCTGCCGTACCGGAGCGAGCGCGTGCGGTGGTCTGAGTGGCGGGCCCACGTCGAAGCCGGCGACGCGCGCTCGCGACGGGACTTCGAGCGCAATCCTCACCGCGCGTTCAGTGACGAGTGGTGGTCGACGCCGTATGCCGCGGGGGACGGTGCAGACGACGCGTGCCCGAGTCTGGACGGTGTCCGTCAGCGAACGCGGTGCTATCCGCATCGACGATGTGCCCGTTTGTGGCGTCGTGACGACGAATGGTGGGTTCCAACGCTGGCGCGTGACCGATCAACCAGATGACCGTGTGCGGCGGGTCGTGTCGTCGTACCGTTGACCATGCATTCCGACGTCTCCTGGCTCACCGTCGTGCGGCGGCTTCCGTTCACCGTCGCCCTCGCGGCGGCCCTGCTGATCGTCGGCGCGACGACCGGATCGCTGTGGGGTAGGGCGAACGACAAGTCGTGGTATCACGAGGTGGCCTTCGGGCTTCCCGCCCTTCGGGAGGGCAAGTGGTGGACGCCGGTCAGCTCCGCGTTCGTCGAACCCGGGCCCTGGCTGTACCTGCTGGCGCTGGTCGCGGTCGTCGTCGGAATGGGTTGGGCCGAATGGCAGTTGGGCACCGTGAGGGCCGTTCTGGTCGGTGTGGGCGGCCACCTGATCGCATCCCTGCTGACGGTGTTGCTGCTGTGGTTGCTCTCCTCCGAGGTCACGTCGTGGCGGTGGGCGGAGCAACTCGCGGAGTCGCGCGCCACCGGGGTGGGGGCGTTGGTGGTCTCGGCGGTCGCGGTGGCCTCGGCGACCGTGCGATCGCCCTGGCGGTTACGTGTGCGGGTCCTGTTGGGCGCCATCGTCTCGGTCGCGTTCCTGTTCGAGGGGACCCTCGCCTCGGTCGAGTACGTCCTCGCCGCGATCATCATGCTGATCGTGGGGGAGAAGTTCTTCGCCACCAACGAACACGGTTGGGTGCCGCGTACCCGGCGTGAGGTCCGCATGCTGGGTTGCGCTGCCCTGCTGGTCATCGCGGGCGCGAACCTCCTGGTGTTCCTGTTCCCGGGCAGCGGACCGCTCGGGCCGACCGACGCCGGGGACGACTCGGTGGTCACGATGCTCATCGGCCTCGCCGTCAACGTGCTCATCGCCGATCAACTCCGGCGGGGTAAGCGGTGGGCGTGGTGGGTAGCCGTCGTCCTCGGTGCGCTCAACGTCATCGCGACCCTCCTGGCGGTGATCCTGGTGGTCTTCACCGACGTGTCGTCGGAGGGCGCCGTGACGCTCGGAACCACGTTGCTCTGGGTGCTGGTCCTGGCCATCCTGATCCCCGGCCGGTTCGCGTTCGCGGTGCCGTGGCGCGTGCGTCAGGTCGGTGCGTCCGGTTCGGACGACGATCCGGTCGGCCGCGTCAAGGAACTGCTGCGGGTGCACGGCGGCGGCACGATGTCGTGGATGACGACCTGGCCGGGCAACAGCTACCAGTTCACCGGCGCTGCGGGCGATCTCGACGACCAGTCCGTCGTGACCTACCGAAAGCACGTCGGGACCATGGTGGCCCTGGCCGACCCGGTGTGCGCACCCGAGCGGTTGGCCGACGCCGTCGACGCCTTCGTCGACCTCGCGGAGAGCGCCGGCGCGACTCCGTGCTGGTTCTCGATCGGCTCGGCGACCTCGGAGATCGTCACCGGACGCGGATGGCTCAGTGTGCAGATCGCCGAGGACACGATCGTCGACCTGCCGGGTCTGGAGTTCAAGGGCAAGCCCTGGCAGCACGTGCGATCGGCGATGAACAAGGCCACCAAGCAGGACATCTCGATGCGGATGGTCTCGCTGGCCGACGAGTCGTTCGCCGTCAAGACCCAGGTGCGCGCGATCTCGGAGGAGTGGGTGGGGGACAAGGGCCTTCCCGAGATGGGGTTCACCCTGGGCAGTGTCGAGGAGGCGATGGACCCCGCGGTCCGGGTGGCACTCGCGGTGGATCCGACGGGCAACGTGCACGGCGTGCTCTCGTGGCTACCGGTGTACGCGCCGGGTGGCGACGTCGCGGGATGGACGCTCGACATCATGCGACGCCGAACGGACGGGTTCGGGCCGGTCGTCGAGTATCTCATCGCGTCGTCGGCAGTCGCCTTCAAAGACGAGGGAGCGCAGTTCATCTCGCTGTCTGGCGCACCGCTGGCGCGAACGGGCGACTTCGACGCCGAGCCGCTCGACAAACTGCTCGACACGCTGGGTGCCGCGCTCGAGCCCTACTACGGATTCCGCTCACTGCACACCTTCAAGAAGAAGTTCAATCCCCGCTACGAGCCGGTGTATCTGGCCTTCCGCGACGAATCCGACCTGCCGCGTATCGGTGTGGCTGTGTCCAGGGCGTACCTGCCGGATGCCACGACCGGCCAGCTGATCCGGCTGGCGGCGTCACGAGGGGACTGACCCGCCCGCCCCGGCTGTGAAGGCATCGTTCACGGGAATCGCCGCCTGAGTTCACCATCCGGTCGTCTCCTACGGCGAAACTTCGCCAGTGTCATCGGTCGACGAACATGTGCTGCCCGCAACGGGGCGGCGTCCCTGGCGAAGCTATGGGCTGTTCCTCCTGCTCGTCGTGCCGAACCTCGTCCTCCTCGGCGTGTTCACGTATCGACCGCTCGTCGAGAACATCCGGATGTCGTTCTACGACTGGAACATCGCCGAGGCGGGAGCGACGTTCGTCGGGATCGACAACTACGTCGAATGGTTCACCCGTGCCGATACCCGGATGATCGTCGCCAACACCGTCATCTTCACGGTTGCCGCTGTCGTCGGCAGCATGGTCATCGGCCTGGCGCTCGCACTGTTGCTCGACCGTAAACTGCGCGGCCGACATCTGGTGCGGTCGGCAGCTTTTGCTCCGTTCGTGCTGTCCGGGGCGGCGGTCGGCATCGCCTTCCAGTTCGTCTTCGACCCCAGTTTCGGCCTCGTCAACGACGTGATGGTGCGCCTCGGACTGGGCTCTGCGCCTGACTTCTACCAGCAGCCGTCGTGGGCACTGTTCATGATCACGGTGACCTACATCTGGAAGAACCTCGGTTACGCGTTCGTCATCTATCTGGCTGCGCTGCAGGGTAAACGGACCGACCTGGACGAAGCGGCCGCGATCGACGGAGCCGGCTGGTGGACCTACTTTCGCAAGGTGCTGTTGCCGCAACTGCGGCCCACGACCTTCTTCCTGTCGATCACCGTGCTGCTCAACTCGTTACAGGTGTTCGACATCATCAACGTGATGACCCGGGGCGGCCCGTTGGGCAATGGCACCACCACGATGGTCTACCAGGTCTACGAAGAGAGTTTCGTCAACTTCCGTGCCGGCTACGGCGCCACCGTCGCGACCGTCATGTTCGTCGTCCTGCTGGCCATCACGGTGATCCAGGTGCGCATGATGGACAGGGGAGCGCGATGAGGCCCGTCACCACGAGTCCGGCGTCCAGACGGGTTGCCGAGCCGGGCCACACAGAGGAGTCCGGACGTCCGCCGGCGGGTCCCGGGCAGAAGCGACGGCGCCCCGGCGGTGAGGCGATGACGCCGGCCACCCGCCGACGACTGGCGGATGCGTGCGGGTACGCGGCGATGACGGTCGTGCTGGTGATCATTGCGCTGCCCCTGGTGTGGATCCTGTTGGCGTCGTTCAAGGATCGCACCGAGATCTACGTGCAACCGGCCGTGTGGTGGCCGTCGACGTGGCGTCCCGAGAACTACGTCGAGGCCACGACGTCGGTACCGTTCTGGGACTACCTGCGCAACTCGGTCATCGTGACCTCGATCCTCGGCGTGGCGAAATTCCTGCTGGGCGTGCTGAGCGCGTACGGGCTGGTGTTCCTGCGCTTCCCGGGCAAGAACATCGTGTTCGTCGTCATCATCGCCGCGCTCATGGTGCCCAACCAGATCACCGTCGTCACCAACTACGCCCTGGTGGCCCAACTGGGACTGCGGAACACCTTCATCGGCATCATCCTGCCGCTCGCCGGTGTCGCATTCGGGACCTTCCTGATGCGCAATCACTTCCTGTCCATCCCACCCGAGATCATCGAGGCGGCGCGGATGGACGGGGCGGGTCACTTCCGCCTGCTCACCAGAGTGGTGCTGCCGCTGTCGATCCCGACGATGGTCGCCTTCGCGACGATCACCCTCGTCAACGAGTGGAACGAGTACCTGTGGCCGTTCCTGATGGCCGACGACGCCTCGGTCGCCACGCTGCCCGTGGGATTGACCCTCCTGCAGAACAGCGACGGTCTCACCAACTGGGGCCCGGTCATGGCGGCAACCGTGCTCGCGATGCTGCCGATGCTCGTCCTCTTCCTGGCCCTGCAACGGCACATGATCAAGGGTCTGACCTCCGGGGCCGTCAAGGGCTGACCGGCCGGCACCCCACAAGCCAGAACACCAGGCACGAGAACGCCCAGCACGAGAACCACCATGCACGAGAACGACTCACACACAGACGATCGAAGGAGACGACAGATGATGAACATGTCCCGGCGCGGGTTCCTCGCCGCGTCCGCGACGGCCGCGGCCGGTGCTCTGGTGGCCGCATGCGCCGGAACCCCGGGTGACGGCGGTTCGTCGTCGGGCGACGCCTCGAAGCTGAGCTTCTGGTCGAACCACCCCGGCAAGTCGGTCGAGGTCGAACGAGAACTCATCTCGCGCTTCGAGGCGGCCAACCCGGGTATCACCGTCCAGTTGGTCGACGCCGGCAAGAACTACGAGGAGGCGGCCCAGAAGTTCAACGCCGCGCTGTCCGGCGGCGCCGTGCCCGACATCATGATCCTGTCCGACGTCTGGTGGTTCAACTTCGCGCTCATCGGCGCGATCAGCCCCCTCGACGACCTCTTCGGCCGTGCGAACGTGAACACCGCCGACTACGTCGATTCGCTTGTCGGCGACTACAAGTGGAACAACCAGACGTGGGCGTTGCCGTACGCGCGGTCGACTCCGCTGTTCTACTACAACAAAGACGTGTGGCGCCGGGCCGGCCTGCCCGACCGCGGCCCGCAGACCTGGGACGAGTTCGACGACTGGGGCCCGCGGATCCAGATTGTGGTCGGCGGCGACAAGCGCGCGCACGGCTGGGGCAACGCGACCGACTACCTCGGATGGACCTTCCAGGGGCCGACCTGGACATTCGGCGGCGCCTACTCGAACGACTGGGAGCTGAAGTTCACCGATCCGAAGACCGTTGCGGCCGCGCAATATCTGAGCGACTCGATCAACACGAAGCGGTACGCGAAGATCTCCAACGACATCGCCGGCGACTTCAGCGCCGGCATCATCGCCTCGACCATCGCCTCGACCGGCGATCTGTCGGGCATCACGGAGAACGCCGCCTTCGACTTCGGTACTGCCTTCCTGCCCGCGCCGCAGGGGGTCTCGGGTTGCCCGACGGGCGGTGCCGGTCTCGCGGTCCCGGCCAAACTGTCCGACGAGCGCAAGGTCAACGCGCTGAAGTTCATCGAGTTCATCACCAACACCGAGAACACCGCCTACTTCGCGCAGAATGTCGGCTACATGCCGGTGCGCAAGTCCGCGCAGGACGACCCGTCGATGGTCGCGTTCCTGGAGAAGAACCCGAACTTCGCCACCGCCATCGAGCAACTTCCGCGGACACAACCGCAGAACAACGCGCGGGTCTTCGTCCCCGGCGGCGACAAGATCATCGGCACCGGTTACGAGCGCATCGGCCTGCAGAACGCCGATGTCGCCGCGACCCTCGCCGACACCCAGCGCCAGATCGCGCAGATCTACGAGGCGCAGATCGCGCCGAAGCTCCCGTCATGACGGGCGACGTGGCGGGGCCGGTCGTGGGCCGGCGACGAGGGGGCCGGTCGTGGCATCGGTGACCTTCGACGGCGCGACCCGGCGCTTCGCCGACGGCCAGAAGCCCGCCGTCGACTCGCTCGACCTGGCCGTCGACGACGGCGAGTTCATGGTCCTCGTCGGGCCGTCGGGATGCGGGAAGTCGACGAGTCTGCGGATGGTCGCGGGTCTGGAGTCCGTCGAGTCGGGGCGATCCTGATCGACGACGTCGACGTCGTCGGAAGGGCGCCGAAGGCCAGGGACGTGGCGATGGTCTTCCAGAACTACGCGCTCTACCTGAACATGACGGTCGCCGACAACATGGGATTCGCGCTGCGGAACGCAGGGATGAGCAAGGCGGACACCGCGTCCCGGGTCGGTGAGGTCGCCGAGATGCTGGAACTCACACCGCTTCTCGACCGCAAACCGGCGAAGCTGTCCGGTGGGCAGCGACAGCGGGTCGCGATGGGTCGTGCCATCGTGCGACGGCCCAAGGTGTTCTGCATGGACGAGCCGTTGTCGAACCTCGACGCCAAGTTGCGGGTGAGCACGCGTGCCCAGATCGCGGCCATGCAGCGGGAACTCGGCATCACGACGCTCTATGTGACCCACGACCAGGTCGAGGCGATGACCATGGGGCACCGGGTCGCCGTGCTCGATCACGGTGTGCTGCAACAGGTCGGGAGTCCGCGCGAGATCTACTCGCGGCCCGCGAACCTGTTCGTGGCGTCGTTCATGGGCTCACCGCAGATGTGTCTGATCGACGCCCGGGTGGACGCGGGCATCGTACGCCTCGGTGGCGCCGAGGTCCGGGTTCCGCCGTCGGTGCTGTCGTCGGCGTCCGCGAGCGACGTCGTCGTCGGTCTGCGTGCCGGGTCGTGGCAGGTGTCGGCTGCACCGCAGTGCGGGAACCTCACCGCAACGGTCGATCTCGTCGAGGAACTGGGGGCCGAACAGTTCGTCTACTGCAGCGCGGACGTCCGGCTGCGCGGGAGTCGCATCGTCATCCGTGTCGATCATCGCCGGACGATCGAGGTCGGTGACGTGATCGGGCTGACCCCGGAGGTCGACGAGACGTACTGGTTCGATCCGATCAGCGGGGTCGCCCTCGACGACCCGCGTCGTCACGACCTCAGCGCGGGACCGAAACCTCTTCGGTGATCGCGGCTTCGGACAGGGAGATGCGATCGGGACGGCTGTAGATCACCATCGACTCGCCGCGAGAGAAGCCGACGAGCGTGATGCCGAGGTCGTCGGCGGCGTCGGCCGCCAGTGACGACGGCGCGGAGACCGCGCACAGCATCGGGATTCCCGCCATCGCGGCCTTCTGGACGAGTTCGAAGCTCGCGCGGCCGGAGACCTGGAGGACGGTGCCCGACAGGGGCAGGCGGTCGGCGAGAACCGCCCACCCGATCACCTTGTCCACGGCGTTGTGCCGGCCGACGTCCTCCCGGACGGCGAGCATGCGACCATCCGCGTCGAACAGCGCGGCGGCGTGCAGGCCACCGGTCTTGTCGAAGACGCTCTGTTCGGCTCGCAACCGGTCGGGGAGGTCCAGGACCGTCCCGGCGGCCACGGTCATGGTGTCGGCGGCGGGATCATGGACCGACGCGGTGTGGACCGCGGCGATGCTGTCCTTGCCGCAGATGCCGCATGCACTCGTGACGGGGTTGGCGCGGACCATCTCGGAACCGGGTGGCGGCACATGCGGGGCGAGCGTCGCGTCGATGACGTTGTAGGTGTTGGCGCCCTGCGCGTCGGTGCCTGCGCAGTAACGGGCCGTCGAGTAATCCGCGCCGGTGGTCACCACACCTTCGGAGACCAGGTAGCCGGCGACCAGTTCGAAGTCGTGGCCGGGAGTGCGCATGGTGACCGCGAGTGTGCGCCCGCCGACCCGGATCTCGAGCGGCTCCTCGACGGCCAGGGTGTCCGCGCGCTGCGTCGGTTCCGCATCGCGTCGGATACGGGTGACGCGGCGGCGTGCGGTGATTCGTCCCACCGGCACCACGGTAGTCCTGCGACTGTTCGTGGCTGCGGTCTCAGACGTCGAGCACCAGGGTGACCGGGCCGTCGTTGACGAGACCGACTTCCATGTGCGCCCCGAAACGGCCGGTGGCCACGGTGGCGCCGGCGGCCCGGAGCGCGTCGACCACCGCGTCGACCAGCGGTTCGGCGACGGGCCCGGGCGCGGCGGCATTCCACGACGGGCGCCGGCCCTTCGCGGTGTTGGCATAGAGCGTGAACTGGCTGATCACCAGGATCGGGGCGTCGAGGTCGGCGGCCGCGCGTTCGGGACCGTCCCCGCCGTCGAAGATCCGCAGGCGCCAGATCTTGTCGGCGAGCCGGACCGCGTGGTCGGTGGTGTCGTCGTGCGTGACACCGACGAGCGCGACGAGACCCGCGCCGCCGGGCGGGATGTCGAGCTCGCCGACGACCTCGCCGTCGACGCTCACACTCGCTCGGCTGACGCGCTGGAGCACGGCGCGCATCGGTCCTCCGATCTCCGGGTGCGGTGCACGGACGGGGTGTTCAGTCGAGCGCGAACGTGACCGTGACGGTGAAGGTGAGTTCCTGCTGGCCGGGCTCGACCGGTACGGGCGCGGCCGCCACGTCGCGTTCGAAGGTACCGGGCGAGACCGGCTGTTCCTGGCCGCTGGTGCTCTCCTTGATGGTCAGCACGTCGCCGAGTGAGTCGCCGGCGAGACCGGCGTACTGCTGCGCGCGGCCCCGGGCGTCGGTGAACGCGGCTTCGCGCGCCTTCTCGAGGAGTTCCGAGTCGTCGTCGATGGCGAAGGCGACGTTGTTGATGCGCGTGTTGTCCCCACCGGCGGTCGCGGCGGCGCTCAGCACGGTCGACGCCGTCGAGATGTCGCGGATGGTCACGCGGATGGTGTTGGTCGCGGTGTATCCGCTGATCTGGCTCGAACCGCCGGGTGCCGGACTCGAATACTGCGGGTTCACCGACACCTGCTGCGTGGCGACGTCCTTGCGCTCCACTCCGGCCGCGACGACCGCGTCGGTGACCGCGGTGACCTTGGCGCTCGTCTCGTTCAGCGCGGTCGTCACATCGGACGCGGTCGCCTCCACGCCGATGTCGGCGCGCAGGGTGTCCGGGGTGCCGCTGACCTGGCCCGACCCGACGACGGTCACCGACCGTGGCTCCCCGCCGGTGTCGCTGCCGCACCCGGCCACCACCAGGACCACGGCGGCGAGCGCCGCGAGGACCGACGTCGTGCGGAGTGCGGGGCGCCGTGTGTCGGCGCCGCGTGTTCTCGTCATCGGTCGACCGGGTCCCGCATCAGCAGCGCGAGCAGCCAGCCGACGACCGACACGACGATCGCGCCGAAGATCGCCGACCAGAAGAAATCGTCGACCTCGAGCCCCCAGTGCGTCGTGTTACGGGTGATCCATGCGGTGAGCTCCAGCATCAACGCGTTGATGACGATGTGGATCAGACCGAGCGTGAGGATGTAGAAGGGGATCGCGATGATCTGCACGATCGGCTTGATGATCGCGTTCAGAACACCGAAGATCACGGCGACCACCAGGGCGATACCGACTTTCTCGGCGGTCGTCGAACCGCCCACGAAGTCGATGCCCGGCACGATCAGCGTCGCGACCCACAACGCCACCGCGGTCAGTACGGTGCGGACAAGGAAGGCAAGCATGGCGACAGTGTGCCAGCACCCCTCGCCTCAACCATCGATCTGATCGCGACGGAACGTCATCATGGCGCGGATCGCGTCGTCCGACGGAGGGGCGTCGGGCTGGAAACGTAAGGTGCCCTTCTGGACGTCGAAACCCGCGAGGAACGGCCGCCCGGCGTCGACCGCGTCGGGGCTGAACGGGTACAGCCCGATGTGCTTCTTGGTGCGCATCACCGACAGGAGCGGGCTACCGCGATACGTCAGGGCCGGCATCCCGTAGCCCTTGCCCTGCGCGGTGCCGGGGACCGTGTCGCGGGCGACGTCATAGATCCGGGAGATGACCGCGCGGTCGTCCGGGTCGAGCCCGTCGAGATAGTCGTCGACCGTCCCCATCCGCTTGGACCTCCTTGCGACGCCGCGCACGCATTTGGCCTGGCCTGCCTGTTCGCGTAGCATGGACCGTCGGTGCGCATCGCGCGCCGGGCCTCGGCGTGTCAGCACGTGGGTCCGGTCGGTGCACACCGGGTGCAGGTCCTCGCGGACCGGTGCCCACACCCTAACGGACAAACACTGATTCAACCCGGCCAATGGGCCGCGACGTCGCCCAGATGTCGTGGTCGGAGGCCAGGATCGCGGAGGACATGGCGAAGAAAGACGGGGCCATCGAGGTCGAGGGTCGAGTGATCGAACCCCTGCCCAATGCGATGTTTCGTATTGAGCTGGAGAACGGACACAAGGTTCTCGCCCACATCAGCGGCAAGATGCGGCAGCACTACATCCGCATCCTGCCCGAGGACCGGGTCGTCGTGGAACTCTCGCCCTACGACCTGGCTCGTGGGCGAATCGTGTACCGCTACAAGTAGGACTTTCCCGGCGTCGCCGGGGACAGACTTCCCGGACATCCGTTCGGGAGGAGACCGACACCCACGTGTACGGCCGTTTCGGCGTGCGCGCGGGCGAGCCGAGCAGGAGAGATTGACGTGAAGGTTCAGCCGAGCGTCAAGCCGATCTGCGAGAAGTGCAAGGTGATCCGTCGTAACGGTCGGGTCATGGTGATCTGCGAGAACCTGCGTCACAAGCAGCGTCAGGGCTGATCACGCGCACCCTCCGGGTCGCTTGAGTCAGAACAACTGAAGATCGACAACTCAATACACAAGGACCTCCCAACACCAGCGGCGACAGACGCGTCACCGCCTACCTCCGGATCAGAGGCCGGAGCCCACGAGGCCGGACACACGGTTCGGCACCAGCTCGCGGGACGGACTGGGAGCAGACCTCTGAAAATCGAAAAGGAAATCCGCCACATGGCACGTGTTGCTGGTGTGGATCTCCCCCGCGAGAAGCGGCTGGAGATCGCACTGACCTACATCTACGGAGTTGGGCGCACCACCTCCAAGGAGATCCTCGAGGGAACGGGCCTGAGCCCTGACCTCCGAGCGAAGGATCTCACCGACGCAGACGTCTCGAAGCTGCGTGAGTACATCGAAGCCTCGGTGAAGGTCGAGGGTGACCTCCGTCGCGAGGTGCAGGCCGACATCCGTCGCAAGATCGAGATCGGCTGCTACCAGGGTCTGCGCCACCGTCGTGGCCTGCCCGTTCGTGGACAGCGCACCAAGACCAATGCCCGCACTCGCAAGGGCCCGAAGAAGACCATCGCCGGGAAGAAGAAGTAATGCCTCCGAAGTCACGTAGCGCAGGCCCGAAGAAGGGCACCCGCCGTCGCGATAAGAAGAACGTCCCGCACGGCCACGCACACATCAAGTCGACGTTCAACAACACCATCGTGTCGATCAGCGATCCCAGCGGCAACATCATCAGCTGGGCATCGTCGGGCCACGTCGGTTTCAAGGGCTCGCGCAAGAGCACCCCGTTCGCGGCTCAGCTCGCGGCCGAGAACGCTGCGCGCAAGGCCCAGGAGCACGGCGTCAAGAAGGTCGACGTGTTCGTCAAGGGGCCGGGTTCGGGTCGCGAGACCGCCATCCGCTCCCTGCAGGCAGCCGGCCTCGAGGTCGGCACCATTTCCGATGTCACCCCGCAGCCGCACAACGGTTGCCGTCCGCCCAAGCGGCGTCGGGTCTAGCGGGAAAGGGAGGAACAGAGAAACATGGCTCGTTATACCGGCCCCGCAACCAAGAAGTCTCGTCGTCTTCGCGTCGACCTGATCGGTGGAGACGCTGCCTTCGAGCGTCGCCCCTACCCGCCCGGCCAGCACGGCCGCTCGCGGATCAAGGAGAGCGAGTACCTGCTCCAGCTGCAGGAGAAGCAGAAGGCGCGCTTCACCTACGGCGTCCTGGAGAAGCAGTTCCGCCGCTACTACGAAGAGGCGAACCGTCGCACCGGCAAGACCGGTGACGAACTGCTGAAGATCCTCGAGACCCGTCTCGACAACGTGATCTACCGCTCCGGCATCGCGCGTACCCGTCGCCAGGCCCGCCAGCTGGTCAGCCACGGCCACTTCACCGTCAACGGTGTGAAGGTCGACGTGCCCAGCTACCGCGTCAGCCAGTACGACATCATCGATGTCCGCCCGAAGTCGCTGCAGACCGTCCCGTTCCAGATCGCCAAGGAGCTCGTCGGCGATCGTCCGGTTCCGGGTTGGCTCCAGGTCGTGCCGTCGACCCTGCGTGTTCTCGTGCACAGCGTGCCCGAGCGTGCCCAGATCGATGTCCCGCTGACCGAGCAGCTCATCGTCGAGTTCTACTCCAAGTAGTCCTTCGAGCAACACCCGCCCGACAGCAACAGCTGTTCGGTACACCCTCGAGGCCGTCATATAGCGGGCGGCCAAAGGAGAGATCCACAGAATGCTCATCTCACAGCGACCCACCCTCACCGAGGAAGTCCTCGCCGAGAACCGCTCGAAGTTCGTCATCGAGCCGCTCGAGCCGGGCTTCGGTTACACCCTCGGCAACTCGCTGCGCCGTACCCTGCTCAGCTCGATCCCGGGTGCTGCCATCACCAGCATCCGGATCGACGGTGTCCTCCACGAGTTCACCACCGTGGCCGGGGTCAAGGAAGACGTCACCGACATCATCCTGAACCTCAAGGGCCTCGTGGTCAGCTCCGATGAGGACGAGCCGGTCACCATGTACGTGCGCAAGCAGGGTCCGGGCACCGTCACCGGTGCCGACATCGTGCCCCCGGCCGGTGTCACCGTGCACAACCCCGATCTGCACATCGCCACCCTGAACGACAAGGGCAAGCTCGAGATCGAGCTCGTCGTCGAGCGGGGCCGCGGATACGTCCCGGCCGTGCAGAACAAGGCGTCGGGTGCCGAGATCGGCCGCATCCCGGTCGACTCGATCTACTCGCCGGTGCTCAAGGTGACCTACAAGGTCGAGGCCACCCGTGTCGAACAGCGCACCGACTTCGATCGACTGGTGCTCGATGTGGAGACCAAGAACTCGATCAGTGCGCGTGACGCGCTGGCATCGGCGGGCAAGACCCTGGTGGAGCTGTTCGGCCTCGCCCGGGAGCTCAACGTCGAGGCCGAGGGCATCGAGATCGGGCCGTCGCCGGCCGAGGCCGACCACATCGCGTCGTTCAGCCTGCCGATCGAGGATCTCGAGCTGACCGTTCGTTCCTACAACTGCCTCAAGCGCGAGGGTGTGCACACCGTCGGCGAGCTGGTTGCACGGACCGAGTCGGATCTGCTCGACATCCGCAACTTCGGTCAGAAGTCGATCGACGAGGTCAAGGTCAAGCTGCACGCGCTCGGCCTGTCCCTCAAGGACAGCCCGGCCAGCTTCGATCCGTCGCAGGTCGCGGGTTACGACCCGGCCACCGGCACGTGGTCGGAAGACGCGTCCTTCGACGCCGATTCCGGTGAGGATTTCGCGGAGACCGAGCAGCTGTAGTCGCTACGACGCGGCGGTAGCTGTCACTGCCCAACCCTGACTTCCGCATCGAGTGATGCGGGGTCCTCCTAGGAGAAGACAATGCCCAAGCCCACCAAGGGTGCCCGCCTCGGCGGGTCGGCCAGCCACCAGAAGGCGATGCTGGCGAATCTCGCCACCTCGCTCTTCGAGCACGGCCGCATCACCACCACGGAAGCCAAGGCCAAGCGCCTGCGTCCGTACGCGGAGAAGATCATCACCCACGCCAAGGCCGGCAAGCTGGCCAACCGCCGTGAGGTGCTGAAGGACATCCGTGACAAGGACGTCGTGCACACGCTGTTCGACGAGATCGGCCCGTTCTTCGCCGATCGTCCCGGTGGCTACACGCGCATCATCAAGACGCTGCCGCGCAAGGGCGACAACGCCCCCATGGCCGTGATCGAGCTGGTGCGCGAGTCCACCGCGTCGAGCGAGGCCAGCCGCGCGACCCGCGTCGCCGCCTCCAAGAAGGCCGCCGAGGACAAGCTCGACGCCACCGAAGAGGTTGTCGCTGATACCGATTCGGCTGACGCGAACGTGGTGGAGGCCGTCGAGGCCGACGCCACCGATGCCGAGGTCGCCAACGCCGAAGCTGTCGCCGAGGCCGTCGACGACGAGTCCACCGCCGCGACCGCTCCCGATGCCGAGGCAGCCGGAGCCGACGTCGACGGTGAGAAGAAGTAGTCGACTGAGTCGAGAACCGCAGACCGAACCCGTCGGCGCCGATTCCGGTGCCGGCGGGTTCTGTCGTCTCCGCTTCGACATCTCGTACGACGGCACCGACTTCGCCGGATGGGCACGGCAGGTCGGCCAGCGCAGCGTGTGCGAGGAACTCGAGACGAGGTTGTCGACGGTCCTACGGGTGCCGGTGCGGCTGACCGTGGCGGGGCGCACCGACGCCGGTGTGCATGCGACCGGGCAGGTCGCACACGCCGCGGTTCCGCGGTCGGTGCTGGAGACCCGATCGATCGCCGGCGACCCCGCGACGCTCGTCGGGCGTCTCGCGAAGATGTGTCCCGATGACGTCCGGGTGACGGCCGTGCGCGTCGTCCCGGAGGAGTTCGACGCTCGGTTCTCGGCGCTGCGCCGGCATTACCGCTACCGGTTGACCGATGCACGGTGGGGTGCCGAACCGGTGGTCGCGCGGACGACCGCGACATGGCGTCGGCCGCTCGACGTCGACGCGTTGAACGCGGCATCGTCGGAGTTGCTCGGCCTGAACGACTTCGCGGCGTTCTGCCGTCGGCGGGAGGGTGCGACCACGATCCGGGAATTGCAGCGGTTCTCTTGGACTCGGGACGCCGAAGGAGTCCTCGTCGGCGAGGTGAGCGCGGACGCGTTCTGCTGGTCGATGGTGCGGTCGCTGGTCGGCGCGGTCGCGAGTGTGGGCGACGGCAGGCGCGACATCGACTGGTGCCGTGGGCTTCTCGAGGAGCGGGAACGCAGTAGCCAGGTACCCGTCGCCGAGGCCCGGGGTCTGTGCCTGGTCGGCGTCGACTATCCCGCCGACGACGAACTCGCCGCACGCAACACGGTGACCCGCGACGTGCGCGGGTCGACCGGTTGCTGCGGTGGGTGACCACCCGCCGTCTCGACGGCGACCCCGGAGTTGTTGTGACACAAGGAGGCCCCGGGGACCGATCCCCGGGGCCTCCTCGAGCGCAGCGGTCAGTTGCCCAGCTTGAGGCCGTTCTTGTCCCGAACACTGCCGGTCAGCATCATGATGCCGTCGACCAGCGCCCAGATGGCGACACCGAAGATGATGACGAACCCGATCAGGAAGATCGCGGTGATGTAGCCGAGGATCGTCAGGCCGAGTTGAATCGCGCCGGTGGTGTTGTCGCCGATGTAGAAGCGGCCGACGCCCAGGCTGCCCAGGAAGATCTGCAGCAGGCCGGCAACCAGCTTCGACTTGTCGGACAGCGGTTCGCCGGTGGCCGGGTCGCGGCCGTAGGGAGCAGTGGGGTCGGGAGCGCCGCCGTAGCCGTAACCGGGCGCCGCGGGATACCCGCCCTGCGGGGCTCCGTACTGCTGGGGTGCGCCGTACTGCTGGGGTGCCCCGAACTGCTGGTCCCCGTACTGCTGGTCGCCGTACTGCTGGGGTGCCCCGTACTGCTGGCTCCCGTACTGCTGGTCGCCGTACTGGGGATTGCCGACGCCGGGCTGCGAGGTCCCCGCGGTGCCGAACTCCGAACCCCCCGGCTGCTGGCCGGGGTCGGTGCCGTACGACGGCGAGGCGTCGGCCGGTGGCTGCTTGACGAACGGGTCGTGGGGCTTGTCGCCCGGGTTGTCTGGTGTGGTCATCGGGTGGTCCTCCTCGTGACTGGATGGAGCGGCGTGCTCATCTCGAACGTGCGGGCGGCTCAGGCGACGGTGGCCAGTTCGCGTGCGTAGTACACGCGACCGGACACATCGCTCATCGTCCAGGGCGACGTGGCGGGGATGTTGGTGACGTGCATCGCGCCGCCCGCGCCCCGGACCCGTACCTGGATGAAGCCCGTTGTGCGCCGTTCTTTCATCAGCAAGAACAGCAGACTCAGAAAGCAGATCAGAAAGAACCCGACCAGCGCCAGCACCAGGCCCGTCTGCGACATCTGTTCGGAGGACACGGACATGTCGGTGACCTCCCACTGCGAACCCGCGAGCGGGAACGTGCCCGACGGCGTGATCACGTAGTGCTGTGTGCACGTGATGTCACCGATGACCACGAGCGGCGGCTCGGGTAATGCTGCGGCACCCGCGTCGAAGAACGGCCCGGGCGGCGCGTAACCCATGCCGGGGCCCGGGAATTGGGCGGGAGTGGGCACGAAGCCGGGACTGGAGTCGTAGGCGTTCGGCTGATGCGGCAACGGACGGGTGCCGTCATTGCCATTCCCCGGGTACGTCATCCCGCAATGGTGGCATACGCGAGTGTGTTTCGGGTCAGGTGGCGTTGCGCTCGTCTCCGAAGGCCTCGAGCACCTCGTCGACGGTCTCGTCGTCGCCGACGAACTGCTCCGGATGGGCGCCCTCGGACATCAGATGCCGCCAGTTGAGCGGATCGAATTCCACCGGCGCGTGGCGCGCGATGAAGTCGATGACGATCCGGCAGAACCGTTCGGGGTCGTCGTGGAACGGGAAATGTCCTGAGCCGGAGAAGGTCTCGAACTCCGAGTGTGGGATCGCCGAGTGCGCCAGTTCGCCGTGGTGATGGGGGATCACGATGTCCCGGTCGCCCCACACGAGCAGGACCGGCAGGCGTTCGGTGAGGTAGCAGCGGTCGAGCATCGTGACGGACTGGCCGCGCCAGTCGACGACGGCGCGCAGGGTGCGGAGGAAGGCGGCCGACGCGGTGGGGTCGGCGAGCCCACCGAGGACCCGCATGAGGTCCTCGTGGTCGGCCAGTAGATGTTCGGGCGTGGCCGAGGACGGGAACAGGGGCGGCACCGGCGCGGCGACGATCGCTTTCGCGAGCGTCGTGAGACCAGGGATCACGCCGGGGACGCGGAGTACCGACAGCACCTGCGGGACGACGGGCAGCGAGAACAACCGCAGGGCGGGGTTGACGTCGCGGGTGACCCCGCCGGCCGCGACCAGCACCAGGCGCTCGACGAAGCGCGGGAACTGATAGCAGAACTGCATCGCGACGCCGCCGCCCAGGGAGTGGCCGACGACCGTCACCTTGCTGATCCCCAGGACGACGAGGAGGTCGCGCATGCCGTTGGCGAAGGCCGGCACCGAGTAGTCGGCGCGTGGCTTGTCCGATTCCCCGTGGCCGAGCAGGTCGGGTGCGATGACGGTGTAGTGCTGCGCGAGGATCGGGATGACCTCGTCCCACGTCGACGAGTTGTCACCGATGCCGTGGATGAGCAGCAGCGCCGGACCGCTGCCGGCGATCCGGTAGGCGCGCCGGTAGCCGTGGATGGTGTGGTACTCGATGCGGACGTCGGTGTCGGAGACCGGACGCAGCGTCGGACCGGACGTCGTGGTCGGGGACGGATCCCGGTGCTTGGTGGGCACTGTCTCTCCCCTCGGTGTCGCTCGGGCGGTGTCGGTCGCGTCCTCGCGACGGAGCGGTGGATGGCAACGGGCGTTGTCCCGCTAGTCGTCGAGTAAACCGCATCACCGGTCGTCGTGCGCGTCGGGTGCCGGGGTGCCGGCCGGACCTGGGTTGCCGGGATCTGAATGGTTGCCGACGCTTTGCCACGTCGCGACGGTCACCGGGCCCCGGCGGGTCGCTGCGCCACTAGTGTTGGATTCGATGAACCCCTTCGACATCGAGTCCTTCGTGGCCACCGGTGGCCTCATCGGACTCTGCGTGCTGATCTTCGTGGAGACCGGCATCCTGGTCGGGTTCATCTTTCCCGGCGACTCGGTGCTCTTCACCGCCGGCGTGTTCGCCGCGCAACCCGATCCCTTCGCACCGCTGTGGCTGTTGTGCCTGGCTGTGCCGCTGGCGGCGATCATCGGCGACCAGTGCGGCTACTTCATCGGCCGCCGTGTGGGGCGCGGGGTGGTCGAGGGCAAACTGATGCGCACCATCGGACCCGAGTATCTGGCCAGGACGAACCACTACTTCGACCGCTTCGGGCCGCTCACCGTGTTCTTCGGCCGGTTCATCGGGATCGTCCGCACCCTGACCCCGCTGGTCGCCGGCTTCAGCGGCATGCCACATCGGACGTTCACCCTCTTCAGCGTGCTCGGCAGTTTCACCTGGGCGGCCGGGATCATCCTGCTCGGCTACTTCCTCGGCAACATCCCGGTCATCCGCGACAACATCGAGATCTTCATCATCGCCTCCGTGTGCACGATCGTCATACCGACATTCATCCACTTCGGTCGGCGCTGGCGGATCGCGCGGCGCGATCGGCGCGCCGAGACGCCCTGAGGCGAATCACCGGTCCCTGATCCGAAAGAACAACAAAACCGCTGGTCTATGGGGTGAAGCGATGCCCTCCCTGTGCTCCCTGAGGCGCGAGGAGCGCTAGCGACGAGCCACGAAGGGCTGGCGAGACACGTTGCTACACCCTTCGTGGCTCGCTTCGCTCGCACCTCAGGGAGCATGAAATCTGGGCGCTCACAAGTGTTCTCTCGAAGTCCACGACGGCTGCGAGGCCGTAGATACTGAGGACCGCCCGGAGCTTGCGGAGGGCGCGTCACGAAGGGTCTGCCCCGCGTCGCACCAGGTCCCGTCCGCCGCCCGGGATCAGGGGTCGGTCAGCGGAGGAACGGCTCCTCCCGTTGTCCGGGGCCACCCGAGAAATCGTCGGCGATGGTCGCGGCGAGTTCGACGAACGACCGCTTCGTCGGCTTCGACATCAGTTCGAGGTCGACGTCCGCGCCTTCGGCGAGGTGGTCGTCGAACGGAATCTTGTGCACGGCGCGGCAACGCGTGAGGAAGTGCTGACCCAGCTGGTCGGTGTCGATGGTCGACGACCCGGGTCGCGACGAACTCAGGACGACCACGGCGCGCGAGACGAGGTGTCCGAAACCGTGCGCCTCCAGCCAGTCCAGGGTCGCGCCGGCGCTGCGGGCGCCGTCGAGAGCCGGGGAACTGACGAGGATGATCGTGTTCGCGAGGTCGAGGACCCCGTTCATCGCCGAGTGGCTCAGACCGGTGCCGCAGTCGGTGATGATGATGTTGTAGAAGCGCTGCAGCACGGTGATGACGCCGCGGTATTCCTCCTCGTTGAACGCCTCGGCCATCGCCGGGTCTCGTTCGGAGGCAAGGACTTCGAGGCGACTCGGCGCCTGCGACGTGTGGGCCCGGACGTCTGAGTAGCGGTAGACGTTCTCATCGGCGAGCAGGTCGCGGACGGTCGACCGAGTCTGCTGCGGAATGCGCTGTGCGAGCGTACCGAGGTCGGGATTGGCGTCGACGGCGATGACGCGGTCGCCCCGCAGGGAGGCGAACGTCGAGCCGAGGCCGACGGTGGTCGTCGTCTTGCCGACTCCGCCCTTCAGCGACAGCACGGCGATCCGATAGTCGCCCCGGACCGGCCGGTTCACCCGTTCGAGCAGCTGCTGATATTCGATGTCGCCCTGCGACTCACCGGGATTGATCGCACCGGCAGACAGCGTGTGCACCGCACGACGCCAGCCGCGACTCGGCGCCCGACGAGCCTTCCGGATGAGTGCCACCTCGTCGAGCGAGGGGCCTCCCGACGGCGGCCCGTATCCGTGCTGCATCGGCTGCCCGGGAAAGGCGGGGGCGGGACCGGGGCCCATCGGAGCCGGACCCGCGTACGGCGGAGGGTGATGGCCGGCGACCGGAGTCGGTGGCATCCCCGGCTGGGCGGACCACGCGGGAGCGGACTGGGGAGCCGGCGGGGCGGGCGGCACGATCTGCGGCGAGGCGGGGTGCGGCGGCATTCCGGATGACGGTGCCGGGCCGGTGACGTGCCCGGGTCCGAGGTTGTCGGGTCCGAAGTGGTCCGGCCCCGGGACGGGAGGGGCCTGCGGCGACCACGGGGCAGCGACCGGGTTCTCGGTCGGTGAGATCTCGGGACGCGACTCCGGCGGAACGGGCCCGCCGTGAGGATGCGGATCGGCGGGCGCGGCCCCGGGGTGGTCGGCGGCGCCGGCGTGGTCGGGCGGTGGCGCCGACCGGCTTTCGAAGTCCGGCCGCGGGGGCATCGTCTCGCGGGCCGGTGATGCGCTGTCCGGACGTGCGGACGGTCCCCGGGGTGCGGGCGGCGCGGGCGCTGCTGCCGGCGGCTGTTGTGGAGCGGCGGTCGGCGGGGCGAACTGCAGCCAGGGCGGCGGCGCCGGGGCGTCGGCATCAGGAGCGCCGGGCCCGGTTCCGTCCGGTCTCGTCGGGTTCTCGTACGTCATCGGGGAATCCTCTGGTCAAGCGGCCGGGCGCCGATCGCGTTGCGGCGAGTTCGGCGAGGCGTGCAGCGATCCACCCCGTTTTGTCGATCGACCCCGGCTGCGTCCTGCGGCAGTCTACCCAAGGTCCTCGACCTGGTCCGGACGACGTCCACAGGGCCGCCTCGAAGACACGCGTTCGGCATAGTGCATCTCTGGTGTGGTGGGGCCGAACCGAGTATGGCACTATGCAGGCACTCAACACATGTGCGCAGCGGGGTGCGCGGTTCTTCACGGATCCGTATGTGGGAGGTCTGGTTCCGTCGAACGAAAATTCGATGGAACCGGAAGGGACCCCGGCTGCGTCATATTCGGCGTGAAGGGGGTGCAGCTTTCCATGACCTACTCCGACGATCCTCGGGATCTCATCGACAGTGATCCCGACGACCCGTGGGCGGTGTTGCACGAGTTCGTGACCGCGCGGTCACGGTCGGGCGGGCTCGGCGTCCGGACCACCGCGCAAGGTCTTCCGGTGGCGGTTCGTATCGAGGCGTCCGAACTCGACAAGGATCCGGCTCTGCTCGCCAGCGACATCCTCCGACTCTGTCAGCAGGCGGCGATGTCCGCCGGTATCCGGCTCCGCGAGAACCTGCTCGCCGCCGGCATCGACCGGGACCTCGTGCAGGAGATGCAGTTGCCCCGCCCGGACGATCTCGCACGAGCCGAATGGCGCGACGACGAGGAAGCCGACGCGCCCGCGTCGTGGTTGCAGCGATGACCTGGGGGATGGACGAACTCGAGGCGCGCGCGCAACGGCAGCTCGACGGCCTGCACGGGTTTCAGGAGAAGCTACGCGCGATCTCGGTCCGGGAGACGTCGTCCGACGGGCTGGTCACCGCCGAGGTGGACGGCAAGGGCGCGCTCATCGACCTCGAATTCGCGTACGGCGCCAACGAACTCGGCGCGAGCCGGCTGGCCGACCAGGTCGTGACGACCGCCGCGCTGGCCGCACAGAAGGTCTACGCCCGGATCGCCGCGGTGACCGAGGAGTTCAACGAGTCGTTCGGCGACATGCTGACCGCTCGTCCGGCCGAATGACGGACCCGGCCGACATGACACCGATCCATCAGACTGACACCCACGAGGGGGTTCGAGAATGACGAACGTCAAGGTGACGCCGGAGGTGCTCGAGGGCTTCGCCGCCACGAACGCCGCGATGGCAACCGCCGTCGGCACCGCCGGGTCGATCGACGCCGCGGCCAACACCGCGGCGATGGTCCCCGTCTTCGGGCTCATCGGGCAGGAGTTCCTCGCCGCGTTCATCGCTGCGCAGGCCAGTCACCTCATGTCGGTGGGGCAGCTCGCGGCCGTCCATGCCGCCACCGCGGCGTCGACTGCGGCGGGTCTCGCCGAGTTCGAGGGCACCGATGCCGCCAGTGCCGCAGCCATCCGTTCGGTGCTGTGACGGTTCCACCGCTACCGGGCATCCCGGATGTGCCTGCCCTGAACCACATGACGGTGCAGGAGATGATCGAGGCGACCCCGCTCGGCCCGATCCTCGACCGCACGGTCGCCGACGTCCTGGGCGGACTGGGTCTGCCTCCGCTGCCGGTGCTGCCCCCGTTGCCGCCGATGCCGGGACTGCCACCGCTGCAGCCACCGAACCTGGACATGTTCATCAAACCGATGACCGATCTGCTAGGTGGTTTCGGCACCGGTGATCTCTCGGGTGGCGGATTCGACCCGACCGTCATCTTCGAGAGCCTCACCAAGGTGCTCGAGACGTCGATGACGATGGGGCAGAGCGCACTCAAGCTCGCCGACCAGCTGTGGACCGGGCAGGGCGCGGTGAGCGCCGGCGCCAAGACCGCCGAGGCGGGGGCGAACAGCTCGGCTCTGGCCACGCAGGGGTCGGGGATCTCGCTCGACACCAAAACGGCCGCGGCGATCGTCGCCAAGGGATTGGCAGTGGTGCAGGGGATCATCGCGGCGACGGTCGCGAAGATCACCAGCATGGCGGTCCCCATGATGATGACACCGGCGGTCGGTGCGGGCTTCGCAGCAGCGGCCGGGTTCGCCTCTGTCGGACTGTCGCAGGCGACCGCCGCGGTCGCGGTGACCCGGGCCGAACTACTCGGCCCGACGACGGCGATGGCCGTGAACGGTGCCCCGGTCGCCGTCACCGGTGCGCCCACCGCGGGCGCGGGACAATCGCCGTTCACGCTGGCCAGTTCGATCCTCGACGTCGTGTCGCCGGCGATGTCGACGGCCACCGAACTGCCCACCTCGCTGATGCAACCGATCAGCAAGATGCTGAACGTCGAACACGGTTCTCCCGGCATCGCCCCGGCTGCGCTGTCGCCGAAGTCGAAGGGCGCGGGCGGCGGTGGTGGTGGCGGGGGAGGCGGC